>JANXWS010000087.1 GCA_025351005.1 Pseudomonadota bacterium | reverse complement strand
TTAGCGTCGGGCGATTCAACACACGATATAGTCAAGTTCTGTCTTGCCGCTCGAGCCAGCCCCCTGGAGATTCAATGCACCGCACCGTTCTGCTTGCTGCCAGCCTGATGCTCGCGACACAAGCGCGGGCCGCCGCGCCCGATGCGCCCGCCGTGCGCGCCGAAGCGCGCGAGATCTTCGCGACGATCACGGCCTTCGAGACCGCGCCCGGCAATGGCCAGGTGCCGAAGCTGGCGCAGTACCTCGCAGGGCTGTTCCTGAAGGCGGGCTTCCCGGCCGGCGATGTGCAGGTGGTGCCGCTCGGCGAGACCGCCTCGCTCGTCGTCCGCTATCGCGGCGACGGCTCTGGCGGGCGCCCGATCGCTCTGCTCGCCCACCTGGACGTGGTGGCGGCGAAGCGCTCCGACTGGCAGCGCGACCCGTTCGCACTGATCGAGGCGAACGGCTTCTTCTACGGACGCGGCACGGCCGACGTCAAGAACGAGGTGGCGCTCCTGACCGAGACGTTTCTGCGCCTGCGGGCGGAACACTTCGTGCCTACGCGTGACCTGATCATCGAGTTCAGCGGCGACGAGGAGACCGAGCAGGCAACCGCCGTGGATCTCGTCACGAACCACCGGGCGCTCGTTGACGCGGAGTTCGCGCTCAACAGCGACGGCGGCTTCGGCAAGCTCGACGAGGTCAGCGGCAGGGCGGTGCTGTATTTTCTGCAGGGCGCGGAGAAAAGCTCGGTGACGTTCCTGCTGACAACCCGCAATCCGGGCGGCCACAGCTCCCGGCCGCACGTCGACAACGCGATTTACGACCTGGCCGATGCACTGAAGGCGGTGCAGCGCATCCGCTTCCCGGTGATGTCCTCCGAGTGGACGCTCGGCGAGCTCGCCGCGGCCGGGCGAGCGACGGCGGGACCGCTGGGCGCGGCGCTCACGAGCTTCGCCGCAGCGCCGAGCGAGGCGACCGCGGCGCCGCTCTGGGCCGAGTCCGGCTACGTCGGCAAGACGCGCACCACCTGCGTCGCGACGATGTTGCAGGGCGGGCATGCCAGAAACGCGCTGCCGCAGTCTGCGACCGCGGCGGTCAATTGCCGGATCTTTCCGGGGCACCCGGTCGCCGCCGTACAGAAGACGCTGCAGGACGCCGTGGGCCGCGCCGTCCACATCGAGATCGAGGGCGAGCCGCTCCTGTCCGACGCCTCGCCGCTGCGACCGGACGTGCTGCGCGCGGTCGAACGGGCGATCGCCGCCGTCCATCCGGGGACGCCGATTGTGCCGTCGATGGCTGAGTACGCGACCGACGGCTCGGTCTACCGCAACGCTGGCATCCCGACCTATGGCACGACGTCGATCTTCATCAAGGAAAGCGACTACGTCACGCACGGCTTGGACGAACGCCTGCCGGTCGTGAACTTCTACGCGGGCCTCACGTACTGGGACGTACTGATCAAGGCGCTCGCGAGCCGCCGTTGAACGACCGCGGCCCAGCGGCCGTCAGTGGGTCGCGGCGGAGTAGCGCAGTTCACCGGCGCGGATCGGCAGCACCAGGCGATTCTGCGGCGGCGGCAGTGGGCAGGTCGCGAAGCGCGTGAATGCGCACGGCGGGTTGTAGGCCTTGTTGAAGTCGACGCGCACGACTCCGTCCCGCGGCCACGGCACGTACAGGAACCGGCCGGCGCCGTAGGTCTCATGGCCGGACGTGCCGTCGGCGAACATCAGGAACAGCTCGCGCTGTTCGTCGTCTTCCGACAGCGCGTCGAGGCGCGATTCGTGGCCGTCGTGCTCGAACACCAGCGCGCCGGGCGAGACCATGTCGACCTCCATGCCGACCACGTTGATGATCGTCAGATGGCGGGCGGGTTCGTAGCTCTCGAAGCGCGCGTCGACAACCCAGCCCGGATCGGCAGGGAAGTAGTCGAGCCCGGCGAACTCCCGCCGTTCGCGGCTCGCGAGGTCGCGGACACGCAGTGCGAAACGGCCGCCGCGCTCGATGACAAAGCAACGCACCGAACCGGACTCCAGCACGACCGGATGCGCCTCGTCGCCCGGCTCTAGTTCAACCGTGCCGGCCGGCCGGCCGGACACCGTCACGCCACTGCCAGCCCTGGCCACGAACCGCACGGAGTGGCCGGTGACAACGAAGTGGCCGGCGTGCGGCGCGAGCCCGGTGCCGGGCAACGACACCGCGTTGTCGCGGGAGCGGCCGAAGCTGTTGCTGCCCTCCTTGAGCCAATAAAGGCCGACCACGGTCAGCCAGCCATCGTCGCGGGTCAGGCCGGCGGCCCGCTCGGCGTGCCAGGCGCGCAATTGCTCGGTTTCCTCGGCGAGCGACGGCGCTGCGGCGGCGGCATCGGCGATCGAGGCACACCACGCCAGCGCAACGAAGGTCAGTCGGGCGAATTTCTTCAAGCGCTGCTTGTCTCCAGAGTCGGTCTGCCGGCTGTTCGGGGCGCTGTGATGCGATCCGGCGGGCCCGGAATCCTCCACTGCGGGCGCCGCCGGCGCAAGCGGCGGCGCCGAAGTACGGCCGCGCCGTGGCAAGTTCGGATCCCGTTGATGCTGCATTGCGGTATAATTATGCAATACATTGATAATTATGAGTATATTAAATTGCAGCTGAACGCTCGTCACCTGGCGCCGGAGCACCGCGCGGCGCTGCTGCAGCACTTCCTCGCGCTCTCCCCACGCGATGCCTACCTGCGTTTCGGCGGCTACATGGGACGCGCGTCGATCGAGGCCTATGTCCGGGGTATCGACTTTGCCCGCTCGACGATCCTCGGTGTCTTCGACGACGAGCTGCGACTGCAGGGCGTCCTGCACCTCTGCCCGTCCGGCGGCATCGTCGAACTCGGCATTAGCGTGCGCGCGGACGCGCGCCGCCGGGGCATCGGCACGCTGCTGCTCCGGCGGGCGCTCGGCCATGCGCGCCTGATCGGCGCCGAGCGCCTGTTCATGCACTGTCTTGCCGAGAACGACGACCTGATGCGCCTGGCGCGCGCGGCCGGCGCGCAGATCTCGTCCAGCCACGAGGAAGCGGACGGTTTCATCGAGGTCCCGCAGGCGACCGCGTTCAGCGCTGCGGTCGAAATCGTCGCCGAGCAGCTCGGGGTCAACGATTACGTCTGCAAGACGCAGCGCGCGGCCTGGCTGCAGGCACTGATGTCGAAGGACTGAACCGCGCCGCGGTCAGTCCAGCCGCTGCGCGCTCCAGCGTTCGAGCGCCCCGGTGTCGTCCATCTCGCCCGTGATCTCGATCGGCTGGCAGCAGACCTGGCAGTCCTCGACGTAACGGAATGACCCGCCCGTCAGGTCGACCGCCGTCGAGTAGCGCTCGCCGCAGTACGGGCAAGCGATGCTGACGAACTCGGCGAGGCCGGCCACCGGCTCGCCGGGCTCGAGCACCGGCTCGAGTCCGTAGCGGGCGTCGATGGCCGCCGACTCTGCCGCGGTTGACGGGGTGGCGCGCGGTGGTCGCACGGAAGCCTCGGGCCGAAAGCGCCGGGCGCACGATCGCGCCGGCGAAGCGGTCGACCCGAGGGTACGCCGCTCCGCGCCGGAATCGCAATCCGTCTAGTGACCGCCGTGGACCCGCAGCCCCGCCGCGCGCAACGCCTCGGCAAGCTCCGCCTCGATGCGTTCCGCCTCGCTGCGGCCGATCCCCTGCAGGTGCAGCGTCGGACCCGTGAGCAGCTCGAGCCCGCGCTTCAGGACGCTGCCCGACGCACGGATTCCGGCCTTGTGCTGATCGAAGCGCAGGGCAGGCGCGTAGCCGGTCATGCCGACGTAGACGCCGTAGGGTTCCCCGGCGGCGTCGTGGTAGTCGAGCAGCACCAGGTACAGGTTCGAGCGGCCGCGCCGTGCGGCGACGCAGCGGGCAGCGACCTCGTATGCGAGCGGCAGCCACTCGACGTAGCGCATCGGCAGCCAGTCGGGCACGCCGTCCCGCGCTACCGCCCACAGACGCTCGAGCGCCCGCTCGATGTTGATGCCGATCTCGCCGCGCATCCACAGCTCGTGGATCAACTCGGCGGCAAGCGCGCCATCGGCCGTGTCGAGCGCTGTCGCCAGCCGTCGCTGCAGCCCGTCCCGGGAATCCGCCCGGTAGCGCCGCGGCACGGCCGCGCGCGGCGCGGCCGCAGGCCGCCTCGCCGTCATTGGCGCAGCGCGAGTGTCTGCGCGATGAGACTGCCGTCCGCGGCAAGCGTGCCGGTCGCGCGCACGATGCGCCCCGGCGCGAGGCTGAAGAACGTCGCGAGCGTGAGCTGCTGGCCGTTCACGTCGCTCAGTATCGCCGCGCGCCCGTTGACGCTGATGCCGGTCAGCGTCAGGAAAGGGCTCGCGATCGCAGCGGCGACGTCCTGCAGTTCGATCAATCCCGTCGCCGGCTGCACGCGGCGCTCGAGCACGTGGGCGGTGGCGGCGAGGCTGCCGGTCGCGACGCCGCGCACCTCGACCCAGTCGCCGACCGCGACGTTCGCGAACGCGAAGGTCCGCTGCTGCAGCACGCCGCGGTCGTCCCAGCGCGTGTGCGCGTCGGTCGCGAGCGTGGTGCCGGCGACCGAGATCGTCGCAACGCCCGCATCGAGCGCGCTGACCGGTCCCACGATGCGCACGACCGCGGCTGGTGAGATGTCGATGCTGCTGGCGTCGAGCCGGCCGGAAGCGTCATAGGTGCCGGCGACCTCGACCTCGACGTCGGCCGCGAGGCTGGTCGCGGCCCCGTCGAGATAGAGCGTGGTCGCGGTCGTCGTCACCGGCTGACCCGCGACGTCGAAATCCGCAAGCGACGCGAAACGCGTTATCGCCCCATGCACGACGCCGGCGGCGCCATTGCCGCCGGCCGGACTCTCGGTCAACGGCGCGAGCTGCGTCGCCGCCAGAGTCGGCGTCAGCGCCGCGCTCTGTACGCTGCCGCTCGCGATCAGGTAGGAACCGGTCTTGACGCCGGCGGGCAGGATGCCGAGCGTCGCGAAGCTGACCGTGGTGCCGGCGAGCGTAAACGTCTGTTGGAGGCCGTCCAGCTGCGCCACGATGCCGCCGACGCGCGCCGCCTGCGCAAGGCTGCCGAGCTCGAAGCGCGATGCGATCAGGCCCGTGGACGTACGGTAGCCGTCGACCACTACGCTCGCGCCGAGCGCGAGGCCACCGACGTCGGTCGGCGCCAGGCCGGCGCCGACGATCGTATCGCCGGTGATCAGCACCGTCTGGCCGAGGATCGTGACCGTGCCGGCGGAGAGGTCAATCGCGGTCACCGGGCCCGCCAGCCGCGTATAGGTGGCGATCGTGGTCGCACTGCCGCCAGGCGTGCCGGTCACGGTCGCGACCTGCCCGATATGCAGCGCCGGCTCGCTCGCGGCACTGCCGTCCATCGTGATCGTCGCAGTGCCGGTCGCGAACTCGTCGCCGTCGACGAAAATGCTGGCGAACGCACTGACCGGGCCGATCGTCGTCGGTCCGCTCGCGGCACCCGCGCCGCCGGGAGTGTAGTAGCCGCGGTAGCTGCAGTAGCTGCCCGATAGGAACGCCGACAGCGCAAGCGCTGTTCCGCCCGCGAACCAGCGCCGTCCACGCGTCCTGCCTGCCATCGCCGTTGCTCCGTGTACCCGATGCGTTGCCATCACGGTCCGCGCTGCACTTGCCGCCAGCCGTCGCGTCAGGCCGCGCGGCCGGGGCCGGCATCCGGCGCCCGCCAGCGGCGCAAGAGCTCGTCCCGGCGGGTGGCGACGAGCGCGACGTGGCGTTCCTTGACGTGGCCGAAGCCGCGGAAGTGCTCGGGCCGGCAGGCGAGTTCGGCCGCGAGTGCGTGACGCTCGGGCCCGAGGCCCGCCGTCAACTCTGCGACCAGCCGCTCGTCGTCCGCGATCAGGCCCCGTTCCAGCCGGCGCTCGGCCTGGCGGCCGAACGGATCGAAGACCGTGCCACGCAGAAAGCGGAAGCGCGCAAGCAGGCGGAACACCGGCAGCAGCCAGCTGCCCATTTCGCGCTTCAACGGCGCGCCCGGCAGGAACGGCACCTGCTGCGTGCCCCATATCGTCGTCGCCGCGAGGTCCTCGTTGACGCCGGGCTCGAAGCGCACCAGCGCCTGGGTGCCGCCCAGGAACACGCGGCCGCGGTCGCGGCTGTACTTGTCGTCGAGCGAGATGTCGGTCGCGGCGCTCATGTTCCCCCGTCGACCCCAAGCCTACACCGGCGACCGCTGCCCTGCGTGGACGGGCGACGCCGGGCAGGGTAGCGTTCGAGCATGAGTATCTGGTACGCGCCGTTCACGATCGAGCGGCTGAACAGCACCTTCGACGTCGGACTGTCGGCGCACCTCGGCATGGTGTTCACGGCGGCTGGCGACGACTGGCTTGCCGGCACCATGCCGGTCGACAACCGCACCCACCAGCCGATGGGACTGCTGCACGGCGGCGCCTCGCTGGCGCTCGCGGAGACGCTGGGCAGCGTCGCGGCGAACCTCTGTGTCGACTACCGGGCGTTCCGCTGCCTCGGCCAGGAGATCAACGCGAATCACCTGCGCTCGGTCAGCAGCGGCGTCGTGACGGGCACCGCGCGGCCGGTGCACCTCGGCCGGCGCAGCCACGTCTGGCAGGTGGAGATCCGCGACCCGTCGGCGCAGCTCGTGTGCCTGTCGCGGATGACGCTCGCGGTCGTCGACTCGCGCTGACCGGACTCCCGGCCGCGCGGCTATACTGCGGCCCCGACCGGAGGCCCGTCCGCATGCGTCCGCACCTGCTCGCCGCCCTGGTCGCGCTCGCGCTGCTTGCCGGCTGCGGCCAGAAGGGCCCGCTGGTGCTGCCGTCGCGCGCGACTGCACCCGTCGTGATCCGCACGCCGCCGACCGACGCCCCGACGCCCGCAACGCCGCCGGCACCGCGCCAGCCCGGCGACGACCAGGACCCGCCGGCACCTCGGCCCTGACATGGCCGACGCCCAGCGTCTCTACCTGATCGA
This sequence comes from Pseudomonadota bacterium, assembly GCA_025351005.1. GTDB lineage: Bacteria > Pseudomonadota > Gammaproteobacteria > Steroidobacterales > Steroidobacteraceae > CAIKZZ01. The sequence continues at coordinate 21,846 of JANXWS010000087.1, read as the reverse complement.
CGGCTCGTCGTACCTGTATCGCGCGTTCCACGCGCTGCCGCCGTTCACCAACTCGCGCGGCGAACCGACCGGCGCCGTGTTCGGCGTCGTCAGCATGCTGCAGAAGTTCCTGCGCGAGACGGCGCCCTCCCATCTCGCGGTCGTGTTCGACGCGCCCGGCCGGACGTTCCGCGACGAGCTGTTCGAGGCCTACAAGGCACACCGGCCGCCGATGCCGGACGAGCTGCGCGCGCAGGTCGCGCCGCTGCTCGCCGTCGTCGAGGCGCTCGGGCTGCCGCTGCTGCGCATCGAGGCAGTCGAGGCCGACGACGTGATCGGGACGCTGGCCCGCCAGGCCGCCGCCGCCGGCATGCCGGTCGTGATCTCGACCGGCGACAAGGACATGACGCAGCTGGTCGACGAGCGGATCACGCTCGTCAACACGATGACCAACACGACACTCGACCGCGCCGGCGTCAAGGCGAAGTTCGACGTCTTCCCCGAGCAGATCATCGACTACCTGGCGCTGGTGGGCGACACCTCCGACAACATCCCGGGCGTGCCGAAGGTCGGCCCGAAGACCGCAGCCCGCTGGCTGGCCGAGTACCGCACGCTCGATCAGCTGGTCGCGCACGCCGCCGACATCGAAGGCAAGGTCGGCGACAGCCTGCGCGCGAACCTCTCCGACCTCGAGCTGTCGCGACGGCTGGCGACGATCCGCTGCGACCTGGCGCTGCCGCTCGCGGTCGAGGACCTGAAGCTCAAGCCGGTCGACCGGGCGCGGTTACAGGCGCTCTACCAGCAGCTCGAGTTCCGGACTCTGTTGCGCGAGCTCGATCCGACGCCGGCCGGCGGCTCGCCGGCACCCGCGGCGCCGGTCGCGCGCGGACCCACGGTCGTGCCGCCGCCGGTCGCACCGGCCGACGCCGGCGACGCGGCGATCGCGGCGGTGCCGCGCAGCTATGCGACGGTGCTGACGTGGCCCGAGCTCGAGCACTGGTTCGAGCGGCTCTCCGCCGCGCCGCTGTTCGCGTTCGACAGCGAGACCACCGGGCTCGACTACATGAGCGCCGAGATCGTCGGGGTGTCGTTCTGCGCCGAGCCCGGCGCGGCCGCCTACGTGCCGCTCGCGCACGACTACCCGGGCGCTCCGGAGCAGCTGCCGCGCGCCGAGGTGCTCGAACGCCTGCGGCCGTTGCTCGAGGATCCGGCCCGGCCGAAGGTCGGCCATCACGCCAAGTTCGACGCCCACATCCTCGCCAACCATGGCATCAGGCTGGCCGGCCTGCGCTTCGACACCATGCTCGAGTCCTACGTCCTCAACAGCGTCGCCACCCGCCACGACATGGACTCGGTCGCCGAGCGCTACCTCGGCATCCGCACGATCCACTTCGAGGACGTCGCCGGTCGCGGCGCCAAGCAACTGACGTTCAACCAGGTGCCGCTCGAAAGCGCCGGCGAGTACGCGGCCGAGGACGCCGACGTGACGATGCGGCTGCACCGCGTGCTGCGGCGGCAGCTGGAAGCGTTGCCACGACTGGCCGCGCTCTACGACACGCTCGAGCAGCCGCTGCAGCCCGTGCTCGGGCGCATGGAGCGCGCGGGCGTACTGGTCGACGCGGCGTTCCTGCGAGCGCTCAGTCACGAGTTCACGCAGCGCCTCGGGGAACTCGAGCGCGCCGCCCACGAGGCCGCCGGCGGACCCTTCAATCTCGAGTCGCCGAAGCAGCTGCAGCAGATCCTGTTCGAACGGCTCGGCATCCCGGTGCTGCGCCGCACGCCGACCGGACAACCGTCCACCGCCGAGGACGTGCTGGAGGATCTTGCCGCGACGCACGCGCTGCCGCGGCTGATCCTCGACTTCCGCACGCTGGCAAAGCTGAAGGGCACCTACACCGAGGCGCTCGCCGAACAGGTGCAGCCGCGCACCGGGCGGATCCACACCTCGTATCACCAGGCGGTCGCGGCAACCGGCCGGCTGTCGTCGTCGGACCCGAACCTGCAGAACATTCCGATCCGCACGCCCGAAGGCCGGCGCATCCGCCAGGCGTTCGTCGCCCCGCCCGGTCGGCTGCTGCTCGCCGCCGACTACTCGCAGATCGAGCTGCGCATCATGGCGCACCTGTCCGGCGACCCGGGCCTGCTGAAAGCGTTTGCCGAGGGACTGGACGTGCACCAGGCCACGGCCGCCGAGATGTTCGGCGTCGCGCTCGCGGCGGTCGGCGCCGAGCAGCGCCGTGCCGCGAAGGCGATCAACTTCGGACTCATGTACGGCATGTCGGCATTCGGCCTCGCGCTGCGCCTCGACATCGACCGGCGGGCCGCGCAGCAGTACATCGAGCGCTACTTCGAACGCTATCCGGGCGTGCGCAGCTACATGGACGAGACGCGGCGGTTGGCGCGAGAGCAGGGCTTCGTCGAGACGGTCGCGGGTCGACGGCTGTACCTGCCGGAGATCCGATCGCGCAACCGGCAGCAACAGCAGTACGCGGAGCGCGCCGCGATCAACGCGCCGATGCAGGGCACCGCCGCCGACATCATCAAACGAGCCATGCTGGCCGTCGACGACTGGATCGAGCGCGAGCGCGCACCGGCGACGCTCGTCATGCAGGTGCACGACGAGCTGGTGCTGGAGGTCGATGCCACCGCGGTAGCCGAGGTGCGGACCAAGGTGATGTCGCTGATGTGCGACGCTGCGGCACTACGCGTGCCGCTCGAGGTCGAGGCCGGCGTCGGCGCCAACTGGGACGAGGCGCACTGAGGCCACCGGCGTTGACGTTTCTTCACCGCGCGCGCGGAACTCGAGCGGCGTCACCCGGTCGCAATAAGTGAACGTCGCAGGACGTTCCCCGCCTCCCTCCCTGAGCGGGCTCAGACCCGGTCAATCCCCATGCCGGGTTAGTCTGGCCCGGCGGCGGTCACCCGTCGCCGGGCTCTTTTGACTGCAGGTACCGGTAGAGCGCGCGACGCGCCTCGTCGACGCCGGTGTTGGCGGTCGCCGAGAACAGCTGCGCGTGTGCCAGCTCGCCAACCTCGCGACGCACGCGCGCGAGCGTGCTCGCCGCCTCGCTCCTCGACAGCTTGTCGGCCTTGGTCAGCAGCAGGTGCACCAGCCGGCCGCAGGCGCGCGCGAAACGCAGCATCTGCCAGTCCTGCTCGCCGAGCGGACGGCGTGCATCCATGACCAGGTACAGCGCTGTCAGCGACGCGCGCTCGCGGAAGTAGGTCTCGAGCAGGCCGGTCCAGTGCTCGCGGACCGGCCGCGGCACCTTCGCGAAGCCGTAGCCGGGCAGGTCGACGAGGCGCCGCCCATCGTCGAGCTCGAAGAAGTTGATGAGCTGGGTGCGGCCCGGGATCTTGGACGTGCGCGCCAATCCGTGACGCTGCGTAATCGCGTTGATGGCGCTCGACTTGCCGCTGTTCGAGCGGCCGGCAAAGGCGACCTCGGCGCCGGAGTCCGGAACGAACTGTGCCGGCTCATGCGCCCCCTGCAGGTACCTCGCGCGGGGAAAAGCCGCCATCGTGTAGAATCCGGAATTCGCTCAGGCTCACGAGTCTAGCAGGGCCGCGCGAACGCCCACGGAGTCGGAACGTTATGAAGAGTCGTATTGCCGCGGCCGCGGTGGCCGTGCAGTTGCTCGGTATCGGCGCCGCAGCGGCCGCCGACCGAGCGCTGGTCGGAGATCCCCAGGCGGGCGCCGCGAAGGCAGGGCTCTGCGCCGCCTGCCACGGCCCGACCGGCAATAGCGAGAACCCGGAGTGGCCGAGCCTCGCGGGCCAACACCACGAGTACCTGGTGGAGCAGCTGCAGCTGCTCAAGTCCGGGGTGCGTGTCGCGCCGGCGATGAACCCGATGGCGGCGACACTGAGCCCGCAGGACATGGCGGACGTCGCCTCCCACTTCGAGCAGCAGACACTGGTCGGCCTGGAGGCGGACCCGGCGTTGTGGCAGGCAGGTCAGAAGCTGTACCGCGGCGGCGACGCCGCCCGCGCGATTCCGGCGTGCATCGGCTGCCACGGTCCGAATGGCCGCGGCAACGGCCCCGCCCGCTGGCCGCAGATCCGCGGGCAGCAACCGGGTTATGTCGCAGCGCAGCTGAAGAATGACGCCGCGCGCTCGCGCTACGCGGCGGTCGCCGGGCAGCCGGCGCCGCCGGCCGGGGCCGAGATCATGTCCGACATCGCCGGCCGGATGAGCAACGCCGACATCACGGCCGTGGCCGCATACCTGCAGGGACTCCGCTGAGTCCTTTCCACTGTCGACGCCTGCGTTCTGAACTCCGGGCCGCGTGGCGGGCTCCAAGCGGATGCCGGCGGCCGGCCGGGGTCGAGGAGGCTTCATGAAGAGATCGATCTGGGTATTCGGCGCGACATTCGCGGTTGCGGCCGTCATCGCCGGATGCAACCGCCATCCGCCGCCGGCGGCAGACAAAGGTACGGCCAGCGCGCGCCCGAGCGTTGCCGCGGTCGCGGTCGCGCCCGGTGCGACGCCCGCCGCCGTAGTCGAGAAGGCCGTCGGCATGACCGAGGAGAGCGAGAGCGCCGCCGACCTGGCGGCCGGCCTGTCACCGATCGCAGCCGCGGTTGCAGCCAATACGCCGGCGACCGCCACTCCGATCCCGGCCAAGTGGGTCGAGGGCAAGAGCTTCACCACTCTCGTGCCGGTGCAGCCAACCAGCGTCGGCCCGGACAAGGTCGAGGTCATCGAGGTGTTCTGGTATGGCTGCGGACACTGCTTCCACCTCGACCCGACGCTCGAAAACTGGCGTCACCAGGGCAAGGCGCCGTTCGTGGAATTCGGGCGCGTACCGGTCATGTGGAACGAGGTGCACCGCTCGCATGCGCGGCTGTTCTACACGCTCGAAGCGCTCGGCAAGCTCGAGCAGCTGCATGCGGTCGTGTTCCGCGAGATCCACGTCAAGAACAACCTGCTCGTCGGCCAGGACCCTGCCGAGTCCGAGAGGCTGCAGCGCACGTTCCTGAAGGCGAACGGCGTCTCCGACGCCGATTTCGATCGTACCTACCACTCGTTCACGGTCGAGACCAAGCTGCAGCGCGCGGAGCAGTTGACGCGCCGTTACAAGGTGACCGGCGTGCCCGTGATGGTGATCAACGGCAAGTACACGGCCGACGTGGGCTCGGCGGGCACCGAGCCGCAGCTGATCTCGCTGATCGACGATCTGGCGGCCTCCGAACACCGACGCTGAAACGCCGGCGGTCCCTGCGCGGGGCAGCCGCCCCGCGGCGATGCCGTTCAGTTGCTTGCCCGGTCGCGTCGAAGGCGCCAACAGCCCGTTCGGCGCTGAAGTGTTTCCCATGAGTACGGCATAAACCGTTACCCATGTGTCCGGAATGGACCCGTGAGGATTGGCGCGCCCGGCGGGATTCGAACCCACGACCTACGGCTTCGGAGACCGTCACTCTATCCAGCTGAGCTACGGGCGCACTGAGGGGCGGCGATTTTACCCGCGCCGGCACCCAAGCGTCCAACCGGAGACGCGCCCGACCCTGGCGATCACCGCCACAGTCCTGGTCCTGCGACAACGGCACGGCCGGGAGAAATGGGCAACCGACTCGCGACGTCGATCGCCGTCGCCTGCGGGAATCCGCTTGCAACCGCGGATCGGCCGTTGGCGACGATTCGAGTCGCGCCGGCGCTGCGCTCCAACGCGTCGCGGACGGAGTCGCCGCGACGTTCGGCCCGTGAGTCGCTGCGCGACGGGACGGTCGCTCCGACTCAGGTCGCCGGCGGCCCCGGGTCGGCGCCGGGCGCGGCGCCTGCAGCACCTTTCTCGAGGGCGGCGAGCCGTTGCTCGAGAGCGGTCAGCTTCTCACGGGTTCGCGCCAGCACGCCCGCCTGTACGTCGAACTCCTGGCGCGTGACCAGGTCGAGCTTCGCCAGGCCCGCCTGCAGCACGCTCTTGAAGTTGGCTTCGACGTCGTTCCGGAATGCGGCGAGCTGCGGCGGTATCGCGTCCGACAGTCGTTTCGCCAGGTCCTCCAGAAAGCGCGGATCGAAACTGCTGCTCATGACGGGGTCCTCGGCGATGGACGGGCGTGCGTCCAGTTGTGGGGGCTGGCGCCGCCGAGGTCAAGCCCAGACGCCCCGAATTCACGCAACGGATACCGGGTGCGCACCAGAACAGTGCTACCCGCTCCGGACGCTGCGATAGCGGCCCGGTAAGCGGTTGATTTCGCACGACGGTACCACTGGCATGGAAACTGCATTTTTCGGTGGCGCGCAGCACGCGCGGCGAACGCGCACCTCCTGGCCCAGGACCCCTCGCCAGCCCATGAAATGGATCATCGCGATCATCAAGCCCTTCAAGCTCGACGAGGTTCGTCAGGCGGTCGCCGACATCGGCGTGCAGGGAGTCACGGTCACCGAGGTGCAGGGCTTCGGCCGGCAGCGCGGCCACACGGAGCTCTACCGCGGGGCCGAGTACCGCGTCGACTTCGTGCCGAAGACGAAGATCGAGCTCGCGGTCGATGATTCGATCTGCGACCAGGTGGTCGAGGCCATCACCAACGTCGCGCGCACCGGCAAGATCGGCGACGGCAAGATCTTCGTCGTCGGCCTCGAGCAGGTGATCCGCATCCGCACCGGCGAGACGAATTCCGAAGCGCTTTGACTGAGCCGCCGCCCGCGTTGCGGCGACCGTCATTTCGCGAGCGGCCGATCACTGCGCGCCGCGGAACGATTATCGATTAGCAGGGCACGCCGGACGTTGCCCCCGTGGTTACTCCCGGCGCGCGGGGCTCCCGGCAGTCCTCGTCCCCACTCCGCCCGTGACGCGCTGCGGCGCGCCGGGCGTCTCCGCAATTCTGCGGATGACAAGCTCCCCGCTGATGCCCAGCCTGCAAGGTCGGGCAGACCTGGAAACGCGCTCGCACGGCTCCCCGGCGCGCGCTCCGGGCCCGACGGCCCGCGGGAGAATTCATGGCAAGCGCCGCCAACGAGATGCCGCGCGTCTACATCGTCGACGGCGACGACGACGTGCGCTGGTCGTACCGACAGCTGCTGCAGCCGCTCGGCTACCGCATCGAGGATTTCCGCGAAGCGGCCAGCTTCCTCGCCGCAGCCGATACCGGGGCGGCCGGCTGTGTCGTGCTCGACCTGCGTCTGCCCGGCATGAGCGGGGCCGATCTTCACGAGCGCCTGCGGGCAACCGGCTCGCCGCTTGCCGTCGTGTTCGCGACGGCGCATGGCGACGTGGCATCGGCGGTCAGCTCGATGCGACGCGGGGCCGCCGACTACCTGCTGAAGCCGGTGCGCGAGCAGCAATTGCTCGACGTCGTGAACCACGCATTGCGCAAGTCGACTGCCGACGCCGCCAGGTCCCGCATGAGGCAGGCGGTTCTCGCTCATCTCGCACTCCTGACGGCGCGCGAGCAGGAGGTCCTCGAGCGCCTGATCGACGGCGTCCCTTACGACCGCGTATCGACTGAGCTCGGCATCACCAAGCGGACGGTCGAGGCCCACCGCCGCCGCATCATGCAGAAGATGGGGGTGCACACGCTGCCGCAGCTGCTGCTGCAGCTGGCCCACGTCGGCTGGCCATCGAGGCAGGCTGCGCCGAACGATCCGCCATGCTGAGCTCGCGCGGAGTGACGCGAGCGGCGGGCGCACGGCGACCCGGCATTGCTCCGCCATTCGACTGCGTGCATCCTAGCGCGCGGCCGGAAACAACGCCGACACTTGCGACCGCCGCGCCAGCCGGTGGCCATGACATGCACGGCTGACCGCGAACACGGGGCGCGGCCACGCCACAACCACGCCGGGGGACACATGAATTCACTATCCGCCACCGCGAGCGAGCGAAGCCGCGACAGCTCGCCGGGCGCAGCGCCGCGCCGCGGCGAGCGGTACTTCTGGAGCGGGCTGGCCCTGCTACTCGCCTCCGTCGCTTTCGCCGGTTTCGCGCGGTCCTACTTCCTGAAGGCGCAGTTCCACATGGGGCCGGAGCTGACGCCGCTGCTGCACGTGCACGGCGCCATCATGACGGCCTGGATCGTACTGCTCGTCACGCAGACGTCGCTGATCGCCGCGGGACGCGTCGGCTGGCACCGGCGCCTCGGCGTCGCCGGTGTGATTCTCGCCGGCGTCATCACGGTGCTGCTGGCGGTCACCGCGATCGTCCGCGCGAAGGCGGGCGTCCTCGGCCCGCCGGGCGGGCCGCCGCCGCTTGCGTTCCTGAGCATCCCGCTGATGTCCGTGATCGTCTTCCCGGCGCTGCTCGGCGCCGCCATCCTCAACCGGCGCCGCAGCGACTATCACAAGCGGCTCGTCATCCTGGCTACGGTGGAGCTCGTCACGGCGGCGATCGCCCGCCTGCCGGGCGTGGACGCGCTCGGGCCGCCGGGGTTTTTCCTCGGTGCCGACCTGTTCGTTGTCGCGATCGTGATCCGTGATTTCGCGACGCTGCGTCGTCTGCATCCGGCAACGCTGTGGGGAGGACTCTTCCTTGTCCTGTCGCAGCCGCTGCGACTCGTGGTCAGCTCGACGCCGTCGTGGCTCGCGTTCGCCACGTGGCTGACGAGCTAGCGCGGCGACCCGGGCGGCGGCTCGTGTGCCCGGCCGACCCCACGTTGCAAGGCGGTGACAGATGTCGCCCACGAACGCGGCCAGCACTCCTGGCGCACCGGCCGGCACGATATGGCCGAAGCCTGTAGGCTAAAGCGCGGAGGCCCTGGAAAGCAGCGTCGGCGAGACCAACGGCACGATGGAGCCGCTCACGGCGATGCGGCAGGCACCTGCAGCAGCGGGCAACGCGAATCGCACGCCGAGCGCTTCGACTATCGTTTTCCAAATCACGGGGCGGCGATGAACAGCGACGGGACCCACGGACCATTCGCGGCTGTCCTGGCGGCCGCCGCGCCGAATCTGCGGCCGATCTGCAAAGCGCTGCGCGCGCAGATCGCCGCGCTGCACAGGGCCTTCGTCGAGATCGTCTGGCTGAAGATGAGGATCGCGAGTTTCGGTGTCGGCCCGAAGAAGATGAGTCAGCACTATGCGTACATTGCGGCGCAGCGCTCGTACGTGAACCTCGGCTTCTACCACGGCGCCATGCTGCCCGACCCGGATGGCTGCTCGAAGGAACCGGCAAGCGGCTGCGCCACGTGAAGATCGGGGACGTCGCGACGGCGAGGAGTCAGGCCGTCGCCCGGCTGCTGCGCAGGGCGATCGCGGATCGCAGCAAGTACGCGGACAGGGGCGTAGCGTCGACGAACGGATCGGCTGCGCAGCGTGTGCGGGTTCCACGGCGGCTGACGCCAACATAGTGCGAGCTCGGCACGCGAACGATCAGCACAGGAGCAATCAGCGATGTACCGAGGCCTCGCCTGCGTATTGTTGACCGCCGCATTGGCCGCGTGCGCGCAAGGGGCGCAGCACGCCGGAAAGAACTGCTTTCACCGGCACGACTTCGAAAGTGACATCGGCTACTGCCAGGCGGTGCGGAGCGGGACCACGCTTCACATCTCCGGCAGCGTCGGCGTCGGCCCGATGCCGGACGCGATGCGCATGGCTTACGCTGAACTCAAGGCGACGCTCGAGGCGAACGGACTCACGTTCCACGACGTCGTCAAGGAAAACGTCTACACGACCGACATCGACGCCTTCATCAAGGCGAAGGAAATCCGGAAGACGTATTACGGCACCGACTTCCCGGCGGCGACCTGGGTCCAGGTGCAGCGCCTGTACGAACCCACCGACGTCGTCGAGGTCGAACTGACGGCCAGGATCCGGTAGGCGCCGCGGCGTCGCGCCAAACCGGGTCAGGGCAGTCCGCCGCGGGGGCTGACCGCACCCGCCGGGGGATTCCCTGGCGCCCGACCCCGTGCGAGGATCGGCGCGTACGGTCCGGGTGTGACGCGCTTCAAGCTTTTTGGTGCGCAGGCAGGCGACACTGGGGGGTGCCCAGGCGCCGGCCGGGCCACCAGGGAGGAATCGACCGATGGACCCGATCCCGACGAGGGCACGGCGCCGGGCGCGACCGGAGTTTGCGGCCGCCCTGCTGCTCGCGCTCTCCGCAGTGTCGTTGCCGGTCGCCGGCGCGGTCTACAAGTGGGTCGACCCGCAGGGTCACCTGCACTACAGCGACCGGCCGCCGCCGCCCGAAGGCAAGCTGGTCTCGGTCGACCTCACCGCGACCGTCCACAGCTCCCTGAACAATGCACCGCCACCGGCGCCCGCCGCGGCCCCGCCGGGACAGCGCCCCGGACCGAACACGCCGGAGCAGGCCGCGCGCCTGAAGCAGGCGGTCGACGCCGACGTCGACACCAAGCGCTCGGAAGAGTGCAAGGCTGCCAAGGAGCGGTACACCAAGGACGTGCAGTCGCGGCGCCTGTACCGCGAGGGCCCGGACAAGGAACGCATCTACCTGACCGACGCCGAACTCGAGACCGAGCGAGTCAACGCGCGGCGCGAGCTCGAAGACGCCTGCCGCAGCAGCGAGTCGCCCTGACGCCAGCGGCGTCGGCGGCTTCCCATCGGAGCCATTTCGCGATTCACTAGCCGGACCGCGCCCGAGCGGCGCCATCCAGCCGGAGCTCGCGTGAAAGCCGGACTGATCGGACTCGGAGCCATGGGCCAGGGCATGGCCCGCAACCTGCACAAGGCGGGCCTGCTGGCCGCCGTCTGGAATCGCAGCCGCCCCAGGGCGGAGGCACTCGCGGCCGAGACCGGCGCCCAGGCGGCTGCCGACCCGGCCGCGGTCGCTGCCGCGGTCAGTGTCCTCGTGCTGTGCGTCTCGGCCGACGCTGATGTGCTCGAGGTCATCGACGCGCTGCTGCCAGGTGCGCACCCGGACCTCACGGTCGTCGATTGCTCGACGGTCTCGGCGGACACCGCACGCGCCGCCGCGGCGCGCCTCGCCACTCGCGGCGTTGCGTTTCTAGACTGCCCGGTCAGCGGCGGCGTCGAAGGCGCACGCGATGGCACGCTCGCGATCATGTGTGGCGGCTCCGCCGAGGCCTTCGAGCGGGCCCGTCCCGCGCTCGCGGCACTCGGACGCACGGTGACGCTGATGGGACCGACGGGCTTCGGTCAGGCGACCAAGGCAACCAACCAGATCCTGTGTGCCGGCGTGATACAGGCCGTCGCCGAGGCGATGGCGTTCGCCAAGGCCGAAGGCCTGCCGCTCGACAAGGTCATCGAGACGCTCGGCAAGGGTGCCGGGTCGTCGTGGTACTTCGTCAACCGCGCGCCGTTCATGGCGCGCGGCAGCTACCCGGCGGGCTTCCGGGTGCGGCTGCACGACAAGGACCTCGCCATCTGCCATGACATGGCTGCCCGACACGGCGCGCAGCTGCCGATCGTCGAGGCGACCCGCATCCACTACCGGCGCCTGATCGCGACCGGCCACGGCGACGAGGACATCTCGACGATCGTCCGCCTCAAAGACGCGCTGTTCAGCGGCGCCGGCACGCCGCGCTGAGCGGCGGCCGCTGCGGCGGCGTCGCTACGCGGCGGGCGCCGCCGTCGGGCGCGAGTGGCGGAACACCCGCAGGCACAACGCCCCGACGCCGGCAAAAAACACGAGCGCAACCGCGAGACGGCCGATCACCGGCAGCTCGCGCACGAACGCGAGCGCGACCAGTGCCAGCAGCAGGCCGAGGATCCGCCAGCCGGTCGAGCCGGTCCGCCCGGGGGCCAGGTGGCCGAGCGCGAAGTCGCCGACCGCGACGGCGCCGACCAGGTAGCCGAGCAGCAGCCAGACGACGTACATCGGGATGGTGAGCAGCGCGAGCGGTATGCCGATCACCGTGATGAACAGCATCACGGCCACCACAGGTACCACGAACACCGTCGCCAGTCCGAGCCCGATGCTCTGCAGCCAGGCACTGCGCGCGAGCCGGCTGGTGTCGGCGAACAGTCCTGGTGCGAGCCAGAGCAGGAGCGCCCCGAACAGCAGACAGCCGGTGACCCACGACGGACCGCGCGGAAAACCGTTGCGCGCAAAACCGGACCGGTCGCGCCAGTCGAAGGCGCTGCCGCCGCGCGTGGTGCGCTCGATGCCACCGGCGATCTGAGCTCCGGGCGCGACGATGATCTCGTGGTCGCTTCGGTAACGGAGCCGGCCCTCGATCCTTGCCTCGGGCCCGACTTCGATGCGCGCGGCCGCAAGCTCGGCGTCGCCGCCGACGCCGCCATTCAGCACCACCTCGCCGCCGGCCATCTGCAGGTCGCCGGCAACGGTGCCGGCCATCGACAACTCGCCACCGGCCATCGCCACCCGCCGGCCGAAGCGGGCGCCGGGCCGGACCTCGACCGAGGCGCCGGCGAGCCAGGCGTTGTGCTCGACGTTGCCGCTGACGATGAGCTGCGCCCCGGCCGCGGTCAGGCGCCTTGCGATCGGTGCGCGCAAATCTATGTGTGCGCCGGCCAGGTACGCGTCGCCCGCGACCGGGGCCTCGACGGTAACGCGCGCGCCGGCGGCAAACAGAGACCCTGCGGTGGGCGCGCTGACGGTCACGGATCCGCCTGCCGCGAAGCGGTCGGAGCCGAGCGTATGCCCGATTCCGTCTTCGACCGGATCCGCGGCCGCAAGCGGCGCGGCGGCGAGCAAGACGGCCAACAGCAGGTTTTTCGGCATCGGCGTCCCCTTAGCGCGGCCCCCTTCGCGGTACCGCCCCCGTATCGTAGTCCGTGCGACCGTGCCCCCGGAAGCCGCCCGCGGCCGGCCCAGATGGGCGCGTGGCACAATGCCGCCATGCAGCACCTTCGGATCGCCACGCGCCGCAGCACGCTGGCCCTTTGGCAGGCGGAGCACGTCGCCGGCCTGCTGCGGACCCACCAGCCGGACCTCGAGGTGTCGCTGGTGCCGATCGTGACGACCGGGGACCGGATCCAGGATCGCCCGCTCGCGGCCGTCGGTGGCAAGGGCCTGTTCATCAAGGAACTCGAGGTCGCGATTGCGGAAGGCCGGGCCGAGCTCGCCGTGCACTCGATGAAGGACGTGCCGGCGGAGCTGCCGGCGGGCTTCCTGATCGCCGCCGTGCTGCCGCGTGCCGACCCGCGCGACGCCTTCCTCTCGCGCCGCCACGCCGCATTCGCGGCACTTCCGCCAGGCGCCCGGGTCGGCACGTCGAGCCTGCGCCGGGAGTCGATGCTGCGCGCAGCGCGACCCGATCTGGACGTCGTGCCGCTGCGCGGCAACGTCGACACGCGCCTGCGCAAGCTCGACGATGGCGATCTCGATGCGATCATCCTGGCATCCGCCGGGCTGATCCGACTCGGTCTCGGCAGCCGGATCACGGAGTTCCTCGACCCGCGCATCTCACTGCCGGCCGTCGGTCAGGGCATCGTCGGGATCGAATGCCGCGACGATTCCATGCTGCGAGCCGTGCTCGCACCGCTCGACGACGGCCCGACCCGGGAGTGCCTCACCGCCGAGCGCGCGCTGTCGGCCGCGCTTGAGGCCGGCTGCAGCTCGCCGATCGCGGGCTACGCGCGCCACGTTGCCGGGATGCTCGAACTCGAGGGACTGGTCGGCGCACCGCAGGGGAGCCCCGTCTACCGTGACCGCATGCAGGGCCCCCCGGGCGAGGCTGCGGCGCTGGGCCGGCGGCTCGGCGGGCGGCTGCTGGCCGCCGGCGCCGGTGCGCTGCTCGCAACATTGCGGAAACAGGCTCACTGACGCATGGCCGCACTCGAGGGTCTGGGCGTGCTGGTGACGCGGCCCGAGGCCCAGGCCGGGTCGCTGGCCCGTCGGCTTGCGAGCGCCGGTGCGCTGGTCTTCCGGCTGCCCGCCGTCGAACTGCAGCCGCGCGAGGACCGCGCGCTGCAGCGCGCGGCGCTCGGCCCCATCGACCGCTTCCATTGGACCGTGTTCATCAGCGCCAATGCGGTGCGCTTCGGGTCGGCGCTGCTCGAGGGACGGCGCGACCTGCGGCTCGCGGCCGTCGGTCCGGCGACGGCGGCGGCGCTCAATCACGCTGGCTACCGCGTCGCGCTGGTGCCGCACGGCGGCTTCGACAGCGAGCATCTGCTGGCGAGCCCCGAGTTCGGGCACGTGCAGGCACAACGGATCCTGATCGTCCGCGGTGGTGGCGGTCGCGAGCTGCTCGCCGAACAGCTGACGGCGCGCGGCGCCGAGATCTCCTACGCCGAGGTCTATGACCGGCACTGCGCTCGTCCGGTGCCCGGTGCGGTCGCGGCGGTCGAGGCCGAGTGGGGCAATGGCTCGATCGACGTTGTGACGGCGACCAGCGGCGAGCTGCTGCGCTGCCTGTACGAGATCCTGAGCCCCGCGGGCCGCGCACTGCTCGCCGGCACGGCGCTGCTGGTCGGCGGGGCGCGTATCGGCGCAGTTGCCCGCCAGATCGGCGCGCACGGTCCGCTGATCGTCGCGGCGCGTCCCGACGACGACGCCCTGGTGGATGCGCTGTTCCAATGGCGGCGGCATACTGAGAACCTTTGACGCCGACCGCGGCGAACTCCGATGTCCGACCCCAACCCGTTGCCGGCGAGCGCGGCGGCCGATGCGGCCGCGGAGGGCCGCTACGCTGGACGCCGTCGCGGCGAGCAGCGGCGCCTTCAGCGAGCGCTGTGGCAGGGAGCGGTCGGCCTGCTGTTCGGGCTGGTCGCGGTCGCGCTCGCGCTGCTCGCCGGCTGGCGCGTGCTCGGCCTGGAGCGCGCACTCGATGCGGAGCGCAGCGCCGGTCGGCTCGCGGGCCACGAGGTCGAGCTCCTGCGGGCCGAGCTTGCCGGGACCGAGACGCGCGCGGCTGCCGGCCAGGCGGCCCTCGCCCGCCTCGACCCGCTCGCCGGTCAGCTCGGGACGCTGGACGGCCGCGTCGACGCGATCGAGGCCCGGATCGCCGCGCCGGAGCGCGCCGTGGCACGCATCGAGGCGGCGTATCTGGTCGAGTTCGCGGCTCGCAGGCTCGCGCTCGAGCGCGACGTGCCCGGGGCGATCGGGCTGCTGCAGGCGGCCGATGCGCGTCTCGCGGGCCGCGGCGACGCCTGGGCCGGACGGGCGCGGACACAGCTCGAGCGTGATGTCGAGGCGCTCCGCGCGGTCGCCGAACCCGATGTCCGCTCGCTGGCCGCGCGGCTTGCGGCCGCCGAGGCGGCGGTCCACGAACTGCCGATGCTGGGCGCGATCCGGAACCAGTACCTGACGCCGGCCGCTGCCAAGCCCGGCGCGCCTGGACTGCGGCGCGCCTGGCTCGCGTTCACGACCTCGCTCTCGGACCTCGTCAGCATCCGCCGCGTCAGCGACGCAGCGGTGCGACTCGTGTCGATGGAGGAGATGGGCGTGCGGCGGCAGCATCTCGAGACGTTGCTGTTCGCGGCGCGCGTCGCGGTACTGCGCGCCGACGAGGCCGACTATGCCACCGACCTGGCCGCGGCCCGCGACTGGCTGCAGCGCTTCTTCGACACGCACACGGCGTCGGTGCGCGGGGCCGATGAGGAGCTCGCGGCGCTCGCCGCCAGCCGCGTCAGCCCGGCGCTCCCGGACCTGTCCGCGTCGCTGCGGCTACTGCGAGGGCCGTCGCCGTGAGACGCAGCCTGCTGCTCGCCGCGGCGCTCGTCCTTGGCGCAGTACTCGCCAACACGCTGCTGCCGGAGAACGGCTACGTCGCGATCAGC
The DNA here is from genome assembly GCA_025351005.1 of Pseudomonadota bacterium. Lineage (GTDB taxonomy): Bacteria > Pseudomonadota > Gammaproteobacteria > Steroidobacterales > Steroidobacteraceae > CAIKZZ01. Next base: position 6,269 of record JANXWS010000087.1, on the reverse strand, counting down.
TTCCGAAGCTACCTGGTCGAGATGTCGGTGCCGACGCTGGTGCTGTGCGTGATGCTGACGCTGCTTGTGCTCGAGTCGCTGCAGACGGTCGCTCGCTGGCCGAACCGGGCGCGCGAGGCGCGCCTCGAGCAACGTCGCGCGCGCGCGAGGACCTCAATCTCGGCCTGCTCGAGATGTCGGCCGGCAGCTGGCGCGAGTCGGAGCTGACCCTGACCCGTGCCGCGCGCGAGGCGGCATGGCCGGCGGTTCATTATCTGGCGGCGGCGCGGGCCGCGGACCTGCAGGGCGCGTTCGACCGGCGCGATGCGTGGCTTGCGCTCGCGCGCGAGGCGGCCCCCGATGACCCGGGCCCGGTGCTGATCTCGATCGCCGAGATGAACCTCAAGAGCGGTGCCACCGATGCCGCGCTCGAGGCGCTGCGCTCGCTCGAGCAGCAGGGCAACTTGAACCCGCGCGCACTGCTGCTGCTCGCCCGCGTCTACCGGCAGCGCGGTGACTTCGATCGGCTGCGCAAGCTCGAGCCGCGCCTGCGCAGCACGCGGGGCGTGCCGCCGGCGGCCGTCGACGAGATCGTCGACACGCTCTACATGGACATGCTCAGGGTCGCGACCGACAAAGGCGGCGTCGGCGCGCTCACGGCAGTATGGGACGAGGCGACAGGCGCGGCGCGGCGCCGGCCCGGGGTGGCGGTCGCGTATGCGCGCGGCCTGGCGCGGTTCGGCGAGCCCGAGCGGGCGGCGCTCGTGCTCCGCGAACTGCTCGACGCCGACTGGAACGAGGCGGCGGTGCTGATCTACGGCGAACTCGGCGGCGGCGACGCGCTCGAGCGTCTGCGGCTGGCCGAGGGCTGGCTGCGCGCGCGTCGCGACGATCCTGCCCTGCTTGTCACCTGCGCCCGCCTGTGCCTGCGCGCCGAACTCTATGGCAAGGCGCGCAGCTACCTCGAGCAGAGCCAGGCCCTGAGGCCGCGCGCCGAAACGATCCAGCTGCTGGCGCAGCTGCTCGAACAGCTCGGTGACCGCGAGCGCGCGCTGCGGCTGCTGCAGGACGGACTCGCGCTGGTGACCGGCAGGCAGCCCGTCGTGCCGCCTCTGAGACCGCGCCTGTTCGGCTCACCGCGCCGCTGAACTAGCTGCGCGCCGGCACGTCCGGCGCGTACGCAAATGAATCGAAGTACAGCCGCTCGGCCGGCAGCCCCTGCGCGGGCAGCGTCGCCCGCAGCGCCGCGATCATCGCCGGCGGCCCGGCCGCGTACACTTCTGCGGCCGAGAGGTCCGGGAAATCGGCGCGCACCGCGTCGTGCACGAGGCCGGTGCGGTGCCGCGACGCCTCGTCGCCGGACGGCATCGACAGCACCGGGACGAAGCGCAGCTCCGGAAAACGGGTGACGCGCTCCTCGACCCACGCGCGCTGGTACAGGTCAACCTCGTGGCGGGCGCCCCAGTAGAAATGCAGCGGGCGGCGCAGGCCGGTCTCGAGCACGTGGCGGAGCATGGACTTGATCGGCGCGAAGCCGGTGCCGCCGGCGACCATGACCATCGGGCCCGCGCTTGCCGGGTCTGCGGGCTCCCGGTACACGAACTGGCCGAGCGGCCCTTCGATCCGCAGCAGCGCGCCGGGCCCGAGCTGCTCGAACACCTGCACCGTGAATTCGCCGCCGCTGACACGCCGCACGTGCAGCTCGATCAGCCCCGCATCGTGCGGCGGCGAGGCGATCGAGAAGCTGCGCCGCCGGCCGCCCGGCAGCATGACGTCGAGGTACTGCCCCGCGCGGAAGCGAAAGTCCTCCACCACCGGCAGTCGCAGGAAAACGCCCATGACGTCCGGAGCGAATCGCTCGAGCCGTTCGACCCGGGACGGCAGGCTGCGGATCTCGACGTCGGTGACCCGCCGGAGCTCGCGTGCCTCAACCACCAGGTCGCCGTCCGGGATCGCCTGGCAGAGCAGCAGATAGCCGTCGGCCGCTTCCGCGGCGCTGATGCCGAGCGGCCGACCGCGCGGGTAGTGAAAGGTCCCGGACAGGAGCCGCGCGCGGCACGATCCGCAGTTGCCGCCCTTGCAGCTGTGCGGCAGGTTCACGTGGGCGGCGAGCGCCGACTCCAGGACAGGGCGGCCCGATTCCATCCGAAGCACCCGGTTCTGCGGACGAAGCGTCAACTGCATGGAGCGCAAGTGTGCACGCAAACCGCCTAGAATGCTGCCCATGAGCGTCACGGCGCGTTATCTGGTCGCAGGCTGCGGCTACGTCGGAACGCGCCTCGCGAGGGCGCTGCTACCGCGCGCGCCGGTGTTCGCTCTGACGCGCACCGAAACGAGTGCGCGCGCGCTTGAGACGCAGGGCATCGACTGCGTCAGCTGGGACCTCGACGCCGCCGAAGCGCCGGTGCCGCGCGGTTTCGGTACCGCGTCGGTCATCTTCTACATGGTCGCGCCGCCGACGAGCGGCAGCAGCGACACGCGCCTGAAGCGTTTCCTCGCCAAGCTCCCGGTGCGGCCGGCGCGGATCATCTACCTGAGCACCACCGGCGTATACGGCGACAGCGGCGGTGACGTGGTGACCGAGGACACGCCGCTCCAGCCGACGACCGAGCGCGCCGCGCGGCGCGTCGACGCCGAGCGCGCGCTCGAGCGCTGGTCCGAGCCGCTGCGCGTCGGCTGGACGATCCTGCGCGTGCCCGGCATCTACGGCCCGGGACGGCTGCCGCTCGAGCGGCTCAAGCGCGGCGAGCCGATGATTCGGCATCCGGAGGCCGGCTTCTCGAGCCGGATCCACGTCGACGACCTGGTGGCCGCGTGCCTGCTGGCCGGCAGTTCGACGCGCGCCGCCGGCCGCGTCTACAACGTCACGGACGGCAATCCGACGACGATGACCGAGTATTTCGAGCGCATCGCGACGCTCGCGGGGCTGCCGCCGCCGGCGCTCGTCTCGCGCCTCGAAGCGGAGCGGCGTCTGTCGCCCGGCCTGCTGTCGTACCTCGCCGAGTCGCGCCGCGTCGAGAGCCGTCGCATCGAGGAGGAGCTCGGTTTTCGGCCGCGTTTTCGTGACCTCAGGCTCGGCATCCTGTCGAGCCTGCCGTTGCCGTGACCGTCGGTGGCGGTCGGGCGGCTCTCAGACGAGGCGCCCCCCCAGATCGTAGGTGTCGGCCGTGGTGATCTCCACGTCCGCGAATTCGCCCAACGCCAGCTGCGCCGTGCCCGCGCCACGGATGCGGACCGTGCCGTCGATTTCCGGCGCATCGGCGTAACTGCGCGCGACCGCGACCGCCGCGCGGCCGCTGCCCTCGATCGCGTCGACCAGCACGCGCTCGCGCTGGCCCACGCGGCGCTGGAGCCTGCGCTCGCTGACCCGCGCCGCGACCGCCATGAAGCGGCCGTAGCGCTCCTCCTTGATCTCTGCCGGGACCGGGTCCGGCAGCGCGTTGGCGCTCGCACCGGCCACCGGCGAGTACTGGAAGCAGCCGACGCGGTCGAGCTCGGCGGCCTCAATCCAGGCGAGCAGCAGCTCGAAGTCGGCCTCGGTCTCGCCGGGAAAGCCGACGATGAACGTGCTGCGGATCGCAAGCGACGGCAGCGCGCGGCGCCAGCTCCGGATCCGCTCGAGCGTGTTCTCTGCATGCGCCGGGCGCCGCATCAGCTTGAGGATGCGCGGGCTGCCGTGCTGGAACGGCACGTCGAGGTACGGCAGCACGCCACCGTCCGCCATCAGCGGCAGCACACCGTCGACGTGCGGATAGGGATAAACGTAGTGGAGCCGCACCCAGGCGCCGCGCTCCGCGGCCAGCAGCCCGAGCTCGCGCGCGAGGTCGACGAAGCTGGTGCGGACCTGGCGCGCGCCCCACTGCGCGCTGCGGTAACGCAGGTCCACGCCATAGGCGCTCGTGTCCTGCGAGATCACGAGTAGCTCGCGTACGCCGGAGTTCAGCAGCCGGATCGCCTCGTTCAGCACCTGCGGCAGAGGCCGGCTCGCGAGATCGCCGCGCATCGAGGGGATGATGCAGAAGCTGCAGCGATGGTTGCAGCCCTCGGCGACCTTCAGGTACGCGTAGTGACGCGGCGTCAGCTTGACGCCTTGCGGCGGGATCAGGTCTAGGTAGGGGTCGTGGGGCCGCGGCAGGTGCGCGTGCACCTCGCGCAGCACGTCCTCGTAGGCGTGCGGGCCGGTGACGCCGAGCACGCGCGGATGGCGCTCGCGGATGCGCTCCGGGCGGGCACCGAGGCAACCGGTGACGATCACCTTGCCGTTCTTCTCGAGCGCCTCACCGATGGCGTCGAGCGACTCGTCGATGGCCGCGTCGATGAAGCCGCAGGTGTTGACGACCACCAGATCGGCACCGTCGTAGCTCGGCGAGGTGTCGTAGCCCTCGGCGCGCAGCTGCGTCAGGATGCGCTCGGAGTCGACCAGCGCCTTCGGGCAGCCGAGGCTGACGAAGCCGACACGGGGAGCAGATGTCATGGGGGGCTGGGACGCGGCAAGGGCCGCCATCCTACCCGCGCGGGCCGGGGCGGGCCACCCGGTAGTGTCGGAACCGTGCGGCCGTCTCGACGCTCGTGTCGGTGCAATGGTAGAAGTGTGCACCGGTCGGCACCGCCGACGCGCTGCAGGAGCTGCAATGGGTACCGTCCTGTTCATCGTGTTCGTCGCGGTCCTGATCGGCGTCCCGATCGCCATCTACAACCGGCTGGTCACGGCCCGCAACGGCTATCACAACGCCTTCGCGCAGATCGACGTCCAGCTGACCCGCCGCTACGACCTGATCCCCAACCTCGTCGAGACCGCCAAGGGCTACCTGGCCCACGAACGCGGCACGCTCGAGGCCGTGATCACGGCGCGGAACGCCGCGCTCGCCGGACTCAAGGGTGCGACCGCCGCTCCCGGCAACCCGCAGGCGCTCGCGACGCTCGCCGGCGCGGAAGGCACGCTCGGCGCATCACTCGCCCGGCTCCTGGCCGTCGCCGAGGCCTATCCCGATCTCAAGGCCAACCAGACGATGGCGCAGTTGATGGAAGAACTGACCTCCACCGAGAACCGTGTCGCATTCGCGCGCCAGGCGTACAACGATGCGGTGCTCGGCTACAACAATGCCTGTGCCGTGTTCCCGAACAGCGTGCTCGCCGGCATGTTCGGCTTCACGCCGGCCGCGATGCTTGACATCGAGGCGCCGGCGAAGCGCGCGGCGCCCGAGGTCAAGTTCGGCTGAGATGGATTTTTTCGCCGCCCAGGCATCGGCGCACGCGCGCACGCGGGCGCTGCTCGCGGCCTACGTCATCGCCGTCGTGCTGGTGGTCGCGGCGATTACGCTCGTCGTCGCCGGCCTCTACGCGCTCTTCAACACCAACATCTATTCATCCGTGCCGTACGCGGCGCGCATCGCGTCGCGTCCCGGCATCGTCGCGGTCACCGGCATGATCGTGCTCGGCATCATCGGCGTCGCTGCGCTCCACCGCATGGCGCAGCTCGGCGCCGGAGGCGGCGCGGTTGCGAGCTCGCTCGGCGCCAGCCGCGTCACCCGCGACAATAGCGACCCCAAGCGGCTGCGGCTCCTGAACGTGGTCGAGGAGATGGCGATTGCTGCCGGCGTGCCGGTACCCGAGGTCTACGTGCTCGACCAGGAACAGGGCATCAATGCCTTCGCGGCTGGGTTCTCGCCCGCCGACGCCGCAATCACGGTGACCCGCGGCGCGCTCGAGCGCCTCGCGCGCCCCGAGCTCGCCGGTGTCATCGGCCACGAGTTCAGCCATATTTTGAACGGCGACATGCGACTCAACACGCGCCTCGCCGGGCCGCTCTTCGGCCTGCTGGTGATCGCGATCGCGGGGCGCTACGTGCTCAGGGGCCTGCGGGGCGGCAGCCGCGCGCTGCCGTTCACCGTGGCCGCGCTCGGCGTCATGGCACTCGGCTACCTCGGCGTGCTGCTCGGCCGGCTGCTGCAGGCGGCGATTTGTCGCCAGCGTGAATACCTTGCCGACGCTTCGAGCATCCAGTTCACGCGCGACCCCGGCGGGTTGCGCGACGCCCTCTTGCGGATCGCGCGCACGCCCGCCGGCTCTCTGCTGTCGGCGGGTGACGGCGAGGACCTTGCGCACCTCTTCATCGTGCCCTCGGGCGAGCGGCTGTTCTCGACGCACCCGCCGCTCGCGGCCCGGATCCGTAGGCTCGATCCGCGCTTCGACGTCGCGCTGCTGGAAGGGATCGACTCCGATCCGCCGCAGACCGGCATCGAGGGCTCCGGGACCCCCCTCGTCGCCGGTCCGCCCGCCGCGGCAGGACC
>JANXWS010000075.1 GCA_025351005.1 Pseudomonadota bacterium | reverse complement strand
GGCGCCGACCCTGCGATTGGCCACCAGGTCGGCGAAACGCAGCCGCTGCGGCGTGTTCACGTTGCGGCCCTAGAATTCATGGTCGTAGTCGAGCACTAGCGGCGCGTGGTCGGAGAAGCGGCTCTTTTTCCAGATGCTGGCGGCGCTGATGCGGTCGGCGAAATCCGGCGTGACCACGTGATAGTCGATGCGCCAGCCGACGTTCTTCGCCCACGCCTGGCCGCGATTCGACCACCACGTGTACTGCTCCGCCGACGGGTCGACGCGACGGAAGCCGTCCACCCACCGCAGCCGACCGAACACCTCGTCGAGCCAGGCGCGCTCCTCCGGCAGGAAGCCCGAGTTCTTGCGGTTCGAGCGCCAGTTCTTCAGGTCGATCTCCCGGTGCGCGATGTTCCAGTCGCCGCAGAGCACGACCTGGCGCCGGCTCCGGCGCAGTCGCTCGAGGTGCGGCAGGAACTCGCCCAGGAAGCGGAACTTGGCGGCCTGCCGCTCCGGACTCGACGAGCCGGACGGCAGGTACAGTGAGACGATCGACAGCTTGTCGAAGCGCAGCTCGAGGTAGCGGCCTTCGCGGTCGAACTCGCTCGAGCCGAACCCCCGGATCACCCGGTCGGGCTTGCGCCGCGCGTAGACCGACACGCCGCTGTAGCCGGGCCGGCTTCCGTGGAGCCACTCGGCGTGGTAGCCGCGCGGCCGGTACAGCGGATCGGCCAGGTCGGGGTCGCTGCAGCGGGTCTCCTGCAGACAGACGACGTCAAGATCCTGGCGCGGCAGCCAGCGGTAGAAGCCCTTGCGCGCGGCAGCGCGTATGCCGTTGCAGTTCAAGGTCGCGATGCGCATCGGCGCGATCATAGCAAGCGCCTCGCGTGGCTTGTCCCGGAGGTGGGTTTCGACGGACACTGTTTCCCGTCATGCAGGCGTTCCAACGCGATTTCCTCGAGCTCGCACTCCGCCTCGGCGTCCTGCGCTTCGGGCGCTTCACGCTGAAGTCGGGGCGCGAAAGCCCGTACTTCTTCAACGCCGGCCTGTTCGACAGCGGGAGCGCGATCGCGGGCCTCGGCCGCGCCTACGCGGCCGCGCTCGTCGCATCGAATGTCGGCTGCGACATGCTGTTCGGCCCAGCCTACAAGGGTATTCCGCTCGTCGCGGTGACGGCGCTGGCGCTGGCCGAGCAGCACGGCCGGGACCTGCCGTACTGTTTCAACCGCAAGGAGCCGAAGGACCACGGCGAGGGCGGCCGGATCGTCGGCCGCGCGCTCGCCGGTCGGGTGCTGATCGTCGACGACGTGATCACCGCCGGGGTCGCGATCCGCGAGTCGATCGCCCTGATCCGAGCCGCCGGCGCAATCCCGGCCGGCGTCCTGCTGGCCCTCGATCGCGAGGAACGCGGCTGCGACTCGGCGCGCTCGGCCGTGCAGGAGGTGCGCGCGACCTTCCAGCTGCCGGTGGTGTCGATCCTGACGCTGACCGACCTGATCGCCGGTGTCGAGGCGGGACTCGGCGGCGTCCCGCCGGCGGCACTCCCGGGGCTGCGCGCCTACCGGGCCGAGTACGGCACCCGGGCTGCCGGGTGAGGCCCGGCGCGCTCAACCGTGACGCAGCTCTCGCGGCCCCGGTCGGGGGGTGCAAACTGCTGCCAATTAGCTGCACACTGTCCGGCAGGATGCCCTGTCGCCCGCCCCGTCTGTTGCTGTGTCTCGTCGTCTCGCTGGTCTGCGCCGGCGGTGCGGCCGCGGCCGGGTCGCGGGACTCGAAGCAGCCCGTCTACAAATGGGTCGACGAGAAAGGCGTGGTCCACTACGGCGACGCGGTGCCGCCGCAGTACGCCGACCAGGACAAGACGGTGCTGAATTCCCAGGGCGTCGAGGTCGGGACCATCCCCGGCAAGCGCACCCCGGAGCAGCTCGCGGCGGAAGCAGCCAAGAAAGCCGCCGAGGACCGTACGGCGCGGCTCGCTGCCCAGGCACGGCAGCGGGACCAGAACCTGCTGGCGACCTACCTGTCGGTCGAGGAGATCGAGTCGCTGCGCGATCGGCGCGCCGAGATCCTCGAGGCGCAGGCGCGGGTCACGGGCCAGTATCTCGAGCAGCTGCGGACGCGGCAGAAGCAGATGGAACAGCAGGCGCAGCGCTTCAAGCCGTACAGCACGGCGCCGAACGCGGTGCAAATGCCCGAGCACCTGTCCGAGGACCTCGTGCGCACGACCACCGACATCGCGACCCAGCAGCGCAACCTCGACGCCAAGCGCCAGGAACTCGACAAGCTGCGCGCGCAGTTCGCGAGCGACATCGCCCGCTTCCGCGAATTGAAGCGGAGCGAGGCGGACTACGGTCGCGGCGTGCAGCCGCAGCCGCACAACTAGCAGAGCCGCTCAGCCGCGGCCCGAACTGCCGAAGCCGCCGGCGCCGCGCCCGCTCGCGGTGAACTCGGCGACCACCTCGAGGCGCACCTGCACGACGGGCACTACGACGAGCTGCGCGATGCGCTCCCCTGGTTCGACCGTGAAGCACGCCGCACCGCGGTTCCAGAGCGACACCATCACCGGGCCCTGGTAGTCGGAATCGACCAGACCCACCAGGTTGCCGAGCACGATGCCGTGCTTGTGGCCGAGGCCCGAACGCGGCAGCAGCACTGCGGCGAGGCCCGGATCGGCGAGGTGTATCGCGAGCCCAGTCGGCACCAGCTCGGTGCGTCCCGGCTCGAGCACGAGCGGGGCGGCGACGCAGGCGCGCAGGTCCAGACCTGCGGAGCCGTCGGTCGCGTACGCCGGCAGCGGCCACTGGCTGCCGAGCCGCGCGTCGAGGATCCGTACCTGCAGACTCAGCACCGCCTCAGCTCGCGACCGGCGCGAGCTTAGGCCTCGCACGGCGCGTCTCGTGATACCGCTCGGCGAGCACTGCGATGAACTCGCGTGCGAGGTCGGCCTTCGACTGGAGACTCAGTTCGCGGCGGCCATCGGGCCACAGCAGCAGCAGCGCATTGTCCTCGCGGTCGAAGGCGCGGTCGCTGCCGACCTCGTTGGCGGCGATCAGATCCAGACGCTTGCGCGCGAGCTTGTCGCGCGCGTTCCGCTCGACGTCGGTGGTCTCCGCCGCGAACCCGACCGTGAACGGCCGGCGATCGAGCGCGGCGACCGACGCGAGGATGTCCGGTGCCCGTTCCAGCGACAGGTCCAGGCGGTCGCTGGTCTTCTTGATCTTGTTGCTGGCGCAGCAGGTGGGCCGGTAGTCGGCGACTGCCGCCGCACCGATGTAGACGTCCGCACCCGCCATCGCTGCATGGACCTCCTGATACATCTGCGCGGCGGTCTCGACGTCGACGCGGCGCACACCGGGCGGCGTGGGGAGCGCCACCGGCCCGCTGATCAGCGTGACCACGGCACCTGCATCCCTCGCGGCGGCCGCGACCGCGAAGCCCATTTTCCCGGAGCTCCGGTTACTGATGAAGCGCACCGGATCGAGCGGCTCGCGCGTCGGCCCGGCGGTGATGACCAGCCGGACGCCGGCCAGCGGCCGCTGCAGCTCGGTCGCGTACACGGCGGCACAGATTTCCTCGGCTTCGAGCATCCGGCCCTCGCCGGTCTCGCCGCAGGCCTGCTCGCCACTCGCGGGACCGAGCAGGCGCACGCCGCGATCACCGAGCGTCGCGACGTTCGCCTGCGTCGCCGCATTCGCCCACATCGACCGGTTCATCGCCGGTGCCAGCCAGACGGGTGCGACGGTCGCGAGACAGGTCGTCGCCAGCAGGTCGTCGGCACGACCGGTCGCGAGGCGCGCGAGGAAATCGGCGCTCGCGGGCGCGACCAGCACGAGCTCGGCCCAACGCGCGAGCTCGATGTGGCCCATCGCCGCCTCGGCCGCGTCGTCCCAGAGGTCCGTGCGCACGGGTCGGCCGGATACGGCCTGAAACGTCAGCGGTGTCACGAAGCGGGTCGCCGCTGCGGTCATGACGACCTGAACCTCGGCGCCGCGCTCCCGGAGTCGCCGCACGAGCTCGGCGGCCTTGTACGCGGCAATGCCGCCCGTCACCCCCAGCAGGATGCGGCGCGGCGACGGCTGGGACGCGGCTTCGATCATCGCAGGATTATCGACTTCGGGGACCGGCGCGTGAAAGGCCCGTGACACAAGCCCCGAGAACCGGGGGTTATGGAGGCACTGGCGGGCGGCGGCGGCGGCCGGAGGCGGATGTGCACTCAAGGGCATGATTTATATCATTTAATATCAATACGTGACCGCGGCAACCGGACCGACCCACGCAATTCCGCGTGCATCCGGCAGATTGCCCGCTTCGTCGCCTGCGGCGACCGGGCGAAACTTGCCGCATGCGAATCCAGGACTGGCCAGTCGCGGAACGGCCCCGTGAGCGCCTGCTCGCCGTCGGCGCGCGCGCGCTGTCGGAGGCGGAGTTGCTCGCGATCTGGCTCCGGTCGGGCACTCGTGGCCAGAGTGCCGTCGATCTCGCCCGCGCGCTGCTCGCCGAGTTCGGCTCGCTGCGCGGGCTCCTCACTGCCGATGCCGCCCGCCTCTTCCGGCACCGCGGCATCGGTCCGGCCCGCTATGCGGAACTGCACGCGGCGCTCGAACTCGCCCGCCGGCACCATTACCAGACGCTCCGGGCGGGACCGGCGCTCACGAGCCCGCGACTGGCCCGCGACTTCCTGATGGCCGAGCTGCGCGACCGCGACCAGGAGGTCTTTTGTTGCCTGTACCTGGACACCCGCCACCGACTGACGGGGTTCGAGGCCCTGTTCACGGGCACCATCGACGGCGCGAGCGTGCACCCGCGCGAAGTCGTCAAGCGCGCCTTGGCCTGCCGCGCGGCCGCGGTCATCCTCGCCCACAACCACCCCTCCGGCGTCGCCGAACCGAGCCGCGCGGACGAGCTGATCACGGTCCGGTTGCGGGACGCGCTCGCGCTGGTCGACATCCGCGTCGTCGACCACCTCATCGTCGGCGAAAACGCCTGCACCAGCCTCGCCGAGCGGGGCCTGCTGTAGTCCCTGCGGCGGTGTGCCGCCGGCGACGGCCCAGGTTTGCAGGAATACGTTGGGGGTGGTTAAATATGCGGCTCTTCGGCCTCACGAAGCCGAATCAGGACACCGCCATGTCACGAGTCTGTCAGGTCACCGGCAAGAAGCCGATCGTCGGCAACACGGTGTCGCACGCCAACAACCGGCGCCGGCGCCGGTTCCTGCCGAACCTGCATACGCAGCGCTTCTGGCTGGAAGACGAGCGGCGCTGGATCTCCCTCAAGATCTCGACGCGTGGCCTGCGCACGATCGAGAAGCATGGCATCGCCCACGTCGTCGCCGAACTGCGGGCGCGCGGCGAGCGGATCTGACGGACCGGCCGAGGAGTCCCTGACGATGCGCGACAAGATCAAGCTCGTGTCCAGCGCCGGCACCGGCCACTACTACACGACCACGAAGAACAAGCGGCTCCATCCCGAGAAGATGGAAATGCTGAAGTACGATCCGCGCGCCCGCAAGCACGTGGCGTACAAGGAAAGCAAGATCAAGTAGCACGGGGCCGGGGCCTGCGCGCCCGCGGCCCGCTCGGCAGTGGCTTCAGGCCTCTGCGCCGACCGCCCGCGACAGCCGGTAACCCTTCAGCGCGCGCGCGAACTCCTGCAGCCGCTCGACGCCGCTCACCTCCGCCTCGCGGATCCACTCCCGCAGGTAGCCCGTGAGGCGCTCGTTGTTACCGATCGTACCGCTCCACAGCACCGCGAGACGGTCGCGGAAATCGTGCACCGTCCGCAACGCCGAGTTCTGCGCCAGCACCTGCTGCAGGCGCTCGCGGGCACCGGCGTCCAGCAGCGTCGGATGGCGCACCAGCAGGCGCCTGACCCGCACGCTGAGCGTGCCGGCGCTGCGGGCGACTTCGGCCTTGAACACCGGCAATGTCACGCTGCGGGCATAGTTGCGCAGCACGTCCATGCGCGCGGTGATGACCGTCCGCACCGTATCGAGATCGACGCTCGGCCGCGGCACATCGGCGCGCGCCCGCGGTGCCACCTTGCGAATCCGGGCGAGGCCGAGCGCCGCGAAGATGCTGAGCCACAGCCAGCCGATGTCGAACTCGCCGCGACGCATCGAGAACCGCGCCGATGACGGGAACGCGTGGTGGTTGTTGTGCAATTCCTCGCCGCCGGCCACCAGTCCCCACGGCAGCACGTTGCGGGCAGCGTTGTCGCATTCGAAGTTGCGGTAGCCGATCGCGTGGCCGATGCCGTTGATGACGCCGGCCGCGAACAGCGGCATCGAGATCAGCTGCACGGAAAGAATGATGATGCCGGGTACGCCGAACACGACCAGGTCGGTGAGCACCAGCAGCGTGATGCCGGCGTTGCGGTAACGCGCGTAGACGTTGCGCTCGAGCCAGTCGTCGGGCGTGCCGCGGCCGTACTTCTCGACGGTCACGGGATCCCGCGCCGCGTCGCGATAGACTTCGGCGCCCTCGAGCAGGATCTTCTTGAGGCCGAGCAGCACCGGACTATGGGGGTCGCCGGGGACGTCGGCGAAGGCGTGGTGCTTGCGGTGTACGGCGACCCACTCCCGGGTGATCATCCCCGAGGTGCACCAGATCCAGAACCGGAAGAAGTGGCGCAGCGCCGGGTGCAGGTCGGCGGCACGGTGCGCCGCGTCGCGGTGCAGGTACAGGGTGACGGCCATCATCGTGACCTGCACCAGCAGAATCGTCACGAGCACATAGCCCGCGAAGCTGAGCCGGACGAGGCCGTAGAGGAAATCGAGGTTCACGTGATCCTTACTCCGATCGAGCAGTGGCAAGTGGCTGCGGCCGCAGGGCACAGGGCAGAAACGCTCCACTATACCCGCTTTGTCCTCCCTCCAGACCCCTTTGTCGTCGACGTAACCCACAGATTTACATCGGATCTTTCCTCCCGCAGCCCGCCATCGGAGGGCGCCCGTGCCTGAGCTCCCTGAGGTCGAGACGACGCGCCGCGGCGTCGCGCCAGTGCTCGAGGGCGGCCGCATCGCAGCCGTGCAGGTCCGGGAGCGGCGGCTGCGTTGGCCCCTGCCGCCGGGTTTCGCGGCCGAGCTCGAAGGCAGCCGGATCCTGACCGTCGGCAGGCGGGGCAAGTACCTGCTGATCGGCACCGATGCCGGCACGCTGCTGCTGCACCTCGGCATGTCGGGCAGCCTGCGGATCGTTACCGCCGCGGCCGCGCCCGGGCCGCACGACCACGTCGATGTGCTGCTGCGGTCGGGCCGCTGCGCACGCTTCAACGATCCGCGGCGTTTCGGCAGCCTGCACCTCGTGCACGGCGACCCGCTCGCCCACCCGCTGCTGCGAGCCCTCGGACCGGAGCCGCTCACCAGCGCCTTCGATGCCGCCTACCTGCACGCGCGCACCCGTCGGCGCCGGGTGGCGGTCAAGCAGCTGCTGATGAATTCCGCCATCGTCGTCGGCGTCGGCAACATCTACGCGAGCGAGGCGCTGTTCCACGCCGGGGTCGCTCCCGGTCGCGCCGCGGGCCGGCTGTCGCACGCCGCCACCGCGCGCATCGTCGCCGCGGTCAAACGCGTGCTGCGGGCGGCGATCCGGTCCGGCGGCACGACGCTGCGCGACTACGTCAACGCGGACGGCGATCCCGGCTACTTCCGGCAGAAGCTGTACGTCTACGAGCGCGCCGGCGAACCGTGCCGCCGCTGCGGCACGCCGATCCGGCAGCGAAGGCAGGGGCAGCGTTCGACCTATTGGTGCCCTACCTGCCAGCGCTGAACTGCACCCGCACCGCGGGCTGGACCAGGAACACAGCAAGCGCGACCGCGAGCCCGATGTTCACGAACGCGACCTGGCCCGCGAGCGAGGTCGCGGCACGCGCGAACGCGGCCTGTTCCGGATAGCCGCGCGCGAGATCGGCGAGTGCGTAATGGGCTACCGCCCAGGCACCGGCGGTCAGCGTCATCCACAGCATCGCGAGGCCGAGCGTGCCGTGGCGCGCCCATGGCCGGCGCCAGAGAAGGCCGAGGCCTAGCCAGGCGACAAGGGCCTGCAACACGACGCCGGCCGCAAGCAGCGCCGGCAGCCAAGCGAAGACGGCGACCAGCATCTCGCCGACGAGCCCCGCGTGGCGCCAGACGTCCGCCACCACGGGCGCGCTGCCGAACAGCGCGAATCCGGCCAGCTGCCAGGCTGCCAGGCAGGCGCCGAGCGCGCCGAGGCCGAGGAGGCTCAGAGCGACGGCCGTCAGCATCGGGATCGCGAGCAGCGCCGGCATCGCGTCAGTAGACGAGACCGGCGCCGAAGCCGCGCGGATCGGACGCCGCCTCGACCTTGCCGCTGGTGAGGTCCCAGGTGACGACCTGGGTGTTACCCCAACTGCCGCGGCCCTCGCGCAGCTTGTGGCCAAGATGCTCGAGCGCGGCGCGTTCGGTGGCATCGAGCGCACCCGGCTCAAAGACGACCGCATCCGGCAGGTACTGGTGATGCAGGCGCGGCGCCGCGACGATTTCGGCCGCGCTCCGGCCATCGAGCCAGGCGAGCGCGCCGCCAAGCACGTTGCTGATGATCGTGCTGCCGCCGGGCGAGCCGATGATCAGCAGACCGCGGCCGCTTTCGACGAAGGTCGGGGTCATGCTCGACAGCGGCCGCTTGCCGGGGCCGACCGCGTTCGCGTCCGCGCCGAGCAGCCCGAAAGCGTTCGGTGCACCGGCCGCGACCGCAAAATCGTCCATCGTGTCATTCAGCAGGAAGCCCGTGCCGGGCACGATGTAGGTGGCGCCGAAGAACAGGTTGATCGAGACAGTCGCCGCGACGCGGTTGCCGTCCCGGTCGAGTATCGAGAAGTGCGTGGTCGACGTGCTCTCGTCGCTGTTGAACACCGGCCGCAACACCTCCGACGGGGTCGCCCGGTCGAGCCGAATCGAGGTCCGCTGACCGGCGGCATACAGCGGGCTCAGCAGCTGCTCAGTCGGAATCGTCACGAAGTCCGGATCGCCGAGGTACTCGGCCCGGTCCCGATACGCACGCCGCAGCGCCTCTATCGCGAGGTGGCGTCGGGTGGTCGCGTCCTCGTGCGCCAGGTCGTAGCCGGCGAGGATCGCGAGCGCATCGCCGAGCACGATGCCGCCGGACGACGGTGGCGACGCGGTCACGAACGTCGCGTCCCGGTACCGGAATCGCACCGGTGCCCGCTCGACGACGCGGTAGCGCGCGAGGTCCTCGTTCGACCAGAGGCCTCCGTCGCGTCGCACGGCCGACACCAGGCGGGCGGCGAAGGCGCCCTGGTAGAACCCATCCGGCCCGTCCCGCGCGATCAGCTCCAGGGTCCGTGCCAGATCGGGCTGGCGAATCGTCGCGCCGACCGCCGGCACCTCGCCGTGGTCGAGGAACACCGCCGCAGCGTCGGCCGAGGCGGCGAGGCGGGTGCGCTTGACGCGGATCGCATTCTGCAGCCGCGCGTACAGCGGGAAGCCGTCGCGCGCGATCCGGATCGCGGGCTTGAGGCTGACTGCGAGCGGCAAGCGGCCGTAATGCGCGGCGACCCAGCCCCACGCGGCCGGCTCGCCGGGAATCCCGGCCGCCAGCGGGCCGTCGGTGGAGGCCGCCGCGCGCGGCTTGCCGTCGGTGCCGATGTACAGGTCCCGGGTGGCGGCCTGCGGCGCGGTCTCCCGGCCATCGACCATGACGTCGCGGCCGTCGGCCGCGACATGCAGCAGGAAGAAGCCGCCGCCGCCGACGCCCGAGCTGGCCGGCTCGACGACCGCGAGCACGGCGCTGACGGCGACCGCGGCATCAAAGGCGTTGCCGCCCTGCGCCAGGATGTCGAGGCCGGCCCGGGTGGCGAGCGGGTGCGCGCTCGCGATTCCGTTCTTGGCCGGCCGCGGCGCGGTCGCGCCGAGCGCGGCGGCGCCGAGCGCGAGCAGCAACAGCGCGGCACCGAATCGCCGCAGCGGCATCGTCCGTCGCATCAGCCGGGTCCCGCCGGGCGGGGGGCGAACAGCGGTGCGGTCTTGCGCAGCTCGTCGGCGACCGAGGGATGCACGAACTTGCTGATGTCGCCGCCGAGCGAGGCGATCTCCCGCACCAGCGTCGAGGAGATGAACGTGAACTGCTCCTGCGGGGTCAGGAAGACGTGCTCGACCTCGGGCGACAGGTGCCGACTCATGTTGGCCAGCTGGAACTCGAACTCGAAGTCCGACACCGCGCGCAACCCGCGCACGACGACGTTGATCCGCTCGCGGCGGGCGAACTCGGTCGTGAGCCCCGCGTAGCCTTGCACCTCCACGTTCGGGATGTCGGCCAGCACGTGGCGCGCCATCGCGACCCGCATCTCGAGCGGGAACATCGGCGCTTTGTTCGGATTGGCGGCGATCGCGACGACGACCCGCTCGAAGAGCCCGGCGGCGCGGCGCACCAGATCCTGGTGGCCATTGGTGATCGGGTCGAACGTGCCTGGATAGACGGCGGTTCGCTTCAGGTTCATGTCTAGTCCGTCCGTTGGTCCGCGCGCCGAGCCAACACGCCCCGCACTTGGCCCGCGCGCGTCGCCCGCAGCGCCTGCCAGAAGTGCGGCAACGGCAGCGGGCCGTCCTCGGCCGCACCTTCGATGTACAGGAAGGCCCGCGGTGCGAGCCAGCCTTGTTGCTCAAGAAGTGTACACAATTCAGGCAACCAGCCCCGTGCGAAGGGCGGATCGAGGAACACGAGGTCGAAGTGTCGCGCGGTGCCGCCGAGATAGCGAAACGCGTCACCGCGCACTATCGTGCTGCGACGGTCGCCGAGCATCGCGACCGAGGCCGCGAGCGCAGCCGCCACCGCGGGTTCGCTCTCGACGAAGACGCATTCCCGCGCGCCGCGGCTGAGCGCTTCGAAGCCGAGCGCGCCGCTGCCGGCGAACAGGTCGAGGCAGCGGGCTCCGGCGACCGCGCCCTGCAGCCAGTTGAACAGCGTCTCGCGGACCCGATCCGGCGTCGGCCGCAGCGCGGCGACAGACGGGAACCTGATCCGGCGCCCGCGCCATTCGCCGCCGACGATGCGCACGGTGTTGCGCAGCCCGGCGCGTTTCTTGTCTGGGCCCGCTGGGGCGCTCGCGCGACGCATGCCCGTCTTCGAACCTCGGCGCAGGTCGGCCGCCCGCGCACGGGCCCAGCGGCGGATCATACGCGCCCGGGCACGGCGGGAAGCCGCCGCGCCGTGATCCTTCGTGTCTTCCGATGCGGCCGGCCCGACGCCGGTAGAATGCGCGCGGGTCACCGGTACACCGATGTTCGATTTCCCGAAGAAGCCAGCAGCCGGCGGGCCGGTCACCGCGAACGGCACCGCTGCCGCAACCGGCGCGCGCGGCCTGTTCGGGCGGCTGCGCGCGCGCCTCGGCGCCGGCGCCGCGTCGCTCGGCCGAGACCTCGGCAGCTGGCTGCCGGGCCGCCAGATCGACGCGGAACTGCTCGACGATCTGGAGCTGCGGCTGCTGACCGCCGACGTCGGCATCGCGGCGACCGAACGGATCCTCGTGGACCTGCGTCGGCGGGTGACGCGCCGGGAGCTCCGTGATCCGGACGCGTTGCTCGCGGCCCTTGGCGACGCGATCCGCACGCTGCTCGAGCCGGTGGCGCGGCCGCTCGTCGTCGATCCGGCCTGCCGGCCGTTCGTCGTGCTCGTGGTCGGTGTCAACGGCTCGGGCAAGACCACCTCGATCGGCAAGCTCGCCCGGCGCCTGACCGACGAGGGCCGCTCGGTGCTGCTTGCGGCGGGCGACACGTTTCGCGCCGCGGCGGTCGAACAGCTCGAGATCTGGGGCAGCCGCAACGGCGTGCCGATCATCTCCCAGTCGCCGGGAGCGGATCCGGCCGCGGTGATCTTCGATGCGCTGTCGGCGGCGCGCGCGCGCGGCACGGACGTCTTGATCGCGGATACCGCCGGGCGACTGCAGAACCAGGCCCACCTGATGGACGAGCTGCGCAAGGTGAAGCGCGTGCTCGCGCGCCAGGATCCGGCCGCGCCGCACGAGGTGCTGCTCGTGCTGGACGCGAGCCAGGGGCAGAACGCGCTTGCCCAGGCGCGCGTCTTCCACGACGCACTCGGCGTCGGCGGCATCGTGCTGACCAAGCTCGATGGTACTGCCAAGGGCGGCATCGTGATCGCGATCGCGACCGAGCTCGGGATTCCGCTGCGCTACATCGGGACCGGCGAGACAGCGACCGACTTCGGCGAGTTCGACGTCGAGGACTTCGTCACGACGCTGCTGGCGGCGCCGGACGCGGAAGCAGGCACAGCGTGATCCGCTTCGAACGCGTCGTGAAGCGCTATCCCAGCGGCCGCGAGGCGCTCGCCGACCTCTCGCTCGAGGTGGCCACGGGCGAGATGGTATTCCTGACCGGCCGTTCGGGAGCCGGCAAGAGCACCGCACTTAAGCTGCTCGGGCTGATCGAGCGCCCGACGCGCGGCCAGATCGTCGTCGCCGGCCAGAACCTGTCCGCCATCCGGCGCCGCGGCGTTCCGGCCTACCGCCGCCAGATCGGCATGGTCTTCCAGGATCACAAGCTGCTGCACGACCGCCCCGTCTGGGACAACGTCGCGCTGCCACTCGTGATCGCGGGTACGCCGCGCCGGGAGATCGACCGGCGCGTGCGCGCGGCGCTCGACCAGGTGGGGCTGCTGGGCCGCGAGCTCGGCCTGCCGGTGGAACTCTCGACCGGCGAGCAGCAGCGGGTCGGCATTGCGCGCGCGGTGGTCGCGAAGCCGCCGCTGCTGATCGCCGACGAGCCGACCGGCAACCTCGACCCGGACCTTGCGCTCGAGGTCATGCGCCTGTTTCGCAGGTTCAACGAGGTCGGCGTGACGGTCGTGGTCGCGAGCCACGACCTGCACCTGATCGAGAAGCTCGGTGCGCGTTGCATCGCGCTCGCCGACGGCCGCCTCGCCGGAGCCGCCGATGGCTGAGCGGGGCGCACGTGACACAGGCGTACGGCGCGTCGGCTCGGCGCTGTCGGGCTGGCTCGAGCGCCACCTGCAGACGCTGGTCGCGTCGCTCGGCCGGCTGGCGCGCGCGCCGTTCGGAACGGCGCTCACGATCGGCGTCATCGGCGTCGCGCTCGCACTGCCGACCGGCCTCGAGCTCCTGGTCGTCAATGCCCGCGTGGTTGCCACCGGCTGGCAGAATGCACTCGACCTGACCGTCTACCTGAAACCGCAGCTCGCCGAGCACGATGGCGCACAGCTTGCCGAGCGCATCGGCGCGCGCGGCGACGTTGCCAGCGCGCGGCTGGTGAGCGCTGCGGAGGGCCTCGCGGAATTCCGCCGCTGGTCGGGGCTCGGCGCCGCCCTCGAGGCGCTCAAGGACAACCCGCTGCCGGCTGCTATCGTCGTCGAGCCACGGGTTGTCCAGGGCGCCGGCGATGCCGCGACCGTGACTTCGCTTGCCGCCGCGCTGCGCGCCCTGCCGGGCGTTGACCAGGTGCAGCTCGACACGGAGTGGGTCCGCCGCTTCACCACCATCCTCGACGCGGTGCGGCGCACGGTCGGGCTGGTAGCGGCACTGCTCGGGCTCGCGGTTCTGCTGATCGTCGGCAATACGATCCGGCTCGACATCGACGCTCGGCGGGTCGAGATCGAGGTGACGAAACTGGTCGGGGGCAGCGACAGCTTCGTGCGCCGCCCGTTCCTGTACGGCGGCTTCTGGTACGGGCTCGGTGGCGGAATCTCCGCATGGCTGCTGGTCGAAGGCTTCGTGCTCATCCTCACGGGACCGATCGGTCGCGTTGCGGCCGCCTACGGCAGCGGCTTCGAGGTTCACGGCCCCGACCTCGAGACGACAATGCTGCTCCTCGGCAGCAGTGGGGCGCTCGGCTGGCTCGGCGCGTTCGTGTCTGCGACGCGGCACCTGCGGGCGATCGAGCCGGGCAACGACGCCTGAGCACGAGTCGTTGTCATAAGCCTATGTTTTTACAATAATTAAATCCTGGAACCGGTTCACGGTTTAGCACTCTAATCGACCGAGTGCTAACATGGCGGGGACCCCGGGTCCTGCAACTGATCCGGCAATGGAGGCGGTCAGCACATGACGACGATGGCGCTTGCAACAGCCGGACCCCCGGTCGGCACCGCCCGCGCGCTGCGCGGGCCGGTCGGTAGCCTCGAAGCCTACGTCGAGGCGGTCGCGCGCATCCCGGTGCTGTCCAAGGACGAGGAAGTTCGGCTTGCCACCCGGTTCCGCGAGCAAGCGGACCTCGAGGCCGCTCGCGAGCTCGTGATCTCGCACCTGCGCTTCGTGGTCCACATCGCGCGCGGCTACGCCGGCTACGGCCTGCCGATCGGCGACCTGGTGCAGGAAGGCAACGTCGGCCTGATGAAGGCCGTCAAGCGCTTCGATCCGGCGATCGGCGTGCGGCTGGTGTCGTTCGCCGTGCACTGGATCCGCGCCGAGATCCACGAGTACGTGCTCCGCAACTGGCGGCTCGTCAAGGTCGCGACGACCAAGGCGCAGCGCAAGCTGTTCTTCAACCTCCGCAAGGCGAAGAAGAGCCTGGCATGGCTGTCCGCCGATGAGACGCTCGCGGTCGCAAGGGACCTCGGCGTCACGCCGGCCGAGGTCTCGCAGATGGAGCAGCGCCTCGCGGCGCGGGACATCGCCTTCGACCCGGCCCCCGACCTCGACGCCGAGGACAGCAGCTATTCGCCGGCGGCCTACTTGCCTGCGCCGGATGCCGATCCAGCGGTCGCGGTCGAGCGCGCGCAGTGGGAGGAGGCCTCCGGCGCGCGCCTCAAGCACGCGCTCGCGACGCTCGACCCGCGCAGCCGCACGATCGTCGAGCGCCGCTGGCTGGTCGACGAGGGCAAGGCGACGCTGCAGGAGCTGGCCGCCGAATACGCCGTGTCGGCGGAGCGCATCCGCCAGATCGAATCGAGCGCCCTCAAGAAGCTGAAGGCTGCGATGGCCTGACCGGCCGTCGCTCAGCCGCCCTGCACGATCGGCGACAGCGTCAGCTCGACCCGCCGGTTGCGGGCGCGGCTACTGGCCCTGTCGCTGCGGTCCACCGGGCGCCGTCCGGCGGCGCCGATCGCGAACACGCGGCTGCGACCGATGCCGCGCGCCTCCAGATAGGCAGCGACTGCCGCTGCGCGCCGGTCGGCCAGCTGCTGGCTTTGCTCGCGGCTGCCGCGCCCTTCGGCGTACGCGGCGATCTCGACGAGGGTCTTCTCGTAGCGGCGCAACACGCCGCTGAGGCGGTCGAACAACGCGTGGGAGCCCGGTGTCAGTTCGGCGCCGTCGATCGCGAACGCGTCCCGCTCCAGGATCGTCAGCGTGATCTCGTCGGCGGCGCGGCTGACCAGGATGTCGGTAGCTGCGAATTCGTTCCGCAGCTTCAGCTCCTGCACGTCCATGTAGTACGTCGCCGCAGCGGCGGAGAGCGGCGCGATGCCGCCCGCGAGTGCGGCGCGACGGAGGCTGTCCTTCGCCTGGCCGCCGGACACCGAGCCCGCGGCGATGGCCGCGCTGTCCGCGCCCCACGCCGCGCCGCTACCCGCCAGCCAGCCGATGGACGCAAGCAGTAGCCACGCAGCGCGCCGCCGCCGGCCCTGGCGCCGGATGCTGCAATGCACTTGGTCCCTCCCCGGGTGCGTGACCGACACCTCAAGTCTATCGCGCCTTAAGGTCGCGGGCCGCCCTTGCTAAAGTGGTGCCGCCAGCAGGAGCCGCACGATGCGCACCGTCGACGATTGGCTGAAGGACTATGCAGTCAGTCACCGCCACCCGGTGAACAAGGCGCTGCACTGGGTGTGCGTGCCGATGATCGTATTGTCGGTGCTCGGCCTGTTGTGGTCCGTGCCGATGCCGGCCACGCTCGTCGCGCGCGCGCCGCTCCTGAACTGGGCGACGCTGGTGGCGGGCGCCGGTCTCGTCTACTACGCGTTACTGTCGCCGCGCCTGGCGCTCGCGATGGTGCCGGTCCTCGCCCTGATGCTCGCGAGCCTCGTGTGGCTCGCGCAGGCTGCGCCGCCGCTGTGGCGCACCTGCGCCGCGATCTTCGTCGTGGCCTGGATCGGCCAGTTCGTCGGCCACGCGA
Source organism: Pseudomonadota bacterium (assembly GCA_025351005.1). Taxonomy (GTDB): domain Bacteria; phylum Pseudomonadota; class Gammaproteobacteria; order Steroidobacterales; family Steroidobacteraceae; genus CAIKZZ01. The sequence continues at coordinate 44,749 of JANXWS010000075.1, read as the reverse complement.
TCGAGGGTCGGCGCCCGTCCTTCTACAAGGACATGCTGTTCCTGCTGATCGGGCCCCTATGGCTGCTTTGCGCGGCATTCCGGCGCGCGGGCCTGCGCTACTGAGGCAACAGCCGGCCGCGCCGGCAGCGCGGCCGGCGTGCTCCAGGTCCGTTCGGAGTGCGCGCGACCGGCGCGCCGAAGGTCAGCGCGCGCGGCGCTTGCCGCGTCGGCGGCGCGGGCTCAGCCGCTCGGTCACGATCCGCTGGTACACCGCCGAGACCGTGCGGCCCAGGATCTTTGAGATGTCAGCGCGGGGCATGCCTTTCGCCACCAGCGACCTGAGCCTTTTGAGATCGGACGGCGTCCAGCCGTGCCCGTGATGAGCGCGCTTCTTGGTCATAAGGTTTGAACTCTTGGGAGCCTTGGATAACTGCCGATGCAACTGTTGGAACGCGGCAGGGCTGGCAATCATGCACGGGAATCGCTTCAAAGCCAACCTCAATTTGGATATCCGATCCAAACCTCGACTTATGACGAGGCCTTTGTTGCCGCGTTCTGCACCGCCCCCGCAACCGCGGCGTGCACTTCGGGATCGAGCGGATCCGGCACGAGGTCGTCCCGAGGGGCCAGTGCCGCGATCGAGTGCGCCGCCGCCATCAGCATCCGGTCGGTAAAGCATGGTGCGCGCGCGTCAAGCGCGCCCTTGAACAGGCCCGGGAAGCCGAGCACGTTGTTGATCCCCTTGCCATCGGCCGCGAACGCGGCGCCGCGCTCGAGCGCCACGATCGGCTCGATCTCCGGGTCCGGGTTCGAGAGCGCGAGAATCACCTGGCCGGGTCGCACCAGCTCCTCGCGGATCAATCCCTTGACGCCGGTCGTGGCGACGACGACGTCGCAGCCTGCCATGATCTCCTCGAGCGTCGCGCGCTTGCCGCCCAGTGCCTCGAGCCGCAGCAGCGCCGCCTCGCTGCGATCGGCGCCCAGGATCCGTACCGCGCCGTGCGCGCGCAGCAGGCGCACGATGCCGAGCCCGGCCGCGCCGAGACCGATCTGGCCGATCGTGCTGTCCTCGAGCCGCCGCCCGGCGTGGCGTGCGGCGTTGTGCAGCGCCGCCAGCACGACGACCGCGGTGCCATGCTGGTCGTCGTGCAGCACCGGCTTCGTGAGCCGGCGCCGCAACTCCGCCTCGATCTCGAAGCACGCGGGCGCCGCGAAGTCTTCGAGCTGGATCGCGCCGAACGATTTCTCGATCGCCATGATCGTGTCGACGACCCGCCGCGGCTCCTTGTCGTCGATCAGTATCGGGATGCCGTTGATGCCGACGAGCGAGGCGAACAGCGCCGCCTTCCCCTCCATCACCGGCAGGCCGGCCAGCGGCCCGATGTCGCCGAGCCCGAGGATTGCCGTGCCGTTGGTAATGACGGCGACCGTCCGGCCGAGGCTCGTGTAGTCCCAGGCTCGCTCAGGGTCGTCGCGAATGGCGAGACACACGCGGGCAACGCCCGGCGTGTAGATGTCGCGCAGCACCTGCTGCGTGTTGATCGGCAGGCTCGCGGTCACGCGCAGCTTGCCGCCCCGGTGGCGGTTGAAGACTCGGTCGGACTTGCCGACAAAGCGCGCGGTCGGCAAGCGGTCGATGCGCTCGTACAGTTTGTGGTCCGCGCTGTCGTCCATCTCGAGCGTGATCTCCCACTGGGTCCGCCCCTGCTCGCGCTTCAGGGCGGTCAGGTGCTCGATCACGAGCCCGGCGTCGGCAATTACCTGCAGCACCTTGGCCAGGCTGCCGGGCTGATGAACGGTCTCGACGATCAGGATTTCGGGGATCTTCACGCAGTGCACTCCGGGTGCGATCGCCGCGCCGCTTCCTCAAAGACTACCGCATGCAGCGGGGCGGGACGGAGTCCGGACGTCCGCGTCGGCCGCTAAGGTCGCGGCCCTGCTGTGCCCCGGGTGACCCGGCGGCAGGCCGGCACGGTCATCCGGATGGCCGTTGACCCGCATCCCGCGCCTCCTGCGCCGCCGTGCCGCCGTGCCGCCGGGTCGCGGCGGCCGAGGTCAGCCGATGCTCGCCGCGCCGCCCGCGGGCGGTCAAGCACGGCTGGCCGTTGTCGCGGATTTTCGATTGGCGTAATCTCGCGGCCCCGCCGCTGCACGCGGCCGCAGGCTGACGGCACCCCTGGAGGACCAAAACGATGAATCTCACGGTAACCTCGCGCACCCGGGCCACCCGGTTCCTGGTCGCGTTCTCGGCGGGCCTTGCGCTTGCGGCATGCGTCAACCAGATGGAGCCGGCAAAGAAACTGATCGGCGACGTCGAGGCAGCCGTCACTGCGGCGGGCGCCGACGCACAGCAGTACATTCCGGACCAGATGACGTCGGTCAACCAGCGGTTGACGGAACTGAAGGCGGCTTTCGACAAGCAGGACTACAAGACCGTGATCACCGGCACGCCGGCGCTACTGACCGAGGCGAAGGGACTCGCGGACGCCGCCGCCGCGAAAAAGAAGGAAGTGCTCGAGGCACTAGGCGCACAGTGGACGACGCTCGCCGCAGAGCTGCCGCAGTCGGTCGCCGCCGTCGAAGCCAAGCTCGCGGCCGTCGCGAAGTCGAAAAAGCTGCCGGCCGGCGTGACCAAGGATGGACTCGCGGTCGCCAAGTCCGGACTCGCCGATGCCAAGACCGGCTGGGACGACGCCAAGGCGGCATTCGGCGCCGGCAGTGTCCAGGCCGCGCTCGACAAGGCCAAGGTCGTCAAGGCCAAGGTCGATGCGATCGCATCGACCCTCGGCGGGACCGCCGCGAAGCCGGGCGCCTGAGCCGTGATGCGCTGCGCGCGAGCGCGGTGCGCCCGGCTGGCAATGGAGCACTCCCGATGCCACACCTGAGGACCGCCGGCCCCACGATGCTTCGCGGCGTACGCGCAGCGACCGTGGCCGCCGCCTGTCTCGTGCCGCTTGCAGCGGCCCCGGGCGCCACCAATCCCGGGTATGCGGTCACCGAGCGCTGGCAGCTCGGCGGCGCGGGCGGCTGGGACTACCTGGCGATGGATGCGGCACGCCAGCGTCTCTTCGTCACACGCGCCGATCACGTCGAGGTCGTCGACAGCGCGTCCGGCAGGCTCCTCGGCCGGATCCCTGACACGGCGGGCGTGCACGGCGTCGCGCTCGCGCCCGATCTGAAGCGCGGCTATACGAGCAACGGCAGAGCCAACTCGATCACTGAATTCGACTACGACACGCTCGCGGTGCGGCGCGAAGTCCCGGTACCCGGCGCCAACCCCGACGCGATCCTCTACGAACCCACCGGTCGGCACCTGTACACGTTCAACGGCCGCAGCAGCGACGTCACGGTGTTCGACGCCGACACGCTCTCGCTCGCCGCCAAGATCACCGTGCCCGGCAAGCCGGAATTCTCGGTTGACGACGGCCGTGGCCATGTCTACGTCAACATCGAGACCAATCCCGGCCAGCTGGTGCGCATCGACTCGGTCAAGCTCGTGGTGGACGCGACGTGGCCGCTGCCGGGCTGCGACAGTCCAAGCGGTCTCGCCATCGATCGCGCGCACGCCCGGCTGTTCTCGGTGTGCAGCAGCAAGGTGATGGTCGTCACCGACGGCCGTGACGGGCATCAGGTGGCGCGCGTGCCGATCGGCGCGGGCCCGGATGCCGCCGCGTTTGATGCGGCGCACGGCCTCGCGTTCAGTTCGAACGGCGAGGGCACGCTGACCGTCGTGCGGCAGCGGTCGGCGGACCGCTACCAGGTCCTCGCCACCGTGCCGACCCGCAAGGGAGCCCGCACCATGGCGATCGACCCCGCATCGCGGCGGATCTACCTGGTCACGGCCGATTTCGGGCCGGCGCCGCCGGCGACGACGGAACAGCCGCACCCGCGACCGGTGCCGCTGCCGGACACGTTCACGGTCCTGGTCGTCGCGCCGCGCTGAGCCACCCGCGCCTAGGCGCGCCGGAGGACTCCGTAGAGCGCCGGCATCATGAGCAGCACGAGCGGCAGCGCGCCGACCAGTCCCGCGATGATCGCAACCGCGAGCGGCGCCTGCATCTCGGCGCCGCTGCCGATGCCGAGCGCGAGCGGCAGCAGCGCGAGGATCGCGATCACCGTCGTCATCAGGATCGGCCGCAGCCGCCGCCGTCCAGCCGCGACCAGTGCCGCACTCGCGGACGGCGCTGCCGTCTCGACCTCGGCGAAATAGAACACCGCGAGCTCGGCGACGATGCCGACCGTCATCGTCAGCCCCATCATCGCCGAGATGTTGAGCTCGGTGCCGGTGATGAGCAGGCCAACGAACACCGTCGCGCCGGACATCAGCACCGTGACCAGGATCGACGCCACCACCGACCCTTGCTCGTAGAGGAACAGCAGCAGCGCCGCAACCAGCAGCACCGCCGCCGCGAACACGGCCACCAGGCCTCGGAACGATTTCTGCTGCTCGGCGTAGAGGCCGCCGTACTCGACGCGAATCGTCGGCGGCAGCCGCATGGCCGCCACGGCGCCACGCACGTCCGCCATCGCCGACCCCAGGTCGCGATCCTCGAGGCGCGCCGTGACCGCAACCATCTGCGAAAGATCCTCGCGCTGCACCTGCGGCTGTCCGGACGCAATCGTGATCGCGGCGACCCGGCGCAGTGGCACCAGCCGGCCGTCGGCCGCACGCAGCCGCAGATCCCCGATCGCCTCGACCCGGCGGCGCGCCTCGAGCCGCGTCCAGACGCGCAGCCCGATCAGTTTTTCGCCGGCCTGGATCTGGCCGACCACGGTACCGCCGACGAGCGCCTCCAGCTGGCGTGCCACGGCGTCGGCGTCGAGCCCCTCGAGCGCCGCGCGTGCGCGATCGAGCCTGACCTCGACGGCGTCGCCGGCGACCTTGAGCCCATCCTGCACCTCGACCACGCCCGCGACCTTGCCGATACGCGCCGCGACCGCGGGTGCGGCCCGGCGCAGCGCCGCCAGATCGTCGCCGAACAGCTTGACCTCGACCGGCTGCGGCACCGCGGTCAGATCGCCGATCAGGTCCTCCATCAGCTGCGCCGTCTCGATCTGCAGGCCCGGCACTTCGGCCTCGACGCGGGCGCGAAGTCCCGCCATGACCTGCTCGATGCCGCGGCTGCGGCCGGACTTGAGGCGGATGAAAAAGTCTCCCTCGTTGGCCTCCGTCAGGCCGCCGCCAAGCTGCACGCCGGTGCGCCGCGAGTACGTGTCCACCTCGGGGGTCGCCCGGATCCGCTGCTCGACCTGGCGCAGCAGGCGGTCGGTCTCGGTCAACGACGTCCCGGGCAGCGCGCGGTAGTCGAGTATGAAGCCGCCCTCGTCCATCCGCGGCATGAACCCGGACGGCAGGCGCAGGTAGGCGACCGCGCCGAGCGCGCAGAGCGCGAGCACGACGGCGAGTACGCGCCACGGGCGGGCGATGGCGGCCGTCGCAAGCAGTTCGTAGCGGTCCTGCAGCCACCTGAACCAGCCGGGTGCGTGCGCCGCGCCTGAGCCGCCGCGGCGGTTGATCAACGAGTTCGCGAGCAGCGGCACCGCGAACCACGCCACCAGGAACGAGACGCTCAGCGCCGACGCCATCGTCAGCGCCAGCGCCTTGAAGAACCCGCCGGTGACGCCCGACAGGAAGGCGAGCGGCACGAAGATCACGATGGTTGCGAGCGAGGAGCCAACCAGCGGCTTCAGCATCTCACTGGCCGCGGGCAGCAACGATGCGCCGTCCGGCGCGGCGCCCTCGTCGAGCCGCCGCACCATGTGCTCGACGATGACGACCGTATCGTCGACGATCAGCCCGACCGCGGCCGCCATGCCGCCGAGCGTCATGATGTTGAAGCTCATCCCGAACAGCAGCAGGAGCAGCGCCGTGATGGCGAGTACTGCCGGCAGCGCGATTGCGATGATCAGCGTCAGGCGCAGGTCGCGCAGGAACAGGAACAGCACGACGCCGGCGAGCAGCGCACCCGCCAGGATCGAGTCGCGGACGCTGCCGGCAGCCGCGGTGACCAGCTCCGACTGGTCGTAGAAGGTCGCGACGTGCACGTCTGCGGGCAGCTGGCCGCGGTGCGCCATGATCAGCGCGCGGACGCTGCCGGCGAGCGCCGGCGCGTTCGCGCCGCGGGACTGGCGGATGTTGATCAGCACCGCGTCGCGGCCGTCTGCGGTGACCCGGGTATGCAGCGGCGCGGGACCGTCCGCCACGTCCGCGACTGCGCCCAGCCGGACGATCCCGCCGGCCGCGGCCTTGAGCGGCAGCGCGAGGATGTCCGCCTTGTCGCGCAAGCGACCCTCGGTGATCGCCAGGAACAGCGTGCCGCGGTCCTCGACGCGGCCGGCCGCAGCGACCACGTTGTTGGCGGCGAGCGCCTGCATGACGTCGCCGACCGCGATGCCCGCGGCGGCGAGGCGCGCCGGATCGATCTGGACGTGGATCTCGGCCTGTTCGCCGCCGAGCACCTCGACCTGTGCGACGTCCGGCACCGCCGCGAGCAGCGGCCGCAGTCGGTAGTAGGCAAGGTCCCGCAGCTCCACGAGGCTGCGCTGCTCCGAGGTCAGCGACAGCCCGATCACCGGGAACACGGTCGGATCCATGCGCCGTACGTCGAAGCGCGTCCCGGCCGGGAGCCCCACGAGCGCGCGGTTGACGGCCGACTCGACCTGCAGCTGCGCCGCCACCATGTCCGCGCCCCACGCGAACCCGACCGACAGCTCCGCCGCACCACGCGAGGTCGTCGAGCGGATCTTCTGCACGTCGGGCACGCCGCGCAGCGCCTGCTCGAGCGGCCGCGTGATCTCGACCACCATCCGGTCGGCGGCGCGTTCGCCGGCGTCCACCGAGACGACGATCCGCGGAAAATCAATTCTCGGGAACAGGCTGACCGGCAGCACGTAGGCGGCCACCATGCCGCAGGTCGCGGCGACTGCAACCAGGAACAACACCGAGCGGCGGTGGGCGTCGAGCCAGCCGGTCACGGGGTGGCCTTCGCGGCCGGCGGCGCGGCGGTCCTGACCGCCATGCCGTCGGTCAGCTCGTGATTGCCGGTTGTCACGACCGTCTCGCCGGACTTGAGGCCGGCGCGTACCTCGACGAAACCGCCGTCCTCGATGCCGGCTTCGACGGCGCGCCGGTGTGCACGGCCGTCCGCTGCGACGTAGACGACCGTCTGGTCGCCCTCGTGCACGAGTGCCTCGCGCGGTACGGCTACCGCCGTGTGGGTGGCGACCGTGATCCGGCCCGCGACCGGAACGCCGGCCAGCACGCCGGCAGCAGCCGGCAGGGCGACCAGCGCGGCCGCGAGGTGCGCATCCTTGTCCAGGCGCCGTTCGACCGATGTCACGTGGCCTTGCAATGGCGCCTGACCGCCGCCGAGCGCCTCGATGCGGGCGGCGGCGCCGGTAGCGACGCGGGCGGCATCGGCAGCTTCGAGGCCGATCCGCGCCTGCAGCCACGCCGGATCACCGATCCGTGCAACAGTGGCGCCGGCAGCGAGCAAATCGCCGGGCTGGACGGCCAGTGCATCGACGATGCCGTCGCGCGGCGCATGCAGCACATACTCGCCGCCGCCGCCGGAGCGCGCGCTGAGGCTGTCGCGCAGGCTCGCGAGCGTTTCGGCCTGCGTCCTGGCCGCGGCGGCCTCGGCGTTGGTCGCGAGCCCCTCCTCGCTCAGCCGCGTCATTCGCGCCGCGTCGCGGGCGGCAAGCTCGGCCTCGCGCACCGCTCGATTGACGTCGAGCCGCGTTTGGGCGCTCGGCCGCAGGCGCACCAGGCCATCGCCGGACCGCACCCGGGCGCCGGCGGCCGAGGGTACGGCGACAACCTGGGACTCGACCTCGACGACCAGCGTCAGCGCGTGCGGCGCCGCGAACTCCACCTGTCCATAGCCGGCCACGGTCTCCTCGAGCGGACGCACGGCCGCGGCGACGGTCACGACCTCCGCGGTTGGCGCGGCGGCTTCCTCGGGCGCGCCCTTGCAGCCGGCGAGCGTCACGGCGGCCAGCAGCAGGCCGATAGCAGGTTTCAGAGTCATGGCGGCAGCTCCGAATCAGTGAGCGGTCGCCCGACCGCGAGAACCAGTCCGATCCGCTCCTCGGCGCAGGCCTGCTCGGCGGCGAGCAGCGCGAGCGTTCGATCGGTGGCGGCGAGGCGCGCCGCTTCCGCGACCGGCGCCGTGACGTCGCCGCGCGCCGCGGCCCCGGCGTAAGCGGCTGCGATCCGCTCCAGGTCGGGCGCCTGGGCGGCAAGCGCCCCGCGACTGCGCTCGTCACGCTCGAGCGCCGCGACCAGCGCGGCGATGTCGGCGCGGGTCTGGTGCAGCCGCGCCGCATACTCTGCCCGCAGCCGGCGGCGGTCGGCGGCCGCGACCCGAATCGCGCCGCGATTCCGGTTCCACAGCGGCAGGTCGAGGCCGACGGCGGGTCCGAAGGTGTTGACGCGGCTGGTGTCGCGAGCACGGTTCAACGTCAGCACCAGCCGCGGATACTGGCCGAGCACGGCGCGCTCCAGCACCGCCTGCTGGCGATCGAAACCCGCGGCCAGTGCCCGCAGGTCGAGCCGCTCGCGGCGTGCGGCCGCGAACAGGCCCTCTGCGTCCGGGGCGCGCCAGTCGCCGAGCGCGGGCGGCGGCGCGAACGCGAGCCGAGCGGCCGGCGGAAAGCCGAGCGTCCGGTGCAGCTCGAGACGCGTCGTACCGGCATCGCGATCGGCCGCCAGCGCGCGGGCGCGCGCGTCCGCGGCAGCAACGCGCCGTGCCTCGAGCTCGTCGGCCCTCAGGTCATGCCGCCCGGCGGCCCGCAGCGCGCGCGCCAGTGCCGTCTCGGTGGTGTCCGCCGCCTCGCGCGCAAGCGCCGCGGCCCGCACCTGGTAATGCAGCCGCACCGCCAGCAGCCGCGCCTGGCCGGCCGTCGCCCACTCGGCCCAGGCGACGTCGAGCCGCAGGCTCTCCTCGCCCGCCCGCGCCGCGTGCAGCTCGACGCTGCGCGTCGCCAGCGGGCCGAGGACGTCGAATGTGAGGGCAGCCGTGAATCCGCCCGAATAGGTCGCGTCGGGCGCGCTCAGCACCCGGTCGCGCCCGATGCTGAACTGCGGATCTGGCAACAGCCCGGCCGCGAATACCTGCGCCGCCGCGACCTGCTGCTGCAGGCGCAGCGCACGCAGGTCGGGGTTGGCGAGCACGCTGACGATGCCGACCGCGTCGACCGACAGTGGCTGCGCCAGGTCGATCGCCACCGGCTGGAGCTGCGGATGCTGCAGCCGCGCGGCGTCGCGCGTGAGCGCGGCGCCGTCCGGTACCGCGAGCGCCGTCGCGACGCTTGCGTCCTCGAGCGGCTCGCGGTGGTAGATCGTGCAGGCCACGAGCGCGGCACCGACCAGCATCACGGCGATGACCGCCACGGCGGAACGCAGTCGCATGGGCTGTGACCTCAGGTCCGCGGCACGGTTCGCGGCCGCGGTACGCTCCCGAGGATACCCGCCCGCTCGCGGCACCGGGTGCGAGGAACCCATCAGCCGCGCCCGCGTGCGAAGGGCCTGCCGATGATCCCGTTCTTCTCGGCCGGCACCCTGGTCATGTCGCCCGGGTGCTGCCGACCGGGCACCGGTGTTCCGCGATGCCAGGCGCCGAGGCCGGTTGCACCCACGGCTGGCGCGAAGCGGTCCCCGACCGCCAGAATACGCGGCGCAGGCCCAGGCCGGGCCCGTTCCGGGAGGTCGTCATGAGGTCCGTTCGAGAACCGTTACTGCGCACGATCCCGATCGCCGACCTGCATCCGACCCAGATCACGGTCGGCATGCGCGAGGTGCGCGAAAAACGCCGCCATTGGCGGCAGGCCCGCCACAAGGCGAAATTTCTCGGCAGCCACCTGATTCCGGTCATCGCGGGTCCGAAACTCCGCTACTACGTTATCGATCACCACCACCTGGCTCTGGCACTGCACGAGGAGGGCGTCACGGAGATCCCGATCACCGTCGTCGCCGACCTCACCAAGCTCGACAAGGGTGCGTTCTGGACCTATCTCGACAACCGCGGCTGGACGCACCCGTACGACGCCCGCGGCCGCCGGCGCGAGTACGGCGACCTGCCGCGCAGCATCGCGGGCCTGGTCGACGACCCGTTCCGCAGCCTCGCCGGCGAGTTGCGCCACGCCGGCGGCTTCTCCAAGGATACGACGCCGTTCAGCGAATTCCTGTGGGCGGACTTCCTGCGCCGGCGCATCAAGCGCGGCCGCATCGAGAACAGCTTCACCGCGGCGCTCGACACGGCGCTCAGGCTCGCGAGGAGCGAGGACGCCGATTACCTTCCGGGCTGGTGCGGCCCGGTGGCCCGCGACTGAAGCGAGGGCCGCGGCCGCGACCCGCCGCCGCTCAGGCGCGCTTTGCGGCCTTCGCGGTGCCCGCGACCTCGAGCAGCGAGCGCTCGAGAATGTCGAGGCCCTCGCCGATCAGCGCGTCGCTCGCTGTCAACGGCACGAGGAAGCGGATCACGTTGAGACGCGTGCCGCACGACAGGATCAGCAGCCCGTCCGCGGCCGCGCGCTGCACCAGGGCCTTGCACAGGTCCGGGTCCGGCTGGCGCGCGTCGCCGTTCTTGACGAGCTCGAGCGCGACCATGGCACCGAGCCCGCGCACATCGCCGATGCAGCCAAGGCCGTGACGGCCACGCAGCCCGTTCAGCCGCTGCTTGAGCAGCGCCCCGATTGCGTTCGCGCGGGCGCACAGGTTCTCGCGCTCGATCACGTCGAGCACCGCGAGCGCCGCGGCGCAGCTGATCGGCGACCCGGCGAACGTGCCGCCGAGGCCGCCCGGCGCGGGCGCGTCCATGATCTCGGCCTTGCCGATGACGCCCGACAGCGGGAAACCGCCGGCCAGACTCTTGGCGACCGTGATCAGGTCCGGCTCGATGCCGGCGTGCTCGATCGCGAACAGCCGGCCGGTGCGCGCGAAGCCGGTCTGCACCTCGTCGACGATCATGACTATGCCGTGCTCGGTGCAGAGACGGCGGAGCCCGCGCAGAAACTCGACCGGCGCCTGGTAGAAGCCGCCCTCGCCCTGCACGGGCTCGATGATGATCGCCGCCACCCGCGCCGGCTCAACGTCGGCGCGGAACAACGTCTCGAGCGCCTCCAGCGAGCTGGCTGGCGACACTCCCAGATAGTCGGCCGGGAACGGGACGTGGAAGATGTCGGCCGGCATCGCTCCGAAACCGAGCTTGTACGGCGCCACCTTGCCGGTCAGGCCCATCGTCAGCATCGTGCGGCCGTGGAAGCCGCCGGCGAACGAGATCACGGCACCGCGTTTGGTGTGGGCGCGCGCAATCTTGACCGCGTTCTCGACCGCTTCGGCGCCGGTCGAGAGGAAGATCGTCTTCTTCGGCGTCGGCCCCGGGGCAAGCCGGTTCAGGCGCTCCGCGAGGCGGATGTAGCTCTCGTACTGAGTGACCTGGAAGCAGGTGTGCGAGAACTTCTCGAGCTGGGCCGCGACCGCGGCCTTGACCGCCGGGTGCAGGTGACCGGTGTTGAGCACCGCGATGCCGGCGGCAAAGTCGACGTAGCGCTTGCCCTCGACGTCCCAGAGCTCGGCATTGCCGGCGCGCTAGGCGAACACCGGTAGCAGGTTCGAGACGCCGCGCGGCACGGCCGCCTCGCGCAGCGTCTGCAGTTCCGAATTGGTCGTCATCGTGGCCCCCATCCCGGGTCGAGGTGTGTCGTCGGCCGCGGCGCCGAGCCCGCGCAGACTATCAGCGCGGCGAGCGGCCCGGAAGCGAGCCGCGGGCTCGAGAAATCCAAGCGCAGAAACAGCCTGGCCGCGCTAGCGCAGTGTCCCCGGCCCGGTGTGGGTCGCGTCGAAGGCAACGATGTCCGGCGCGTCGACGTTCTCGGCCTTCCAGACCATCGCGCGATGGATGCGCGCGCGGCCGCTCGGATGATCGAAGAACAGGAATTCCTCGACCGGACCCGGCTGCATCTTGCGGTACTCCGACAAGTGCAGGGCCGCCTGCGCGAAACCGTCGGGCTCACGTGCGGCATTGAGCCCGAAGGCGTCCGCCTCCGCCTCCATCGTCCGCGTCAGGGTATTCAGCACCGGCGTCAGCAGGAACAGGTACAGGCCGAACAGCGCGACCAGCAGCGGCATGCCGGCGAGGTCGGCCGCGTCCCTGATTCCCCAGCGCTCGCCGTAGCGCACCTGCAGCCGGTCGTACCCCCGGAACAGCAGCGCGAAGCCGACGACGATGATCAGGCTCAAAAACACCATGGACTTGTAGACGTGATTCATCACGTAGTGGCCCATCTCGTGGCCGAGCACGGCCTTCACCTCCTCGGGCGAGGCGCGCTTCATCAGGTTGTCGTTGAGACTGATCTGCGCGGTGCCGAGCAGGCCGCTGACGTGCGCGCTCATCTTGGTCGTCTGCTTCGAGGCGTCGAACTCGTACACCTGCGTGACCGGGATGTCGTTGGCGCGGGCCAGCGACAGGATCTGCTGCTTGAGCGGGCTGTCGGCGAGCGGGTAGAACTTGTTGAAGACGGGCTCCAGATAGGTCGGGGCGATGACGACCTGCAGCAGCACCAGCGCGAACGCCACGACCGCGCCCCACAGCCACCACGTCCTCCGCGCCCGGCGGATGACGGCGTAGATCGCGACCGCAGCGAGACAGCCGAATATCAGCCCGAGCAGCAGCTCCTTGCCCTGGTCGCCGAGCCAGCCGGCGATATCCTGGTTGGACATGCCGTACTGATGCTCGCGGAAGTAGCCCTCATAGGCGACCCACGGCAGCGTGATCAGGCCGGTGAGCACGACGTACTCCGCCGCGTAGATCGTGCTACGCAGCCATGTGAAGCGGGTCATGCGCTCGGCCAGATCCCGCATCCGGGCCGAGAGCCGCGTACCGAGCAGCAGCCAGGCGACCGCGAGCGCCACCACCGTGTCCCAGAGGGTCAGCCAGTAGCCACCCTCGAAGTAGGCATCCGATCGCGCCCGCGCCGCGGCCGACAGCGTCGCGAGGTAGGCCCCGGTGGCCCGGTCGGCGTCGAACTGCGCAGTCGTCGCGGGCGCGACGGCCGATTCGGGCTCGGCGTGGACCGGGAGTGCCGTGACCAGGACCAACAGCGCGGCCGCGAGCCACAGGGTCGTGCGAGCGGTCATCTGGAGCCTCCAATTTCGGGGGCCGGCACGCGCACCGGCAGTCCTGTCGGGTCGCAAGGATAGCGTCGCCGCACCGCCTCTGGCCAGCGACCGCCGCGCCGCGTCGCGCACCGGGCCGGCGAAACGCAAGCCAGGCCGAGGCTAGGTGAGCTTGACGAGTTGCTTGCCGAGGTTGCGGCCTTTCAGCAGCCCGAGAAACGCGGCCGGCGCCGCCGCGAGGCCCTGCGCGATCGATTCGCGGTAGCGGAGCCGACCGCTCGCGACCAGCGCGCCGAGTTCGGCCATCGCCCACGGCACCGACGACGGGCTCTCGAACACGATGAAGCCCTGCACTTTCAGGCGCGAGCGCAGGATCACGCTCGGGTTCCGGATCGGCACGGGCTCGCCGTCGTAGCCTGCGATCATGCCGCAGAGCGCGACGCGGCCGAACGCGTTCATGCGGCCGAGCACCGCGTCGAATATCCGGCCGCCGACGTTCTCGAAGCAGGCGTCGATGCCCTTCGGCGCCGCGGCCGCGAGGCGCTCGTCGAGCGCGGCTGCGTCCGGGGCGGCCTTGTAGTCGATGCAGGCGTCGAAGCCGAGCTCGTGGACGACGTAGTCGCACTTCTCCTTGCCGCCGGCGACCCCGACGGCGCGACAGCCGCGCAGCCGCGCCAGCTGGCCGACCACGCTGCCGACCGCGCCCGAGGCGGCGCTGACGACGACCGTCTCGCCGGGCTTGGGCTCCAGGATCTTGGACAGTCCGAACCAGGCGGTGATGCCGGGCATGCCGACCGGTCCGAGGTACGCGGACAAGGGAACGTTGCGGGTGTCGATTTTCTGCAGCCCGGGGAGCGCAGCGCCGGCGACCAGCGCGTACTCCTGCCAGCCGCCGTTGCCGACGACCGTGTCGCCGACCGCGAAAGCCGGGTTGCGGCTCGCGACGACCTCGCCCGCCGTGCCGCCCAGCATCGTCGCGCCGAGCGCCTGCGGTGCGGCGTACGACTTGGCCTCGCTCATGCGCCCGCGCATGTACGGATCGAGCGACAGGTAGTGGTGGCGCACCAGCACCTCGCCCGGGCCGACATCGGGCAGCGGCGCCGCCTCGAGGCGGAAGTTGTCTAGCGTCGCCTCGGCCTGCGGGCGGGAGACGAGAAGGATGCGGTGGTTGACCGTGCTCATGCTGCGCCGCCGTCAGGGCGCGCCTTGCGGCTGGGCCCCGAAGTCTAGCGCAACCGCACCGCTCGACCGCCGCGTCAGGCCGCCGCCGCGCGGGCGACGCCGAGGTCATGGAGAATGCCGCGCGCGGCCTCGCGGCCCTCGAACACCGCGGTCACGACCAGGTCGCTGCCGCGGACCATGTCGCCGCCGGCGAACACCTTCGGGTGCGTGGTCGCGAATGGTCGCCGGCGATCGGCCGAGATGCGCAGCCGGCCGTCCGGGTGGCACTCGATGCCAAGCGCGCCCAGCCACGGCGGCGGGCTCGGCACGAAGCCGAAGGCGACCAGCACCGCGTCGGCCTCGACGAGGTGCTCGCTGCCGGCGATCGGCTCGGCCAGCCGCCGTCCCCGCGGCCCGGCGGCGCCGAGCCGCGTCTCGACCACCCGCACGCCCTCGACCCGGCCCGAGCCCACGATCTCGACCGGCTGGCGGTTGAAGAGGAACCGCACGCCCTCCTCGCGGCTGTTCTTGTAGTCGCGGCGCGAGCCCGGCATGTTCTCGCCGTCGCGGCGGTAGGTGCAGGTCACGCTCGCCGCGCCCTGGCGGATCGCGGTGCGGTTGCAGTCCATCGCGGTGTCGCCTCCGCCCAGCACGACCACGCGCTGGCCGGCCAGGTCGACGAAGTCCGCCGTGCCGAGGCCGAGCTCGCGGTTGATGCTCGCGACGAGGTAGGGCAGCGCCTCGAAGACTCCGGGCAGGTTCTCGCCGGGGAAGTTGCCCCTGACGCTGCCGTAGGCACCCATGCCGAGGAACAGCGCGTCGTATTCCGCAAGCAGCGCTTCGATCGCGACGTCCCGGCCGACCTCGACGCCGAGCCGGAACTCGACGCCCATCCCCTCCATCAGCTCGCGCCGCTTCTCGACGACGTCCTTGTCGAGCTTGAACGGCGGTATGCCGAAGGTCAGCAGCCCGCCGATCCGCGGGTAGCGGTCGAACACGACCGGCTGCACGCCGTGCCGCACCAGGACGTCGGCACAGCCGAGTCCCGCCGGGCCAGCGCCGACGATCGCGACGCGTCGCCCGGTCGGCCGCACGTGCGACAGGTCGGGCTTCCAGCCCGCCTTCAGCGCCTCGTCGGTGATGTACTTCTCGATCGAACCGATCGTGACTGCGCCGAGCCCGTCGTTGAGCGTGCAGGCGCCCTCGCAGAGTCGGTCCTGCGGGCAGACCCGGCCGCACACCTCCGGCAGCGAGTTCGTCTGGTGCGACAGCTCGGCAGCCTCGAACAGCTTGCCCTGCTCGATGAGCCGCAGCCACGAGGGGATGTAGTTGTGGACCGGGCATTTCCATTCGCAGAACGGGTTCCCGCAGGCGATGCAGCGGCCGGCCTGCTGGGCGGCAGCCTTTGCCTCGTAGGGCGCGTAGATCTCGCGGAACTCGCGCAGCCGGGTCTCGAGCGGCAGCTTGGCGGGCTCGGCGCGCGGGACGTCGAGGAACTGCAGGTTGCGGTCGGCCATCAGGCGGCCCTGCGCAGGTTCTCGATCAGAGTGTCGATCGCCGCCGCCTTCGGCTTGACCAGCCAGAACTTGCCGATGAATGCGCGGAAGTCGTTGAGGATCTCGCCGCCCCAGCGGCTGCCGGTCTCCGCGACGTGTGTCTCGATCAGCCCGCGCAGGTGGTGCAGGTTCTGCTCCATGCCCTCCATCGAGATGCGGTGGATGTCGACCAGCTCGTGGTTGTAGCGATCGACGAAGTCGCGGTCGAGGTCGAGCACGTAGGCGAAGCCGCCGGTAAAGCCGGCACCGAAGTTGAGCCCGGTGCGGCCCAGCACGCAGACGACGCCACCGGTCGTGTATTCGCAGCAGTGATCGCCGGCACCCTCGATCACGGCGAGGGCGCCGGAGTTGCGAACGGCAAAGCGCTCGCCCGCGACGCCGGCCGCGTACAGCTCGCCGCCCGTGGCGCCGTACAGGCAGGTGTTGCCCATGATCGGAGTCACCTCGGCGGCGAACGTCGAGCCGGCGGGTGGGCAGAGCACGATGCGCCCGCCGGCCATGCCCTTGCCGACGTAGTCGTTCGCGTCGCCCTCCAGGTGCAGGTGCAGACCGCCGGCATTCCAGACTCCGAAGCTCTGGCCCACGGAGCCCGTAAGCCGGACCGTCAGCGGCGCGCCGCTCATTCCGGTGTTGCCGTGGCGACGCGCGATCTCGCCCGAGATGCGCGCACCGAGCGCGCGGTGCCGGTTCGAAACCTGGTACGCGAACAGGCCCCCGGTGCGGCCCTCGATCGCCGGCAGCATGTCCTGCACCATGCGCTCGGCGAGCTCGCCGCGGTCGAACGGCTCGTTGCGCTCGCCGGTACAGTATTGCGGCCGGTCGCTCGCAAGTCCCGCCGTCGACAGGATAGGCGTCAGGTCGAGCTTGCGCTGCTTCGGGGTCTCGCCCGGCAGAATCCTCAGGTACTCCGTGCGGCCGATCAGCTCCGCGAAGCTGCGCACGCCGAGCGCTGCCATGATCTCGCGGCACTCTTGCGCGACGAAGCTGAAGTAGTGGATAACCATTTCCGGCAGGCCCAGGAAGAAGCGCTTGCGTAGCACCTCGTGCTGCGTCGCGACCCCGGTCGCGCAGTTGTTGAGGTGGCAGATCCGCAGGTACTTGCAGCCGAGCGCGACGATCGGCGCCGTGCCGAAGCCGAAGCTCTCGGCGCCGATGATCGCCGCTTTGACTACGTCGAGCCCGGTCTTCAGGCCGCCGTCGGCCTGCAGCCGCACGCGCTGGCGCATGTCGTTGATACGCAGCGTCTGGTGGGTCTCGGCGAGGCCGAGCTCCCACGGCGTGCCTGCGTACTTGATCGACGACAGCGGGCTCGCGCCGGTGCCGCCGTCGTAGCCGGAGATCGTGATCAGGTCGGCGTAGGCCTTTGCGACACCGGCGGCAATCGTGCCGACGCCGGGCTCCGCCACCAGCTTGACCGACACGAGCGCGGCGGGATTGACCTGCTTCAGGTCGAAGATCAGCTGCGCCAGGTCCTCGATCGAGTAGATGTCGTGGTGCGGCGGCGGCGAGATCAGGCCGACGCCGGCGCGCGCGAAGCGCAGCCGCGCAATCATGTCGTTGACCTTGTGGCCGGGCAGCTGTCCGCCCTCGCCCGGCTTCGCGCCCTGCGCGATCTTGATCTGCAGCACGTCGGCGCTGATCAGGTACTCGGGCGTGACCCCGAAGCGGCCGCTGGCGACCTGCTTGATCTTCGAGTTCCGCTCGCTGCGATAGCGCGCCGGATCCTCGCCGCCCTCGCCGGAGTTGGAGCGGGCGCCGAGCCGGTTCATCGCGATCGCCAGTGCCTCGTGCGCCTCCGGCGACAGCGCGCCGAGCGACATGCCGGCGGAATCGAAGCGTTTCAGGATCTCGGCCGCCGGCTCGACCTCGTCGAGCGGCACCGGCGCCGCGCGCGGGCTGAGTGCGAACAGGTCGCGCAGGCACGAGACGGGGCGTTCGTTGACCAGGCTCGCGTACAGCTTGTATTGCTCGTAGTCGCCGCTCACGACCGCCGCTTGCAGTGTCGCGACGACGTCCGGGTTGTACATGTGGTACTCGCCGCCGTGCACATACTTCAGCAGGCCGCCCTGCAGGACGGGCGCGAGAGGATCCCAGGCCGATGCGGCCAGCGCCCGCTGGTCGGCCTCGAGGTCGGCGAGGTCGGCGCCCTGGATGCGGCTGACGGTGCCGGCGAAGCACAGTCCGACGACATCGTCGTGCAGGCCGACGATCTCGAACAGCTGCGAGCCGCGGTAGCTCGCTATCGTCGAGATCCCCATCTTCGACATGATCTTGAACAGGCCCTTGCGGATGCCGCGCCGGTAGCTGCGGCCGAGCTCGGCGCGCGTCTCGGCGCTCATGTTGACGGCGCCCTTGCGCATCATGTCGAACAGCGTCTGGAACGCCATGTACGGATAGACGGCGGTCGCGCCGTAGCCGATCAGGCAGGCGAAGTGGTGCGGATCGCGCGCCGTGCCGGTCTCGATCAGCAGGTTGCACTTGCAGCGCAGCCCGGTCTGTACCAGCCGGTGATGGATGGCGCCGGTCGCGAGCAGCGCGTGGATCGGCACCTTGCCGCGCACCAGGTAGCGGTCGGACAGCAGCAGTACGAGACGGCCGGCGCGCACCGCGGCCTCCGCCTGATCGCAGATGCGGAGGATCGCGTCGCGCAGGCTCTCCTCTTCGGGCTGCTGCAGGTCGATGAACTCGTGCTTCAGCTCGAAATCCTTGAAGCCGAGGATCTGGCGCAGCTTGCGCTGCGACAGGATCGGCGAGTTCAGGACTATCTGGCGGGCGTGCTCGGGCGCCGGCGCAAAGACGTTGCACTCCGGGCCGATCTGGGTCTGCAGGCTCATCACGATCGACTCGCGCAGCGGATCGATCGGCGGGTTGGTGACCTGCGCGAACTGCTGGCGGAAGTAGTCGTAGACGGAGCGGATCTGCTGCGACAGCACCGGCAGCGGCGTGTCGTCGCCCATCGAGCCGACCGCCTCGCTCTCGTCCTCGGCGAGCACGCGGATGATCTCGTCGCGCTCTTCGACCGAGACGTTGAACATCTTCTGGTACAGGTCGATCGTGTCGCGATCCATCGGCTCGGCCGCGAGCCGGGCATCGATGAGGTCGCTCTCGAGGTAGCGCACGCCCTTCTTCAGCCACGCCTTGTACGGATGGCGCGCCTTCAGGATCTCGTCGATGCGTCGCGAATCGAGCAGCTCCGCGGTCTGCAGGTCGAGCGCCAGCATCTCGCCCGGCCCGAGCTTGCCTTTCCGGACGACGTCTTCCGCGCGGTAGTCCCAGACGCCGATCTCCGAGGCGATCGTCAGGTGGCGGTTGCGCGTGATGACCCAGCGCGCCGGCCGGAGGCCGTTGCGGTCGAGCGTGCAGCAGGCGTAGCGGCCGTCCGTCAGCACGATGCCGGCCGGCCCGTCCCACGGCTCCATGTGCGGTGCGTAGAACTCGTAGAACGCGCGCAGGTCCGGGTCGATCGTGTCGACGGTCTGCCACGCCGGCGGGATCAGCAGCCGCATCGCGTGCAGCACGTCGAGGCCGCCCATCAGCAGCATCTCGAGCATGTTGTCGAGCGTCTGCGAGTCGGAACCGGTCAGCGACACGAGCGGCTGGATGTCGCCGAGGTCCGGCAGCAGCGGCGAGCGGAATACCGAGCCCCGCGCCACCGCCCAGTTGCGGTTGCCCGAGACCGTGTTGATCTCGCCGTTGTGCGCCAGGAAGCGGTACGGGTGCGCGAGCCGCCATTGCGGCAGCGTGTTGGTCGAGAAACGCTGGTGGAACACCGCCACCGAGCTCTCCATGCGCTCGTCGCCGAGGTCCGGGTAGAACTCGGTCAGGTGCTCCGGCATCACCATGCCCTTGTAGACGAGCGTGCTCGCCGACAGCGACGGCATGTAGAACGCCGGATCCTTGTGCTCGAGCGCCTTCTCGGTGCGCCGCCGCGCCAGGAACAGCCGCCGGTTGAAGCTGGCCTCGTCGATGTCGTCCTGGCAGCTGACGAACACCTGCTCGATCCGAGGCATCGTGCGCAGTGCTTCGGCGCCGCAGGCGTCCGGGTTGGTCGGCACGGCGCGCCAGCCGGCGACCACCAGACGCTCGCGCCTCAGCTGCGCCTCGAGTGCGTGGCGGGCGCGCAGCGCCGCATCCTCGTAGCGCGACAGAAACGCGAGGCCGGTCGCGAAGCGCAGTCCGAGCTCGATGCCGGCCTCGGCGGCCACCGCGCGCAGGAAGCGCTCCGGCTTCTTCAGCGCCAGGCCGCAGCCGTCGCCGGTCTTGCCGTCGGCGGCCACGGCGCCACGGTGCGTCAGCCGGTTCAGGGAGGCGATCGCGGTTCGCACCAGCCAGTGGCTCGGCTGATCGTCGAGGTTCGCGAGCAGGCCGAAGCCACAGCTGTCGCGCTCAAAGGACGGGTGGTAGAGGCCGGCCGGGTCGTGGCCCCCGTGCTGCTGCGCCGCCGTTCTGGACGGCCCGCCGGTCGCTGCCTCCGCCGCGGGCTCGTTCATCCCCGATCCTCGCACCCGCGCAGCGGGCGTCGTCGACAAGTGACGCTGCACTATGAAGACGCCGGTACGCACGGTCAATGCTGCTATGCATCATCGATGATGCATAGCAGCATTGATACTAGGATCAATGCGCGCGGATCGAACTGGCGGTCGGAAGCCGCCCGGCCTCAGGCCTGCCGGGCGGGTTCCGGCGCGGGCTTCAGTGCCCCGCCAGGTGGAGTGCGCTCGCGGGCCAGCAGCCGCCCGAACTTCGGCGACATCCAGCGCTCGATGTCGTCCACCACCGTGAACATCGCCGGCACGATCACCAGCGTCAGGAAGGTCGACGTGGTGATGCCGCCGATCACCGAGACCGCCATCGGCGCGCGGAATTCGGAGCTGTCACCGATTCCGATCGCGACCGGCAGCATGCCGGCGATCATCGCGACGCTGGTCATGACGATCGGCTGGGCACGCTTGTGGCCCGCCTCGACCAGCGCCGTCAGGCGATCCTTGCCGGCTCGCATTTCCTCGATCGCGAAATCGACCAGCAGGATGGAGTTCTTGGCGACGATGCCCATCAGCATCAGCACGCCGATGAACACCGGCAGCGAAAACGCCATCTGGCGGATGATGAGCGCCAGGATCACGCCGCCGAGCGACAGCGGCAGCGCCGACAGGATCGTCAGCGGCTGGAATACGCGTGCGAACAGCAGCACCAGCACCGCGAACACCATCAGCACGCCGGCAGCGATCGCGAGCGCGAAGTTGGTCATCAGCTCCTGCATGAACTCAAAGTTGCCGACCGGCTCGTTGTGCACGCCCTGCGGCATGTTCTTCATGGCCGGCAGCGCCTCGATCTTCTTCTGCGCGTCGCTCAGCTCGTAGCCGGGCGCGAGGTCGGCACCGATGAAGAAGCGCCGGCTCTGGTTGTAGCGGCGCACGGTCGCCGGGCCCTGGCCGAAGGAGATCTCGGCGACGGCCTTGAGCGGCACGGTGCCGCCACTCGCCGTCGGCACCGGCAGGTTCTCGATGGTGGCAAGGTCCTGGCGCGCCGACTCCTTGAGGCTGACGCGGATCGGCACCTGACGGTCGGAAAGCGAGAACTTGGCGCCGTTCTGCGGCAGGTCGCCGAGCGTCGCGATCCGCATCGTCTGGCTGATCGCCTGCACCGTGACGCCGAGCTCGGCCGCCAGGTCGAGGCGTGGCCGGATGATCATTTCGGGCCGCGGCAGGTCGCCATCGATGCGCGGATCGCGCAGCTCCTTGAGGCCCCGCAGCTCGGCGACGACCTTGCGGGCCGTGGCGTCGGTCAGCACCGGGTCGTCGCCGACGATGAACAGCGTCACGTCGCGGCCTCCGAAGCCGCCCTGGAACTGCACGTGCGCGTCGGGAATCGCCCGCAGCTCGGGCGTGACCAGATCCTCGAACTGCCGCTGGCTGAGCGCGCGCTGCTTGCGCGGCACGAGCGACACGTAAAGAAACGCGTTGCGGACCTGACCGTCGTCGTCGCTGCCGATCGACTCCACTACGTCGCTCACTTCCTTGTGCCGGCGCAGGATCTCGGTGGCCTGCGCCGAGACGCGCGAGGTCTGCGCGAGGCGCACGCCCGGCGGCAGCTCGATCTGGATCTGGCTGCTGCCGGAATCCTGGTTGGGAACGGCCGTCTTCGGAATCAGCACCAGGCCGCCGATCGAAAGGATGAAGACCGCGAGGCCGCCGAGCAGCGTGCGCCAGCGGTAGTGGACGCAGAGCTTGAGCGTGCTCAGGTACCAGCGCATGACGCGGCCGTCGAGGTGCGGCCGGAACCCTTCCGCGCGCAGCGTGAAGGCGGCGACCACCGGTGTAATCAGGCGCGCGACCAGGAGCGAGAAGAACACCGCTGCCGCAACCACGAGCCCGAACTGCTTGAAGTACTGGCCGCTGATGCCACCCATGAAGCTGACCGGCATGAACACGGCAATGATCGTCGCCGAGGTCGCGACGACCGCGAGCCCGATCTCGTCGGCGGCGTCGAGCGCCGCCTGGTAGGCGGTCTTGCCCATGCGCATATGGCGCATGATGTTCTCGATTTCCACGATCGCATCGTCGACCAGCACGCCCGCGACCAGCGACAGCGCCAGCAGGCTGATCTGGTTCAGCGTGAAATCCATCGCCGACATGAACGCGAAGGTCGGGATGGCCGACAGCGGGATCGCGAGCGCCGAGATCGCGGTCGCGCGCCAGTCGCGCAGGAACAGGAAAACAACCAGCACGGCGAGGATCGAGCCTTCGACCAGCGCCTCGATCGCCGAGTGGTAGCTCTGGTTCGTGAACTCGACCGTCGTGAACACGCGCTTGATCGCGACGCCCGGGTTCGCGGCGAGCAGCTTCGTGATCTCCTTCTCGACGCGCGCCAGCGTCGCGACGTCGGACGCGCCACGCGCCTGGTAGACACCGAAGGTCGTCGCGGCCCGGCCATTCAGGCGCGACAGCGAGCGCACTTCCGCCACGCCGTCATGCACCTCGGCAATGTCGTCGAGCCGCGCGACGCGGCCGCCGGCCACCTGGATCTGGGTCGCGCCGAGCGCCGCGGCGGAGCGCGCCCCGCCGAGCACTCTGATCGACTGCTCGCCCCCGGCCACCTGCGCGCGGCCACCGGGTGCGTCGAGGTTGAGCGTCCGCACCTGCTGGTTGACCTGCACGGCCGTGATGCCGAGCGCCTGCATGCGCGCCGGATCCAGTTCGACGCGGATCTCGCGGCTGACGCCGCCGCCGCGGTTGACCTGGGCGACGCCGGATAACGCGAGCAGCCGCTTGGTGACCGCGTTGTCGACGAACCAGCTGAGCTGCTCCTCCGTCAGCGAGGTCGTGCTGACGGCGTAATAGGCGATCGCGCCGCCCTCCGTGTTGATCCGGTTGACGGTCGGCTCCTGGATGCCCTCCGGCAGGTCGACACGCACGCGGGCGACAGCGTCGCGCACGTCGCTGACCGCCCGGTCGATCGGCGTGCCGATGTCGAATTCGATCCAGATGAACGCCACGCCCTCGATGGCCTTCGACGTGATCCGGTGCACGTTGCCGACACCGGCGACGCTGCCCTCGACCTTCTGCATGATCTGCGTTTCCATCTCGGTCGGCGCCGCGCCCGGCTGCGAGACCGTGACCTGCACCATCGGAAACGAGATGTCGGGGTTCAGGTTGATCGGCAGGCGGATGAACGCCGTGATGCCGACGAAGGTCAGCACCATGAACAGCACCAGCGGAAAGATCGGGTGCTTTATCGCCCATGCCGAGATGTTTTTCACGGTACTGCCTTGGCGTCCGCGACCCGCACTACTTCGCCCTCGCGCAGGAAGGCGCCGGCCGTGCTGACCACGCGTTCGCTGCCGTCCAGTCCGTCCGCGATGACGATGCCGTCGGGCCGCGCACCGCCGAAATGCACCGCGCGCCGCACGACCTTGTTGTCGGGGCCGACGATCAGGACATAGGTGCCCGAAGCATCGGAAAGCATCGCCGTCTGCGCCACGATCGGCCGCACGTCGCTGCCGACATTGACCTCGCCGCGCGCGAACGCGCCCGGCCGCAGGTTGGGATCGTGCGGCAGCGCGACGCGTACCTCGCCGAGGCGGGTCTGCGGGTCGATCACGGCGCCCAGCAGGCGCACCTTGCCGGTGAACGCGGTCGGGACGCCGGTGACGCGCACCTCGGCGGGCTGGCCGACCCGCAGGCGCGGCAGGTCCTGCTCCGCGACCTGGGCGCGCATCTCGACGTCCGCGCCACGCGCCATGCGGAACAAGGGCGCGCTGCCCGGCATGACGGCCTGGCCGACCTCGGCCGTGCGCGTCAGCACGACGCCGTCCTCCGGCGCGCGGATCTCGGTGCGTCGCAGCCGCGCCTCTGACTCGGCGACCTGCGCCTCCGCCGACTTGACGCGCGCCGCCGACGTCGCCACCGTCGAGCGGCGCCTTTCGACCTCTTCCTTGGAAAGCGCGCCGACGCTTTCGGCGACCGCCGCGGCGCGCCGATAGTCGGCCTCGGCGAGCACGGCCTCGGCGCGGTACTGGTCGAGCGTGGCCCGCAGGCTCGCGACCTGCGGTGCGAGCACCGACGTGTCGAGGCGCGCGAGCGCCTGGCCGCGGGCGACGTGATCACCGACCTCGACCAGCACCGCGGCCACTCGGCCGCCTTCGCTGTCGACGCCGATCGGCATGTCGTAGCGGGCGACGATTGCGCCGGTAAAACTGACCGTGAGCGCGAACGCGGACCGCCCCGGTGCAGTCGCGGTTACGAGCGGCGGGGGCTCGACCGGCGGGCCCTCCTTGGCGGCGTGGCTGCTGCGCATCGCGAAGACGATTCCCAGCGCCGCCACGGCAACCAGCGCGGCCGCAACGACGTAGCCACGCCGCAGCAGGCGCTGTCGTGCCGTTGCCGGCGGGGAGGCAAGCGGCGGGCGCATGGCGTCCGGGCCGACGCCAAACGAGGGGGACTCCAGGTGCGGCGAGACGTCGTCGTTCACGGCGGCTTCACGGATGACGCTGAGGGAACGGGATTCTATTCGTTCGCACTGACGAATCCCCGCCGAACGCGCTGAAACGAGGCCGGCGGTCGACGAATCGCTTGCAACCGGCGACAGCCGGTTTGGTGAACGCGCGGACAAAAAAGAAGGCGCCGGGAGCTGGGGGAAGCTCGTCGGCGCCAAGATTCACACCACAGGGGGAGTTGAGACTTGCAGGTATCTATAAAGCAATGTTCGTGCCAAGACATTAAAAGTATATTTTTCAATTACTTACATAATTTCTAGCGAAACCAGGTCACGCGAAGTGACGTATTACGTCAATTTCTGACCTATCAGGGCCGTTTACGGCCGTCAGCCGCCACTGCCGCTCGGCAGCGGGCGCCTCACGGCCGCGACGTCAGTGCCGCGGTGATGTAACCGGCCCGGTCGATGACCTGGCGCTCGGTGCGCCCGGCGAACTCGAAGACCGGACCGGCGGCGAGCCCGAGCAGTGCCTGCAGCGCGACGGCGACGACGACAGCGGCCACGGCGATGCGCGGCACCGTGCGCGCGGTCGTCGGCGACCGCGGCGCGTTCCACCAGATCCGTCCAGCGGCACGAACGACGGCGATCAGGCCGGCGAGCGACGCGCCGAGCACGATGCTCCAGACGACGAGCGCATCCGCAACCGTCGCACCGAGAATCGCGAGCCTCGCCATGAAGCCGGACAGCGGCGGCAAGCCGACGATGCCTGCGGCCGCGCCGGCATAGAGCAGGGCAAATGCGGGCCGGGGACCGCGCGTCCGCGCGACCAGGTCCGTCGCGAGGCACAGCGCCATGCCAGCGACCGCCGCATGCGCGAGCCCGTAGATAGCCGCCGTGAAGCCGAGGTCGCGGCCGCTGCCGGCCGCAATCAGCAACCAGCCAAACGGAAACAACAGCAGCCGGAACGCGAGCAGCCGCACCTTGCCGACCGCGAGCGCGCCGATCGCACCGGCGCCGAGCGTGCCGAGACCGAGCGGCACGACGGCCGGCAGCGGCCCGCACGGTCCGCCGCCAATGCAGGGCAGGATCAGCGTGTCGAGTCGCAGGAGCCCGTAGGCGCCCGCGACGATCAGCAGCACGAGCGGCACGTGCGCGGTCCGTTCGCGCGCCCGCCAGCCCGCGAACGGCAGCAGCATCGCGTGCAGCGCCAGCGCCGCCAGCACCAGCGCGCCGCCGGCGGTGCGCGCCGCGGCGAGCGTCGGGGTGACCGGCACGCCGACGGCGAGAGCTGCGTAGCCGGTCGAGCCGAGCGCGACGGCCACGCAGCCGATGCCGCCGACGAACAGCATCGAGCCGGCGAGCTGCAGCAACATCACCCGCCGCCCCGCGGCCGGCCAGCCGGCGCCGTGAGCGCGCGCGGCGAGCGCGTAGGAAGCAACCACCGCAATCTCAGTAAACAGGAACAGGGCGCAGAGATCGGCAGCCAACACGCAGCCCTGCAGCCCGAACAGCTGGAACTGGACACAGGCGTGGAAGCGGGGCCGCTCGCGGTCTGCGCCCGTCCCGCAGGCGTACGCGGAGCCCACCAGCGCGACGGTCGCCGTGATCAGCAGCATCCAGGCCGCGAGCCGATCGAGCACGAGCTGGAGCGCGACGCCGGCCGGGCCGCTGCCGATGTTGAGCGCGAGGGTCGCGCCACGATCGGCGAGCACGACCAGCGCGAGCACGAGCACGAGGTTGAGCGCGAGTGCGCCTGCGGCGATGGCGCGACGCACCGGCAGCGCCGCACCGCTGAGCACACCGAGCAGCGCGCCGGCGGCGAGCGCGAGCACGAGTGGCAGCGCCGGTGCGAGTGCGCTCACGGCGGGGCCCCGGCGGGTCGCCTGTCCGCGCCCCGCCGCTGCAACAGGCCGAGCAATCTCCGCCACGCGACCAGCAGCCACTCGGGACCCGCAAGCACCGCCGCGCCGCTGGCGACGAACGTCGCAAATGCCGCGAACGCCAGGCCGCGCCGCCAGACCGCCGTGCCACCGAGCGCATTCTCGAGCCGGAGCAGCAGGTAGAGGCCCGCGACCATCGCCGTCGCGGCGTGCAGCAGGCCGGCGCCGGCGGCGGCCGGCGACCGAGCGGGCACGCCGGCCTGCAGCGGCCACAGCACGAGCCGCGAGCACGCCGCCGCGAGCACGAGCGCGAGCAGCAGCGGGTACAACGGGTAGACCCTGAGCACGGACCCTGGCCGCGCGAGGTGGCTCAGCAGGTAGCCACCGGCAGCGTCGCCGATCAGCAGCACGGCGACCAGCAGCGCGAGCCCACCGCCGCCGGCCACGGCGGCACCGACCCGGGCGGCGAGGCGGCCCGCGGCATTCCCGGCAGTCGCGCCTACCAGCAGTGAGGTCGCGAGCGCACTGGCCTCCCAGCACATGACGAGCTGCACCAGATCCGCTGCGAGCACCAGGCCCTGCAGGAGCGCGACCGCCGCGAGTGTGAGCGCGGGCCCCGAGGCCCCGCTCGCGGCGGCCGCCGGCGAGCCGTCCGCTCGCAGGATCGCGAGCAGGCCCGCGACCGCGACCAGGAGCGCGCACACGCACGCGAGTCCGTCGCAATGCAGCGCGAAGCGGACCCCGAGGGCAGGCACCCACGGCCAATCGAGCGCGAGCGGAGAATGGCCGGATCCGAGCGCGCCGGCGACCAGCAGCACGAGCCCGAGGTGGGCGGCGGCCACGATCGCGGCCACCCGCGCCGGGTCGACGAAGCGCTGGCGACCCAGCGACGCCACCAGCAACGCGCCCGCGAGCGGCAGCCCCACTATCGCGAGCAGCAGACCGCTCACCGGCGGGGCCGGTCGGTCGCCGGAGGGCTCGGGCGTCGCTTCGTTGGGGAGCGTTCTGCTGCCATCTGTGACTCTGGTCTTAGTCCCGCATCGCCGCGGAACCCGGGCCCGGGCGAGTCAGTATAGTGATTCAGGCCGCCCGCCCGACGGCCTCGCGGCCGGCCGAGGGCACTGGAGGTTCCGTGACCGATCGTGATCTCGCTCAGCCGAAGCGCCGGTTCCTCGACCTGACGTCCGGTCCGCCGAGCCTGATCGGCCGCGGCGCGCGCTTCGAGGGCCGCCTCGACGTGCCCGGGCCGCTGACGCTCGGCGGTACCGTGCAGGGCGACGGCAGCGTCGCCGGCCTGCTGTCGGTGGCCCGCGAGGCGCACTGGGAGGGCAACGTCCACGCCGAGTCCGCGGTCGTCGCCGGCCGCGTGACCGGCAACCTGACCGTCGACAAGAACCTCGAGATCGGCCCGGGCGCGGTCATCCTCGGCGCGGTCTCGGCGCATCTCGTCGCGATTGCGGACGGCGCTGTCGTCGACGGCCCGATACGGGTCACCGGCTCGCAGCCGGTCGTGCACTTCGAGGAAAAGCGCGCGACGAGCGGCTGATCCGCTGCCGCGCACCGTGCGACGGGGCTAGAGGCGCCGGTACACGTGCACGAAGCGATCCGTATGACCGCGCACGGCCGGATCGAACACCAGCTTCGAATGGTCGTCGCCGCTGTTGCGCAGCCCGTCGTACTTACCGACCAGCCGGAAGCCGTGCGACTCGATGTCCTTGGTCGCGAAATCCTCGTCGATGCGGTGCAGCGTGCCGGCAGCACTGCTGCCGCTGCCGGCCGCCGCGACGTGATCGACGACCAGCAGGCGGCCGCCGGGCTTCAGCGCCCGTCGTACCTGCTCGAGGAATTGCCCGGCGTCGATCTTCGGGAAATTATCCTTGTCGTAAAAATAGAGGTCGTGATAGGACATCACGAACAGCGCGCCGTCGAGTTTCTGGCGGCCGAGCTTCAGGTCCTCGTTGGCCACCACCTGCCGCTCAATCTGCGGCAGGCGCCCATCCTTGAAGCGCACCGCCTGATCCTCGGCGGCAAAGGCCGCGTACGGCGCGTTGTTGACCAGCAGCACCTTGCCCTTCGGGCCGACCACGTAAGCCAGGATCTCGCTGTAGTATCCGCCGCCTCCAAAGAGGTCGGCGATGCGCATGCCAGGCCGGAAGCCGGCGAAGGCCAGGACGTCGGCCGGCCGGTCGCGGGCGTCGCGCGTGCGGTCCTTGTCGCTGCGCTCAGGATTGGCCAGCGCAGTCGCGTAGATCGACGCGGCGGGGCTGCTCGCGGCGGCACCCGCAAGCGACGTCGCGGCGGCGGCTGCAAGGCCGGCGAGCAGCAGCCCGAACCGGCGAGCGGTGTTCGGTGGCAGGCGCATCAGGGCATCCTCGGCAGCGATGGGGTCCCGCATCTTCTGCCGCGCCGTGTCCCGCCGCAAGCAGCGCCCGTCAGGGCGCCGTCAGTACCGCGTGCAGTTGCCGGTCGGCCCAGGTCTCGCCGGTCAGACCCTCGAGAAAGCCGCAATGGCCGCCGCGGCGCGTCGCAACGATGCTGAGCGCGGCCGACGTCGCCAGCCGTCCAAGGTCGCTCGCCGGGATCAGCGGGTCGTCGAGCGCCGTGATGATCCGCGACGGCACGACGAGGTCTGCGAGCGCGGGGCCTACGATCGCGTATCCCGCCAGATAGCTCTGCAGGTCCGGAAAGCTGCTGTAACGAAGCACCATTCGCTCCGTCATCGAGGTCAAGTTGCGATCGGTGAGCAGTTCATCGAGATCGTACAGGTCGGGCCAGGCGCGGCGCTTCTGCAACAGCGACCGCCGCCACTTGAGCACGAAATAATTTCGATAGATCCACGGGCCGTGCTCCAGCCGCTCGAGCGTGTGGGCCGGGTCCAGCACCGGGCAGACCGCGACCACGCGCCGCAGGCGGATGCCGGCGGCCGGCGCCCGCACCGCGACCCGCAGCGCGAAGTTGCCGCCGAGCGAGTAGCCGGCGAGCGACAGCGGCTGCCCGGACAACAGCTGTTGCACCGCGCGCACGGCGCCGACGACTTCGGCGATGCGGCACGAGTGGAAGAGTTCCGGGTTCAGGTGGTGCGTCGGCCCGTGGTCCCGCAGGTTGAGGCGGAACACGTCGACGCCGCGGCCATAGAGGTAGGCCGCGGCCGACAGCACGTACAGGGACTCGGCGCTGCCCTCCCAGCCGTGCAGCAGCAGCACCGTGCCGCGACCGTTCGCCTGCGCCGCGTGGTGGCCGAGCAGACGCACGCCGTCGCCGCAATCGACCAGCACGTCGCGGCTCGCGCGAAGCAGATCGCCAGCGCGGCGCAGGACGTGGGCCCGTCGCGGCGGAATGCTCGGCAGGATCGACTGCAGATGCGGGTTGCGGAGCCACGCCGGTGGCTCGAACGGGACGATGTCCACGCGCCGGTCGTCAGGCGATCACGAGCTTTCCGCTGCCCGGCAGCGTCTCGACGTAACGGGCACCCATCAGCCGCGACGGCGTCAGCGCGCCGGCCGGCGCATCGCCCGCGAGCAGCCGCAGCACCACGCCGAGCGCCGCGTGCACCGTCACGGTGTAGCCGTTGGCCGTAACGATCCGTCCGGTCCGGCTCCGGCCGGCGGCGTTGACGACCTCGCCCCAGACGTGGGTAGGCGTCACCCCGCGCTGCGCCTCGTCCGGTCCCGGCGGCTGGCGTGCGACGCGACCCTTCATGAACCGCTGCACGGAGGCGAGCCGCAGCAGCCAGCGCAGGCGGTTGAGGCGCCGCAGCTGGCCAAGGCGGCGGGGCGAGATGGGCACGTAGACCTCGACATTCGGGATGCCGGTCGTGTGGAACGCCGTGCTGACGTCGCCCCAGGGAATGGTCATCGCACACTTCTCGCCGGCACCGAAGTCGATGCGCCGGTCGCGGTAGCCGAGCGGCACGCGTCGCAACGCGCCGGCGGCGCGCACGCAGCCGCCTTCGCCCAGGCCTTCCACCATCGTCTTGGCCGTGCCGCGGCTCACCGCCGAGGCGCCGTCGAAGCCGAGCGCGATCTGCGTCGCATCCGGCAGCGCCTCGCTGAGCGCGAGCGCCAGGCAGTCGGTCGGCACGACGTCGAAGCCGACGCCGGGGCAGAGCACCACGCCGGCGGCGCGGGCCTCGGCGCCGCGGCGCTGGGCCATCTCGAAGACCGTGATCTCGCCGGTGATGTCCAGGTAGTGTGCGCGCGCGCCGAGACAGGCCGACATCATCGGCGCCGCGGTCGCCGAGAACGGCCCGGCACAGTGCAGCACCAGCCCGACGCCGGCGAGCGCCGCGGCCGGCGGGCCGGCGCCGTCGAGCGCGAAGGCGCGCGCCTCGAGGCCGAGCTGGTGCGCGAGCGCCTCGATGGGTGTGCGCGAGCGGCCGGCGAGGATCGGCCGCAGGCCGCGGCGCACGGCCTCGCGCGCGATCAGCTCGCCGGTGTAGCCGTTGGCGCCATAAAGCAGCCAGTTCATCGCGCGGCCCGCCGCGGCGCGACCGCAATGTCGACGTCCGCCACGGCAGGACGGTGCTCACGCAGGTACCGGAGCGCGCGTTGCCTCGACACGATTCCCCCACGATCCGCGCCCGGGCAAGGGCCGTTGGAGTGTACCGCAGAGCCCTTTGCAGTACCGGCCGGCGCGGGTGTCAGCCGAGGCGGGCCGCGGTGATGGTCCCGTGCGCGACGTCGACGACGCCACCGCCGATGCGAATCTCGGTGCCACGCGAGGTGCGCATGGCCCGCAGGTGCAGCGAGGAGCGCCGGCCGATGCTCGCGCCCTGCTCGACCAGCAGGTCGATCGCATCGTCGTCGAGATACCGGTGCTGCACGAGCCAGGCGGCCAAACAGCCGTTCGCGCTGCCGGTGGCGGCGTCCTCCGGCTCCGCGTAGTAGTCGAAGAACACGCGTGCTGTCAGGCGATGGCCGGCCGTCGCGGCGCCCGGTGCGAAGGCGATCACGGCCTTCGCCTCCAGGCCTGCGACCAGCCGCAGCAGCGCCTCGCGATCGACCTGGATGCGCTCGAGCGCCCGCCGCGTGCGCACCGCGACGACCAGGTATGCGGCGCCGGTCGAGACCTCCTCGATCGGATGGCTGTCGAGGTCGGTGGGCAACAGACCGAGCGCCGGCGCCACGCTCCGGCGCGGCACGCGCTTGCCGAACACCGGGTATCCCTGGCGCATCCAGTACCGCTCGCCCTTGCGATCGCGTTCGACGAACACCTGCACGAGGCCGGACTCGAGGGCCAGCGTCACGCGGTCGACGCGGCCGCCGAGCAGCGCCTGACGCAGCACGTGGGCGGTACCGAGCGTCGGGTGGCCACCGGACGTGACCTCGCGGCGCGGTGTGAAGATCCGTACCGGCCAGCCGCCGCCGACCGGCTGGTTACTGGTCACGTACGTGGTCTCGGGGAAATTCATCTCGCTGGCGAAGGCCTGCATTTGTCGTGCCGTCAGTTCGACCGCGCCGGTCACAACCGCGAGCTGGTTGCCGCGGCACGGCCGGTCCGTGAAGACGTCGACGAGGTGCAGTTGGCGGGTCATGCGGTCGTCCTGGGTCTGCTGACGGTTGCTTGTACCCCATCCCAACGCCCGGCACCGCGAAGCGCCTCGCGATCCCGGCAGCCGCCGGGCCGGCAGCGGCTCAGTCCGCGCCGGGGGCGGCCGGCGCCGCGAGGTCCGGGCCCTCGTTGCGCGGGTTGTTGACGCGACGGCTGACGGGTCGGATCCGGACCAGGACTTTCGGCTCCGCCAGTATCAGCTCTGCAAGCGCCGCCCCGCCGTCGTCGGCCGGGTCTAGCCACGCCGAGTAATCCGCCGGCGCGACCAGCCCCGGCATCCGGTCGTGCACCTCGCGCACGGCAGCCGCCGACGGGCGAGTGACGATGACGCAGGACTCGAGCACCTCGCCATGCGCAGGATCGCGCCACGACTCCCACAACCCAGCCATGCCGAATGGCCGTGCATCGACGGCCTCGATC
This sequence comes from Pseudomonadota bacterium, assembly GCA_025351005.1. GTDB lineage: Bacteria > Pseudomonadota > Gammaproteobacteria > Steroidobacterales > Steroidobacteraceae > CAIKZZ01. The sequence goes on along the minus strand of JANXWS010000075.1, from coordinate 12,153 downwards.
AGGTACGGCTGCTTGCCGCGGCCCTCCGTGCGCCACTCGTAGTACGCGTCCGCGATGATCAGGCAGCGACGCTTCCGGAAGGCGCTGCGGAACGCCGGCTTGTCGCGCGCGGTTTCGATGCGCGCGTTGACGAGCCGGCTGCCGATCTCGCGGTCGCGGGCCCACGACGGCACCAGCCCCCACTGCAGGCGCGCGAGCTCGCGTTGCCCCGGCGCGGTCGTGCGCACGGCGCCGACGACGCTGCCGGGTGCGATGTTCCAGCGCGGCGGCAGGTGGGCCGTGCCGGGCTCGAGCGCGTCGAGACCGAAGAGCTGGCGCACCAGTTCATGCGGCGAATGAAACGAGAAGCGCCCGCACATGGACCGCCGCGCGCGCGCCGCTACTCGCGGACGCCGACGCCCTTGCGCATCAGCCAGACCGCAAAGGCGTACAGGCCCACGGCGAACCCACCCATGATGGCGAACGACAGCCGCACGTCGACGTCGGAGACGCCGAGGAAGCCGTAGCGAAAGCCGTTGACCATGTAGAGGATCGGGTTGCCGTGCGAGACCAGCTGTGCCCAGGACGGCAACAGCGTGATCGAGTAGAAGACGCCGCCGAGGTAGGTCAGCGGCGTCAGGATGAACGTCGGGAACCACGAGATGTGGTCGAAGTTCTTGGCGAACACGGCATTGATGAAGCCGCCGAGCGAGAACACCGTCGACGTGAGGAGCACCGCAGCCGCCGTCAGCCCGATATGGCTGACCGACAGGTGCGTGAAGCAGAGCGCGACGGCTGACACCACGCAGCCGACCAGGAGCCCGCGCACGATGCCGCCGGCGACATAGCCTGCGACGATCAGCTCGTTCGGCAACGGCGATACGAGGATCTCCTCGATGTGCTTGCCGAAGCGGGCGCCGAAGAAGCTCGAGACGACGTTGCCGTAGGAATTCTGGATCACCGACATCATGATGACGCCGGGCGCAATGTACTGCATGTAGTCGAAGCCGCCCATCATCCCGATGCGCCGGCCGATCAAGCTGCCGAAGATGATGAAGTAGAGCGTCGCGGTCACACCGGGCGGCAGCAGCGTCTGGCCCCAGATGCGGATGATGCGGCTGAACTCCCGGAGCACGATGGTGCGAAAACCGATCCAGTCGGTGCGGGCACGCGACGCGGGCATGGTGTCGGTTGCGGTGCTCATCGGCCAGCCTCTTGCGTGGCGGCCGGATCCGGCTCGGCCGTGGCCGCATCGCCGCTCGCCGCGCCCCGCACCAGCCGCATGAACTGCTCCTCGAGGCGGTTGACCTTGTTGCGCATCGAGACGACGTCTATGCCCTGCGAAGCGAGACGCACGAAGATGTCGTTCAGGCTCCGATCCTTGGATACCTCGATCTCGAGCGTCCGCTCGTCGACCAGCGTGGCGACGAAGCCAGGCAGCGTCGGCGGCGTGCGCAAGGCTGCGCGCAGGTTGAGCACGAAGGTCTCGCTCTGCAGCTTGCGCAGCACGTTGCTCATCAGGTCGTTCTCGATGATGCGGCCTTTGTCGATGATGGCAACGTGACGACAGAGGTTCTCCGCCTCCTCGAGGTAGTGGGTCGTCAGGATGATCGTCACGCCGCGCTCGTTGGTCTCGCGCAGGAATTCCCACATCGAGCGGCGATTTTCGATGTCGACGCCGGCGGTCGGCTCGTCCAGGATCAGCAGCCGCGGCTCGCTCACCAGCGCCCGCGCGATCATCAGCCGTCGCTTCATGCCGCCGGACAGCGTGCGTGCGGTGGCGTGGCGCTTGTCCCACAGCTGCAGCTGCTTCAGGCAGCGCACCGCGCGCTCGCGCGCGACCGCGCGCGGGATGCCGTAGAAGCCGGCCTGGTTCACCAGGATCGTCTCGACCGGCTCGAACTGGTTGAAGTTGACCTCCTGCGGCACGATGCCGATGCAGGATTTCGCGGCGCCGATGTCGCGGTCGATGTCATGGCCGAACACCGACACGGAGCCGCCGCTCTTGTTGACCAGCGACGTGATGATGCCGATGGTCGTCGTCTTGCCCGCACCATTCGGCCCGAGCAGGGCGAAGAATTCGCCCTGCTGCACGTCCAGATCGATGCCATTCAGGGCTGTGACGCCGTTGGCGTAGGTTTTCGTCAGCTTGCGGATCGACAGGGCTTGCATGGGGTCCGGTAGCAACGCGGCGGGCTGCCGGAGGGCGGCAGCGAGCGCGAAGCGTAAGACCCGGCGCGGCGCGCGGCAACCGCGAGGCCTAGAACGGTCCGGCGCCGGCGCCGCGAGCGGGCGTTGCCAGACCGAGCCCTTCGGCCGCGAGCAGTTGCAGGCCGAGCAGCCGCGCATCGGCGTGGCGGCCGGCGTTCCCGGCCACAGCGGCCACCTGCAGCAGCCGAGCCCAGAAGCGCGGCTGGGCTCCCCAACGCGCCGCGAGCTGCGGCAAGGCCGCGCTGGTCGCGCAGGCAAGCGCTGGCAGCGGCAGCCGCCGCCAGACCCGCTGCACCGCCGGCGTCATGCCGAGCGCAATCGCGGCCGCCGGATCGTTGTAGCGGGCGAGGTGCCAGGCCAGAAAAAGGGTGGTCCGCGCGAACGCCACTTCGTCCTCGAGGCTGTCGGGGCCCGGATCGCGGCAGTCGCCCGCGACCCGGCGCCAGAAGACGGCGTCGTCGAAACGCAGATTGAACAGCGTATAGGGGCAGGCGGCCACGGCGTGCCGCCCGCGCTCATCGAGCGCGGCGACGGCAGCGGCGCTCGCGACGTTGAGCCCGAATACCGCCTGGGTCGTGTCCGTAGCGTGGCGCCGGGCGAGCAGCGTGAGGAATCCCTGATTCGACTCCCGGATCGTCTCGAGCGTGCCCGAGTCGAGCACGGCGCGCGTCCCGTATTGGTCCGCGGCGCCGTCCTGGACCCCGTCTCCGTCGTCTGGCTGGACCATGGCGTTTCTCCTCATCGCGGGTCGTTATTCTGGCTGGCGCCCGCGGGTCACCGAGAGTACAGTTTTTGGTGTATTCATACCAAAAATGATTTCTACAGAAACTAATTACATACCGGGAAACAGCGACATGAGAGTCACCGATGATCGGTATTCCAGAGACCGGCAGCGTTTCGACCTGGCCGTGCGGATGATCCAGCACGAGGCGCGCACCTGCACGATCCGGCAGTGGACCGGACTCAGCGACGACCGGATCCGGAAGCTCTACCGAACTTACGTCGCGACCCACTGTTCGGCGCTCAAGCGTCACCGCGGCAAGGCGCCGTCGCGGGTCGGGTTTTTCCTCAAAAACCTCGAGATCCGCCGGCACTCGGCCGCACTTGCGGGGCTGTTCGCGCTGCTCGGCATGTTGCAGGAGGCGGCGCGGGCCCGCGGGCCCGCCGGGACGCAGGCGGCACTGCGCTGGGGCGAACTGTTCTGCCGCAGCTATGAGACCTACCTGGCGCTGCACGGGCCTGGCCGGCTGTCGTTCGAGCACGCGAGCCACCTCCTGCACCTGCTGGAGCGGCGTGGCGAACTCAGCCCTGGCGCCTGCCCCGAGTGTCGCGGGCTGATGATCTGCGACGCGCTCCGTTCGCAGCGCGGCGTGTGCGCCTGGTGCGAGAGCGAGACGCGGGAGCGCCACGCGTTTCATGGGTAGAATGCGTGTGGCGCACCCGCGCCCCCATGCAATCGCAGCCACTCCGCAACGTCTTTGCCGGCCCGTACGTCGACCGCAGCAGCGGTCTGCGCAAGGACGCGGCGTGGGTCGAGGCGTCGCTCGTCGATCCCGGCACCCGCTTCGTGCCCGTCTGGCAGCACCGCAGCCTGCTGCGCATGCTGCCGGAGCCCGCGGCGGTGCTGCTCGGGCGCGCGGCAGTGGCCGGCGTCGCGGACTTCGCCGCCGCGGACACGATACTGCTCGGCCGCTTCGAGGGCGCGGCGTGTTTTGCCGTTGAGCTCGACACGGCCGGGCCACCGACGCTTGCCGCCGGGGCCGAGTTCGCGGACCTCCGGCTCGCGGCTGGCCTGCTGCCCGCGGCCGAGGCCGGGCTGCTCGGCTACGCCCGGGCGATGGTCTATTGGCGGCAGCGGCACCGCTATTGCGGCGCCTGCGGCACCGTGACGGTCCCGCAGCAGGCCGGGCACGTGATGAGCTGCCCGCGCCCGGGCTGCGGGACGGAGGCGTTTCCGCGCATCGACCCGGCCATCATCGTGCTGGTCACCGACGGCGAGCGCGCGTTGCTCGGCCGGCAGGCGTCATGGCCGGCGGGGCGTTACTCGACGATCGCGGGGTTCGTCGAGCCGGGCGAGAGCTTCGAAGACGCCGTGGTGCGCGAAGTGCGCGAGGAGACGGGAGTCGAGGTCGTCGAGGCCAGCTACCAGTCGTCGCAGCCGTGGCCGTTTCCGTCGTCGCTGATGATCGGCTTCGTGGCGCGCGCCGGCGCGACCGCGATCAGCCATCCGGACGGTGAGCTCGAGGACGCGCGCTGGTTTACGCGCGACGACCTCGCGAGCGGCACGCCGGCGCTGCCTCCGCCACAGTCGATCTCGTTCCGGCTGATCGCCGAGTGGTACCAGCAGGCCTCCGGCCGGCGCCTCGAGGACGAGCCCGGCGCGCGGCTCTGGCCGCTCCGGCGCTGAACGGTGCCGGACTCGCTTCCCGCGGCGCCGGCTCGCCCGCCCCGGCGGTAGCATCGGCGCATGTGCCTTGTCGTCCTGGCGTGGAACCCGAACGCACGACGGCGGCTGGCGCTGGTCGGCCACCGCGACGAGCTGCACGCGCGCCCGGCGCTGCCGATGCACTGGTGGGACGCACCGGACATGCTTGCTGGGCGCGATCTGGAGGCCGGTGGCACCTGGCTCGGCGCCGACCGCCGCGGCCGCTTCGGCGTCGTCACCAACTTTCGCGGCCGCCCGGGTCCCTCCGGCGCCCCGTCCCGCGGCGCGCTGATCCCGCGATTCATCGCCGCTTCGAACTCACCGTCCGCTTTCCTCGCCGGGCTGGCGGCGGAGGCGTCCCGCTACGCGGGCTTCAGCCTGCTGCTCGGCGACCGCCACGAACTTGCCTACCTTTGCAACGCCGTTGCGGGAGGCCCGCAGCTGCTCGCCGCCGGCCTGCACGGCCTCAGCAACGGCCCGCTCGATGCGCCGTGGCCCAAGGTGGCGCGCTCGAGCGCGCGGCTTGCGGCGCGCCTCGAGCGGCCGCTCGGATCGGCCGTGGACCTGCTCGACCTCCTCGACGATCGCGCGCCGGCGCCGGATGCCGAGTTGCCGGACACCGGCATCGGCCTTGAGGGCGAACGGCGGCTGTCGCCGCCGTTCATCGTCGACCCGGTCTACGGGACGCGCGCTGCGAGCGCGCTGCTGCTCGGGGCCGACGGCGGACTCGAGGCGGTGGAACGCACGCACGCGCCCGACGGGTCGGCAACCGGCGAGCGTCACTTCCGGCTGCCCCCCGCGGACGCTTGACGGTGTGCGCATATTTATGCACAATGCGCGCACTTTTATGCACGCAGCATCCACAGTCCCGGGTTCCGGTGCGCCGCGCGCGCCCGACGACCGGCGCGAGACGCTCCGGCGGATCATCCGCGAAGGCGACATCGGCCGGCAGGCCGAGCTCGTCCGCCGCCTGAAGCGCGCCGGCCACGCGGTTACGCAGTCGAGCGTCAGCCGCGACCTGCGCGATCTCGGCGTCGCCAAGGTCGGCGACCGCTACGTGCTGGCCGAGGATGCCGCGGCGCCGGTCGCCAACCTGGCCGCGGTGGCCGCCTTCGTCCAGGAGGTGGTGTCGGCCGGCCCGAACCTGTCGGTGGTGCGCACCACGATCGGCTCGGCGCAAAGCGTGGCGCTCGCGATCGACCGCGCCCGCTGGCCCCAGGTGGTGGGCACGATCTCGGGCGACGACACGATCTTCATCGCCACCGCCACCGCGCGCGCCCAGCGCACCGTGCTCGATCGGCTGCGCGCGCTCGCAAGCCGCTGAAGGCTGTTCCATGACGACGCCAAGCAAGGGCACATCGCCCATCCTGCTCGCTTTCTCCGGCGGCCTCGATACGTCGTTCTGCGTGCCGTGGCTCAAGGAGACCTACGGCCGTCCGGTGATCACCGTGACTGTCGACACCGGTGGCATCGACGCGGCCGCCGCCCGTGCGCTCGAGTCACGTGCCCGTGAACTCGGTGCGACCGAACACCACCTGGTCGCCGCGAAGCACGACTATTTCGAGCGCGTCCTCAAGTTCCTGCTGATGGGCAATGCACGCCGCGGCCAGCTATACCCGTTCTGCGTCGGCGCCGAGCGGGTGCTGCAGGCGCAGATGATCGCGACGATGGCACAGCGGCTCGGCTCCACGACCGTCGCACACGGCTGCACGGCCGCGGGCAACGACCAGGTGCGCTTCGAGGTCGCGCTGCGCACGCTGGCCCCCGGCCTCGAGATCCTGGCACCGGTCCGCGACCGCGCCTTCAAGCGACCCGAGCAGCTGCAGTTCCTGGGGCAGCGCGGCCTGCCGGTGCCACCCTACGGCGCCGCGTACTCGATCAATCGCGGCCTGTGGGGTGTCACCATCGGGGGCAAGGAGACTCTGACGTCGGCCGGCAGCATCCCGGACGAGTCCTGGGTCCTGACCCGCGACGCGTTCGCGACGCCGCGTGCCCCGGAGCGCCACACGATCGGCTTCGAGCGCGGCGTGCCGGTCGCGCTCGACGGCATCGCGCACGAGCCGGTGACGCTGATCGAGAGTCTCGAGGCGCTCGCCGCCCCGTTCGGCATCGGTCGCGGCATCCACCTCGGCGACACGGTGATCGGTACCAAGGGCCGGGTCGCGTTCGAGGCGCCGGCCGCCGACGTGCTGCTGACCGCGCACCGGGAGCTCGAGAAGCTGGTCCTGACGGGCCGCCAGGCGCGGATCAAGGAGCTGGTCGCGGCGCCCTACGGCGACCTGGTCCACGAGGGGCACCACCTCGACCCGGTGTGCCGCGACATCGAAGCGCTGCTCGCCTCGTCGCAACAGCGGGTCAGCGGTGACGTGCGCGTGCTGTTCCGGCCGGGCAGCGTGTTCGTCGAGGGCGTGACCTCGCCGTGGTCGCTGATGGCCGCCTCGAAGGGCGTCTACGGCGAAGCGGCCGGCGAGTGGTCGCCGGCGGACGCCCTCGGCTACTCCAAGATGCTGGCGCTGACCGGCATGTTCTACACGCGGGCCGGGCAGAACGCGGGCGGCCAGTCGTGAAGTCCGTCGTCGTCGACAAGATCGCCTCGGTCACGCAGGCCTGCGGGCTCGGCCACGAGCTGCGAATCTCGGAGAGCATTCCGTGCGAGGAGGGCGTGGTCGTGGTTGTCGAGGTGCTCGCCAACAAGAGCACCTACAACACACTGGAGCTCACCAGCGGCCGGATGGCGAAGGTATCGAAGGGCGACATCGTCGTCGGCGCGCTCGGCCACCGAAAGGCGCTGTTCGGCTACTCGGGGCACGTCCCGGAATCGGTCCGGCCGGGCGACGTGATCCAGATGCTGAACATCGGCGGCGTGCTCGGCATCTGCGACTCCGCGAACGCCGACAAGGGCCGGCCGTTCGACTGCCGCGTACTCGGCGGCGTGCTGCAGTTCCCATATCTCGGCGAACGCATCGGCGTGCAGGCCCGCATCGGCTTCCGGCCGCTTGACCTGGCCGCCGCGCTCGATACGCGCGCCGTGCCGGTGGTCGCGCTGGCCGGCACCTGCATGGAGGCCGGCAAGACGGCGGCCGCCTGCGCGATCATCGCTCGCATGCGCCACCGCGGCCTCGCCGTGCATGCCTTCAAGGCGACCGGCGTGTCGCTGCGCCGGGACATCCTCGCGATGGAGGATGCCGGCGCGCGCAAGACGATGATCTTCACTGACTTCGGCGTTGGCACGACCACCGCCTCGGTAGGCCCGGCGCTGACCCGGGCGATGCTGAGCGAGATGTCGCAGGGCCAGCCCGACGTCATCGTCTTCGAGCTCGGCGACGGCCTCCTCGGCACCTACGGGGTCGAGGCGATCCTCGCCTCCCCCGACATCCGCAGCGGCATCACCGCACTCGTGCTGTCGGCCAACGACCCCGTCGCGGCATGGGGCGGCGTCACGCTGCTGCGCGACCGGTTCGGCATCGAGCCCGCCGTGGTGACCGGTCCCGCCACCGATAACCAGGTCGGCGTCGACATCATCGCCGAGCAGATGAATGTCAGCGCCTTCAACGCGATCACCAGCGGCGCGGCACTCGGCGATCGCGTCCTCGACGCCACCGGGCTCGCCCCGCGTTTCCCCGTCAGGCCGACCACCGAATGAGCGCGGAGCCACGCATCCCGACGCTCGTGTTAGGCGGCACCGGCTACGTCGCCGGCGAGCTGCTGCGTCTGGTCGCATCGCACCCGCGGCTCGCGCTCGCCGCCGCGGTGTCGGAGTCGAGCCCGGGCGGGCGGCTCGCGGTGGCTTTCCCGCATCTCGAGCCGGTCTACCCGGCGACGACCTTCGTCGACGCCGACGCGGCGGCGCGGCTGGTGGCCACGCAGCCGGAGAGCGCCGTGCTCGCCGCCGCACCCCACGGCGTGTCGGCCGCGTTGATCGACCGGCTGCTCGCCGCAGCCGCGGCGGCCGGTACGCGGCCGCGAGTCGTCGACGTGTCGGCCGATTTCCGCTTCGCCGATCCCGCCGCGTATGCCGCGGTCTACGGACGCGCGCACGGTGCACCGGCGCGGCTGGCGGAGTTCAGCTGCGCCGTACCGGAGCACCTCGTCTCGCTCGCCACGCGGCACGTCGCCCATCCCGGCTGCTTTGCGACCGCGATGCTGCTTTCCATCGTGCCGCTGCTCGAACTCGGCCTGGTCGAGCCCCTCTTCTACGTCAGCGCGGTGACGGGCAGTACGGGCTCGGGGCGCACCCCGGTCGAGGGCACGCACCACCCGCGCCGGCACAGCGACCTGTACGCCTATGGTGTCCTCGCCCACCGGCACGCGCCCGAGGTCGTCGCGATCGCCCGCGCGCTCACCGGGCGCACGGTGGAGCTCAACTTCGTGCCGCACTCGGGCCCGTTTGCGCGCGGCATCCACGCCACCACGCAGGCACGACTGCTGCGGCCGCTGACCGCGGAGGACGTGCGCGCGGCGCTCGCCGGCTTCTATGCCGGTCAGCCGTTCGTGCGCGTGCAGGACGAGGCGCCGCGCCTCAAGGACGTCGTCGGCAGCAATTACGCCCTGCTGTCGGCGAGCACCAACGGCGCGACGGTCGCGATCATGAGCGTCGTCGACAACCTGACCAAGGGCGCGGCCGGCGGCGCCGTGCAATGGCTGAACCGGATGTACGGCTGGCCGCAGGCCACCGGACTCGCGGCGCCGGCGTCCGGCTGGACCTGAGCCCGGCCGCGCGTCGCCCGGAGGCAGCAGTATGTCCGTGTCCATCGCCAGCGCGACGGCGCCCGCGAGCCACCTCGCGGCGGTATTCGCCCAGTACCCGTTCGAGGTCGTGCACGCCGAAGGCCTGTGGCTGCACACGGGCGACGGCCGGCGGGTACTCGACTACTACGGCGGTCACGCGGTCGCCGCGCTCGGCTACGGCCATCCGCGCTGGCTCGCGGCGCTCGAGCGGCAGGCGCGGGACGTGCAGTTCCAGACCAATGCGATTCCGATGGCGGTGCGCGAGCGGGCCGCGGCGCGGCTGGCGACGTTCGCCGGCCTCGGGCTCGATCAGGTGTTCTTCGTCAACTCGGGCGCCGAAGCGAACGAGAACGCGCTCCGCCTGGCGTTCCGGCTGACCGGCCGCCGCGAGGCGATCGCGCTTGAGCACGGCTGGCACGGGAGGACGGCCGCTGCGGGCGCCGTCACCCACGGCGCGCGCGAGCGCTGGTACGGCTTTCCGCAGACCCCGTTCGAGGTCCGCTGGGTGTCGCGGAGCGACGCCGACGCGGCGGCAGCCGCGATCGGGCCGCAGACGGCGTGCGTGATCGTCGAGCCGGTACAGGGGCTCGCCGGCGCCTTCGACGTGCCGGTCGCGGTGCTGGAGGCGCTCAGGCGCCGCTGCACCGAGCTCGGGGCGATGTTGATCTTCGACGAGGTGCAGTGCGGTGTCGGCCGCACGGGCTTTCCGTTCGCCGCCAACCGCGCCGGGATCACGCCCGACATGCTGACGACCGCGAAGGCGCTCGGGGCGGGCTTTCCGGTGTCTGCGCTCCTGTTCGGCGCCGAACTCGGCGCGCGCTTGCGCATCGAGGACATGGGCACCACCTTCGGCGGCGGACCGCTCGCCTGCGCGATCGTCGAGACCGTCATCGACATCATCGAATCGGAGGGACTGCTCGCGAACGTACGCCGCATGTCGGACCTGATCCGCCAGAGCTGCGTCGTCGGTCCGGTGACCGCGGTGCAGGGTGCCGGGCTGCTGCTCGGCCTGCGCACCACGCGGCCGGCCAGGGAGATCCAGCGCGAGCTGCTCGCGCGCGGCATCTTCGCCGGCACGGCGGCCGACCCGCAGATCGTGCGGCTGCTGCCGCCGTTCACGCTCGGCGAGCCGCACGTGGCGGCGCTCGCGGCCGCGCTCGCGGCGCTCGCGCCATGAATTTCGCCCGCTTCGTCGATCTCGCGGACCTGTCGGTGGCCGAGATCCGGGACCTGCTCGCGCTCGCCGACCGGCTGCAGCAGCATCCGGAGCCGCGGGCGCTCAGTGGGCGCGTTCTCGGCCTGTTGTTCCTGAACCCGTCGCTGCGGACGCTGGCGTCGTTCCAGGCCGGCATGGCCCGGCTCGGCGGCTCCTCGTTCGTGATCACCTCCGGCCACGGCAGCTGGGCGCTCGAGACCCGGCCCGGGATGCGCATGGACGGCATGGCCGCCGAGCACATCCGCGAGGCGCTGCCCGTGCTCGCGTCCTACTGCGATGCGCTCGGCATCCGCGCCTTCGCAGACGGCCGCGACCTCGCGGCCGACGTCGCCGACCGCGATTTCAGGGCGATGGCAGCGCTGGTACCGACGCCGCTGATCAACCTCGAGTCCGCGATCAACCACCCCTGCCAGGCGCTCTGCGACTGGAAGACGCTCGACGAGCTGCAAGTCCCCGAGCGCTCGCGGTTCGTGTTGTCGTGGGTGCCGCATCCGCGCGCGCTGCCGCTCGCGGTGCCCGCGGCGGCGCTGCACATGGCGGCGCTGCGCGGCCACGAGGTCGTCGTGCTGCGGCCCGAGGGCTTCGCGTTGCCGGCGGCGGTCATGGAACGGGCGCGCGCCGCCGCGCACGCCTCGGGCGGCTCGGTCGCGGAGACCGCGGATCGCGGCACGGCGCTCGCCGGCGCCCGAATCGTGTACGCCAAGGAATGGGGCTCTACCAGCCACTACGGCGACGCCGCACGGGACGCAGAGCTTCGCGCGCAACTCGGCCACTGGCAGATCAGCGAGGCGACGTTCGCGGCCGCGGCGCCCGATTGCCAGCTGATGCACTGCCTGCCGGTGCGCCGCAACGTCGCCGTTGCCGAGCATGTGCTCGACGGCCCGCGCAGCGTCGTGCTGCGCGAGGCACACAACCGGCTGGTGGTGCAGATGGCCGTGCTGCACCGCCTGCTGGCGTGATACAGCGCCGTACGAACTTCGACCAGCGGTTATTCATCCCGAGGCCCCCATGAGCTACCGCCCAGAACAAGCCGTCGCGATCCGTGCCATGCGCAACGCCGCGCCCTACATACGCATGTACAAGGGCAAGGTGTTCGTCGTGAAGGTCGGCGGCGCGATCTTCGCGAACCCGCAGGCGACACGATCGCTGGTCGAGCAGGTCGCGATCCTGCACCAGATCGGCATCCGCGTCGTGCTGGTGCATGGCGGCGGCCCGCAGCTCGACGAGATGCAGCGGTCGCTGGGCATCGAACCGCGCATGGTCGACGGCCGGCGCGTGACCGACGAGAAGACCGTCGACGTGACGGTGATGGTGCTGAACGGGCTTCTGAACACCCGGCTGCTCGGCATCTGTCGCGAACTCGGCATCGGCGCGGTCGGCATATCCGGCATCGACGGCGGCCTGGTCCGCGCGCACCGGCGTCCGCCGGTGCGCGCCGCCGACGGCAGCCAGGTCGACTACGGCCAGGTCGGCGACATCGAGGGCGTCGAGCCGACGGTCCTCGAGCGGTTGCTCGACGCCGGCTACATGCCGGTCGTGAGCCCGCTGTCGTGCGACGCAGCCGGCACCGTGCTCAACGTCAACGCCGACACCA
>JANXWS010000046.1 GCA_025351005.1 Pseudomonadota bacterium | reverse complement strand
AGCGTTGCCGCGTCGTAGCGCGTGCGATAGAAGCCGAGCGCGCCCGCGTCCATGTTGACCGGCTGGTCGCAACGGCCGGCCGGCACCGTCTGGCCGTCGCGCGTCAGCAGAAGCGCTTGCGGTGCGCCGTCGGTGCCGACGCGGATCTGCAGCGGCACCTTCCAGCGCGAGGTACCATCGCTCGACCCTTGCAGCAGGAAGCGGCGCTGCGACAGCTCAAGCGTGCGCGCACCGGCGGCATCACAGGACGCGGCGACCTCAACCAAGGGGAAACCCGCCTGCCGCGTCCAGTCGGCCGCGATGGCGCCGACGTCCCGGCCGCTCGCCGCGCTCAGCGCCTGCCACAGGTCTGCCGTCGTCGCATTCGAGAAGGCGTGTTTCTTCATGAAATCGCGAATGCCGGCGCGAAATACGTCCGGTCCGACATACGCCTCGAACATACGCAGGATCGCCCGCCCCTTGTCGTAGGTGATGTCAACATCGAAGGCGTTGGTCGCTTGCAACTCGTCGGTCACATGTTGCTCGATCGGGTGCGACGAGGCGCGCGCGTCGGCGGCCATGGCGCGCTCCTTGGCGGCATCTTGCGCTTCCCACCACTTCCAGGTCGGATTGCGCAGGTCCGTCTCCTTCGCCGCCATCCAGGAGGCGAAGCTTTCGTTCAGCCAGATGTCGTCCCACCAGGCGATGGTCACCAGATCGCCGTTCCACTGGTGGGCTATCTCGTGCGCCTGGACGGCGAAGACGTGTTGCACGTTGCCGATCGAACTCGAGGGAGACAGCAGCAGCAGCTGGTCGTTGTAAGTGATCGCACCCCAATTCTCCATCGCGCCGCCGAATCCGCCGGGTACCGCGATCGAGTCGAGTTTCGGCAACGGATAGGGGACGCCGAAGTAGTGGTTGTAGTCGGCGAGGATCTCCTGGGCGCTAGCGAGCGCCTTCGCGCCGTGCCGCTCCTCGCCTCGCAGCGCCCATACGCCGAAGCGCGTACCGCCGCTCGTGGCGGAGATCTCGCCGAGATCGCCGCCCGTGTACTCGATCAGGTAGGAGGGCATCCGCGGCGTCTTGGCGAATACGACGGTCGCAAGCTCGCCGTGCACCGTCCGCTTGGTCACCGGCATGTTGGACACGTTCCGCCACTCCGCGGGCACGGTCACCGAGAGGCGAAACGTCGCGCGGAACGCAGGCTCGTCCCAGCAGGGAAACATTCGACGGGCGTCGGTGGCTTCCATCTGCGTGGACAGCAGCACGCCCGAGCGGCCGTCCGCTTCCTTGTAGGGTTGCGCGAACAGGCCGACCGGCTGCGTTTCGATTCTGCCCTCGTACGCGAAACTCAAGGTGTGCGGACCCTGCTTCGCGGGCGCGCGCAGCGTGACCGTGGTCAGCTGCGCCTTGTCGTCGGATGACACGCGCGCGACCGGCTTGCCGTCGAGCCGCACCTCGCGCAGCACCTGGTTGAGCGAGTTGAACTGAATCGTCGCGGTCGGCCGGCGAACCTCGAGACGCACCGTCTCGTGGCCGTGCACGCGCATCGCCCTGACATCCGGCGTGATCGCCACGGCGTAATCCAGCGGCACCACGTCCTTCGGCAGCCGGCCAGGAGCCTCGTCGACCGAGAAGGCGAACGCCCACGCCGCCGGCAGCATCAGGGCGGCGACCGCCGCGAGGGATTCCAGTGGGCGGAGATTCTTCATATATATGGACTCGCTGTCGCTGGTGGCGGGAGTAAGGTCTGCGCCGCCGCAATTTACGGGTGGGCGTACTGTCTCTGCTGAAACTGGCACCTTCAGAAATGCGTCACTTTCGAATTAAAGCCCAATAGGGCCGCGGCACCTGCTACTTCACCGAGGGGTCCGTCACGATGCCGCGAATGCCGGGAGTCTTGATCAGGTTTTCCGCCTCTCGCTGGGACCTTGGTTGCGAGCGCAGTTTGCCGGAGGCTGGCGTCCCGCCTCACCGGATGGCGAACACCTTGACGACCAGCGGCGCGTCCACGACCACGTGCGGCGCGATGGCATGGTAGGCGACCGCATGCACCCAGGCGTTGCCCGTGCGCAAGGTGACGAAGGCCTTGAACATGCCGGGGCCCGCGTAGGTCAGCACGACGAATATCAGGGACAGCACGGTGTCGGTCGGATTGGCGAAGCTCGACCAGCCCTCCACCAGGTGCATCAGCGCGTAGGTCGCTCCGCCCAGCAA
>JANXWS010000013.1 GCA_025351005.1 Pseudomonadota bacterium | reverse complement strand
AAATGGTGGGCCATGAAGGACTTGAACCTTCAACCAACTGATTAAGAGTCAGCTGCTCTACCAATTGAGCTAATGGCCCGTGTGCGGGGTGGGGTGGACGATGGGACTCGAACCCACGACGGCCGGAATCACAATCCGGGGCTCTACCAGCTGAGCTACGTCCACCACCGTGTCGTTAAAAAAACTCCTCGTCCTCGCCGTCCGGCGGATGGCGCGCCCGGCAGGACTCGAACCTGCAACCACCGGCTTAGAAGGCCGGTACTCTATCCGCTTGAGCTACGGGCGCTTCGGCACAGGACGTCGCCCCGAAGCGACCGGCCGGTGGAACCGCCGCGCCATCGCGACCGGCGGTGGTCGGGGCAGAGGGATTCGAACCCCCGACCCTCTGCTCCCAAAGCAGATGCGCTACCAGACTGCGCCATGCCCCGCCAGCGTCCGCATCGCACAGGACGGGCAATCTTAAGGGGCACCCCCCGGCCCGTCAAACCGGCGCGCGCCGCGGCGCCCGGCGCCGTGCGAGAATGCGCGGTTTTAAGCCATCCCGGCCTGCGGAGGCACCGCGTGACAGCAAGACTGCTCGACGGCAAGGCGATCGCGACCGCGCTCAAGGCCGATGTGCGCCAGGCGACCGAGGCGCTGCTCGCCCGCGGCGCGCGGCGGCCGGGGCTCGCGGTCGTCATGGTCGGCGAAGACCCGGCGTCCGGGATCTACGTGCGCAACAAACGGCTCTCGTGCGGTGAGACCGGCATCGTCTCGACGGCGCACGACCTGCCGGCCAGCACCTCCGAAGCGGCGTTGGTGGCGCTGATCGACCGCCTGAACGCCGACCCTGCGATCGACGGCATCCTGGTGCAGTCGCCGCTGCCGAAGCATATCGACCCGCACGCCATCATCGAGCGCATCGACCCTCACAAGGACGTCGACGGCTTCCATCCGTACAACGTCGGCCGGCTGGCGCTGCGCAAGCCGCTGCTGCGCCCCTGCACCCCCTACGGCATCATGATCATGCTCGAGAGGGCCGGCATCGCGCCGCGCGGCAAGGACGCCGTCATCGTCGGCCAGTCGAACATCGTCGGCCGGCCGATGGCGCTCGAGCTGCTGATGGCGGCCGCGACGATCACCGTCTGCCACAGCGCGACGCGCGACCTGCAGGCGGAGGTGCGCCGCGCCGAGATCCTGGTCGTCGCGACCGGCAAGCCGCAGATGATTCCGGGCGACTGGGTACGGGAAGGCGCAGTCGTCGTCGACGTCGGCATCAACCGCCTGCCGGACGGCCGGCTGGTCGGTGACGTCGAGTTCGGGCCGGCGGCGGCACGCGCCGCGTGGATCACCCCGGTTCCGGGCGGCGTCGGGCCGATGACGATCGCCGCGCTCATGAAGAACACTCTCGAGAGCTCGCTCGCGCGCCAGGGCCTGGTCACCGCCTGACGGGCGGGCTCAGCGGTAGCGCCAGGTGGTGCCGCCCGGACCGTCCTCGAGCACGACGTCGAGGCCCAGCAGCGCGTCGCGGATCCGGTCCGCCTCCGCGAAGTCGCGCGCGCGCCGCGCGACGCCGCGCGCCGCGATCAGCCGCTCGATCTCGTCCGCGTCCGCCCGCGGCCCGTTCGACGGTGCGTCGCCGCCGCCGACACCGTGCTCGGGCCGGGTCTGCAGCCACACGTCCGGATCCTTGCCGAGGATGCCGAGCACCCCCGCGAGCCGGCGCAGCTCGGCGGCAAGGCCCTGCACGAGCCGCGGGTTGCCGGACGCCTTGGCGACATTCAGGTCGCGCGCCAGCGTCTGCAACACGGCCAGCGCCTCGGGCGTGTTGAAGTCGTCGTCCATCGCCGCCTCGAAGCGCGCGCTCGCGGCCGACGGGTCGGCCGCCTGCGGTGCCGGGCCGACACCGCGCAGCGCCACGTAGAGGCGCTCGAGCGCGGCATCGGCCTGCCGCAGGTTGTCGTCCGAGTAGCCGATCGGGCCGCGGTAGTGGCTCGCCAGCACGAAGGCGCGCAGCACCTCGGGCCGGAGCCGCGGCAGCACGTCGCGCACCGTGAAGAAGTTGCCGAGCGATTTCGACATCTTCTCGGTGTCTACGTTGACGAAACCGTTGTGCATCCAGACGTCGACGAACGGCGGGCCGCAGGCCGCGCAGCTCTGCGCGATCTCGTTCTCATGGTGCGGGAACTTCAGGTCCATGCCGCCGCCGTGGATGTCGAAATGCGCGCCGAGCAGCGCCACCGCCATCGCCGAGCATTCGATATGCCAGCCCGGCCGGCCGGCGCCCCACGGCGACGGCCACGCCGGTTCGCCGGGCTTCGCCGCCTTCCACAGCACGAAGTCGAGCGGATCGCGCTTGCCTTCGTCGACCTCGACGCGGGCGCCGGCGCGCAAGTCGGCGAGCTTCCTGCCGGACAGCCGGCCGTAACCCTCGAAGCGTGCGACCGAGTAGAGCACGTCGCCGTCCGCCGCCCGGTATGCAAAGCCCTTCGCGAGCAGCGTCTCGATCATAGACACGATCTGCGGCACGTATTCGGTCGCGCGCGGCTCGTGCTCGGGCCGCTCGACGCCGAGCGCGACGCAGTCCTCGTGCAGCGCGTCGATGAACCGCGCCGTCAGCGCCGCCATCGGCTCGCCGTTCTCGGCGGCGCGCGCGATGATCTTGTCGTCGATGTCGGTGATGTTGCGGACGTGCGTGACCCGGTAGCCACGATGGCGCAGGTAGCGGCGCACCACGTCGAACACCACGAGCGAGCGGGCGTGGCCGACGTGGCAGTAGTCGTAGACGGTAATGCCGCAGACGTACATGCGGACGTGCCCGGGCTCGAGCGGCTGCAACGGCTGCTTGCGACCGGCCAGCGAGTTGTGGATCTCGACCATCGCCGCGCGTGTCCTCGGTCCCCGGGCTCAGGCCGCGAGCGCGCGCGCCTGGACGAGGCGCGCCTGCAGGGTTTCGCGGCGCATCAGCGGCAGCAGCGCGGCGAGCTCGGGACCGTCGGCGCGGTGCGTCAGCGCCGCCCGCAGTGGCCGGAAGAGCGCCGCCCCGCCACGACCGGTCGCTTCCTTGAGCGCAGCGACGAGCCGGGCGTAGTCCGGGCGCTCCGGCAGGCCCTCGAGCGCAACGTCGAAGAACGAGGCGCCCGCGGCGACGATGAGCTCGCGCACCTCGCCATCGGGCGGCGGCAGTTCGCCGTAGACGATCCGCGCCCAGTCCTTGGCGTCCGCCGGCAGCAGCAGGTTGGCGCGCACCGCCGCCACGAACACCGCTTCCTGGCCCGTCGGTACGCGGCCGCGCGCCCAGCCCTCGAGCAGCTCGCCGCTCGCCCGGTGCACGGCCTCCTTTTGCCAGTGCCTGAGCTGCGCGCGGTCGAACAAGGCCGGCGCGCGGCCGAGCGCCGCGAGCTCGAAGCCCTCGATCAGCGCCGCGGTCGACAGCCAGCCCTCCTCGGCGTAGCTGTGGCCGAGGCGCGCGAGCAGGTTGGCGACGGCCTCCGGCAGGTAGCCCTCCTCCCGCAGCAGGGCGAGCCCGGTCGAGCCCTCGCGCTTCGACAGCGGCGCGCCGCGCTCCCCGACCAGCAGCGGCAGGTGGCCGTAACGCGGCGGCTCGGCGCCGAGCGCCGCGGCGATCAGGCGCTGGCGCGGCGTGTTGGCGACATGGTCCTCGCCGCGGAGCACGTGCGTCACGCCCATCGCCACGTCGTCCACCACGTTCGAGAACAGGAACGCCGCCGTGCCGTCGGCACGACGGATCACGAAGTCGCCGAGGTCGTCGGACGCGAACCTCTGCGGGCCGCGCACCAGGTCGTCGTACGCCAGCGTCGCGCCCGCCGGCACCCGGAAACGGAGTGTCGCGACCCGCCCCTCGCCGGCCCGGGCGGCACGAGCGGCGCTGCCGAGCGCGGCACAGGTGCCCGGGTAGCGCGGCGGGCGCCCGGCCGCGAGGGCGCTGCGGCGCGCGAGCTCGAGCTCGAGCCCGGTGCAGTAGCAGGGGTAGGCGGCGGCCCGCTCCTCGAGCGCGGCGAAGGCGGCCGCGTAGCGCGGCCCGCGCTCCGACTGGCGGTAGGGACCGGCCAGATCGTCACGGTCGGGGCCCGCGTCCCAGTCGAGCCCGAGCCACCGCAGCTCCGCCATCAGCGAGGTCACCTGGCTCTCGTCGGAGCGCGTCCGGTCGGTGTCCTCGATCCGCAGCACGAACCGCCCGCTGTGCCGGCGCGCGTACAGCCAGTTGAAAAGCGCCGTGCGCGCGTTGCCGAGGTGCAGGGCACCCGTCGGACTCGGCGCGAAGCGGCTGACGAACGGGATCGGCATGGGCGCGCAGTATAATGCCCCGCCACCACGAGCCCGCGGGAGATCCCATGCCGAGAACCGCCATCGCTGCCCGCCGCCTGGCGCCCGCCGCTTGCCTGATCGCGGCCCTCCTCCTCGCCGCCAGCACGCGCGCCGACCCGCCGGATGCCGCACCGCTGCCGCACCGGGTGCGGGTCGATACCAGCCTCGGCAGCTTCGTCATCCAGCTCGAGACCGCGCGCGCGCCGCTGACGGTGGCGAATTTCGCGAGCTACGCCCGCAGCGGCTTCTACGAGGGCTCGATCTTCCACCGGGTCATCGCGAACTTCGTCGTCCAGGGCGGAGGCTACAACGCGAAGTTCCAGCTGCAGCCGACCACGACCACGGTCGCCAACGAATCCGGCAACGGCCTCTCGAACAAGCGCGGCACGGTCGGCCTCGCGCGCACCGAGCTGCCGCACTCCGGCAACGCCCAGCTCTACGTCAACCTGACCGACAACGACGACCTTGACCCGACCCCCGTGCGCTGGGGCTATGCGGTTTTCGGCCGGATCGTCGAGGGCATGGACATCGTCGACCGGATTGGTCGCACGCCGACCGGCGCGGTAGGGCCCTGGCCCAAGGACGCGCCGCTCGATCCGGTCGTGATCAAGCACGTCGAGATCCTGCCCGCTTCGGGCGTGGTGCCGGTCGTCGCGCCGCCGCCCGCCGCGGCCCACTAGCGGCGCCGCAGGCCGCCGGGCAACACCGGGATGACCGCGCTCGTCGTGTCGGACATCCATCTGGACGCCGCGCGGCCGGAGACGGCGGCCCGCTTCGAGGAGTTCCTGGCCACCGAGGCGAGCGGCGCGCGCGCGCTCTACGTGCTCGGCGACCTGTTCGAGGCCTGGGTCGGGGACGACGACCCGGACCCGCACCGCCGCGCGGCGGCGCGCGCGCTCGGTGCACTGTCCGCACGCGGCACGGCGCTCTATTTCATGCACGGCAATCGCGACTTCCTGCTCGGTGAGCGCTTCTGCGAGATGACCGGCGGCAAGCTGCTGGTCGACCCGACGCTGGTCGAGCGCCACGGCCGGCGCGTGCTGCTGACGCACGGCGATGCGCTGTGCACGGACGACAAGCCCTACCAGCGGCTGCGCGCGCTGGTGCGCGACCCCTCGTGGCAGCGGCAGTTCCTGAAGCTGCGGCTCGGCGCACGAGAGCTGCTCGCCCGCGATGCGCGCGCCGGCAGCCAGGCGCACACGGCGACGCAGCAGCGGATGCTGATGGACGTCAACGACGATGCGGTCGCGGACCTGTTCCGGCGCGCCGGCATCGAGACGATCGTGCACGGCCACACCCACCGGCCCGGCGTCTACCGCCACGAGGTCGACGGCCGCCTGCGGACGCGGATCGTGACCGGCGACTGGTATGCCCAGGGCAGCGTGCTCCGCTGGGACGCCGACGGGCTCAGGCTCGAGACCCTCAGCCGCTGAGCGCGCGCTCTGCGCCGGCCGCCGGCGGGCCCGAGTGAAAGCGGAACCGGTCGTCCGGACGGGTCGCTAGTGCCGCTTCCGCCGTGGCCAGCGTGGCATAGCGGCCGGCGAGATCGAGGCCGCTGGCAGCGGCGTAGCCGGTCGCGAGCCGCAGGTAGAGGCTCCGGTGGCGCGCCTCCGCGGCCTCGAGCCCACGGTAGAACTCCGCAACCGGCGCCGGCAGTCGCGGCACGAGCCCCTGGAAGCGCTCGGCCGAGCGTGCCTCGATCAGGGCGCCGACGAGGAGCAGATCGAGGCGGCGCGCCGGCTCGCGCGTCGCGAGCGCGCGGCGCAGTTCCGTCGCGTAGCGGCCGGGTGCGAGCCGCACGTACGGGAGTTGCAGGCGGCCGAGCAGGCCGAGCACCTGCTCGTAGTGGCGCAGTTCCTCGCGGGCGAGCCGCGCGAGCGCGACGCCGAGCACGGGGTCGTCGCTGTAGGCGAACATCAGCCCGAGCGCGGTCGAGGCGGCCTTCTTCTCGCAGTTCGCGTGGTCGACGAGCAGCACGCCGAGCGAGCGCTCGGCGGCATCGAACCAGGCCGCCGGCGTCGCGGCCGCCAGGCCGAGCTCGGCCGCCGCGGGTACGCTCACGGCGGCTTGACGGCGGCGCCCGGCGGCGAAGCTGCCACCGCCGCGGTCGGTGCCTGGCGACGCAGCTCCGCGTCGATCGCCGCGCACAGCTCGGTCGCGGACTGGAAGCGATCGGCGGCGTCCTTGGCGATCATGCGCTCGAGCAGGCCCTGCCAGACCGCAAACTCGGGCGGCAGCAGCGGGATCGGCGAGTGGCTGTGCTTGTAGATGACCGCCATCGGCGTCGCCGCCAGGTATGGCTTCCGGCCCGTCAGCATCTCGTAGAGGATCACGCCCAGGCTGTAGATGTCGCTGCGGGCATCGACTTCGCGGCCGTGCCCCTGCTCGGGGCTCATGTAGTAGGGCGTGCCGAAGATCTCGCCGGTGGCCGTGATCTCCGCCTCGACCGACAGCTGCTTGGCAAGACCGAAGTCGATCAGCGCGAGCGTGCCGTCGGCCCGCATCATCACGTTGCCGGGCTTCAGGTCGCGGTGCAGGACACCGGCGCCGTGAATCGCCGCGAGCGCTGCCGCCATCTGCCGCAGCACGTCGATGGCCTCGGCGGGCGTAATGCCGCGGCGCATGCGCGAGCGCAGGTCGCCGGCCCGGAAGTACTCCATCTGGATGAACGCGTGGTCGTCGGCGATCCCGAGCTCGTAGATGCGCACGACGTTCGGGTGCTGCATCTGGCGGATGATGTCGTACTCCTGCAGGAAACGGTCAAAGGTGCCGAGCTTGTCGGTCAGGTCGGGCACCTGCCGCACCAGCTTCAGCACGACCAGCCGCGCCTCATCCTCGCTCTCGGCGAGATAGACCGCCGAGATCGCGCTCGCCGCTAACGCGCGGATGCAGCGCAGGCCCTTGATCATCGTGTCGCCGAAGCGATAGGCCTTCACGGCGGCGGGACTCGCGCGGAAGGTCGCAAGTGCGCGCCGCTGCAGCAGCTCCGCCTCGCGCAGCCGCGCGGCCAGCTCGCGATGGTCGATGCGTGACTTGACGAGCGCAGCGAGCGCGCCGTGCTCGCGCGCCGCCGTCGCCGCGTCCTCGTCGGCCCGCGCCAGCAGGTAGATCACCGGCGGGAACAGCGGCCGGCCACGGCCATCGTCGAGCCACTCGAGCCCGGGCTCGCCTGCCGGGGCATGGTCGAGCAGCACGGCGTCGTAGCCCGCGGCGTTGAACTCGGCCGGCAGCCGCCCTTCGACCCGCGGCACGTGCTCGACGACGATCGCGCGCTCGAAGGCGGTACTGATGTGCTGGCGGATCAGCTTCCGATAGGCCGGGTCGTCGTCGATCAGGAGGATGCGCATCGGGCTATCCGGCGGGATCGGCGTTCGCGGCCGGCACCGTGGCAGGATCCGGGGCGCGCCGCAGGCCGAAGACGAGGTCGCCGACGTTGGTTCCGGTCGGCCCGGTGCAGAGCAGGTCGCCGCTCGCCTCGAGGAAGCTGCCGGCGTCCGCCGCCGCAAGGGTCGACTCGCACTCGAGCCCTTCGCTGGCACCGCGTGCGACCGTGCCGCCATCGACGATGGCGCCCGCATCACCGGTGTTGCCATCGCTGCCGTCGGTGCCGGCCGCGAGCACGACCAGGTCGGTGTGTCCTGCGATCAGCCGTGCCGCTGCGAGCGCGAAATGCTGGTTGCGGCCGCCGCGTCCGGGGCGCGCCGGCAGCCGCACGGTCGTCTCGCCGCCCCAGAGCAGCGCGTCCTCGGTGGTGACGGCAAGCTCGTGCGCGAAGCGCCGCGCGGCGACCTGCGCGTCGCCGGCGGCGGCGGGCTGCAGCTGCCGGGTCGACAGTCCGCGGGCGTCGGCGGCGCGGGCAGCGGCCGCGAGCGCATCGCCGAGGCAGGCGACGATGCGCGCCGGCATTGTCCGGCCGGCGGGCAGGTCACCGGCCCGCCCGAGCAGCTCCGCCAGCCAGGGCGGCAGGTCCTGCGCCAGCGGAGTCTCGGCCGCCACCGCAACGAGCCCCGAGCCGATCACGGCCGGATCGTCCTGTGCGACGTCGGAGATCAGCAGCGCCTCGGCGCTCGTGTGGGCGAGGGCTGCGGCGAGCCGGCCGCCCTTGAGCCGCGACAGCCGGCGCCGGATGGCGTTCAACTCCCCGATCGCGAGTCCGCTCGACAGGCCCCATTCGTTGACACGGACGAGCTCGGCCGGCGAGATGCCGGCGGGCGGGGCTTCGACCAGGCTCGAGGCCCCGCCCGAAACGAGCACGAGGACGCTGCTCCCGGGCGCGAGCGCCGCGGCGAACTTCACGAGCTCCTCGCCCGCGGCGAGGCTCGCGGGCCCGGGCACCGGATGGTCGCCCTCGAGGCAGCGCAGCTGCGGCCAGGCGCCGAGCTCGGCGTCGAGGTAGCCATGCCGCGAGACGACGAGGCCACGCAGGACGTCGCGGCCGCAGACGTCCTGCACGCCGAGCGCCATTGCCGCTGCCGCCTTGCCGACGCTGATGAGCGCGAGCGGCGCGGCCGTCCGGCCCGCGAGCGCGGCGCGCACGGCGCGACGGCCGTCGACCGCGGCGCACGCGCTCGCATACAGCTCGAGCAGCAGGTCGCGGCGCGAGTCGGCGTAGAACGCACGCCGGTCGTTCATCGGCGCGTGCCCCGTCAGACGACGCGCACGGCCCGCGGCTTCGGGCGCGGCGTGCCGTCGGCATCGCCGCCGTCGGCAACGGCGCGGCGGCGCGCCTTGGCGTCGTCCGACCGCTCGCGCTCGAGGTTCGCCAGGTACTCGGGCGTGATGTCGCCGGTGACGTACTCGCCGGAGAAGCAGGACGTGTCGAAGGACTCGATGCGGGCCTTGTCGTGCCGGACGGCGGCCACCAGGTCGTCGAGATCCTGGTAGATGAGCCAGTCGGCGCCGATCAGTCGGCCGACCTCCTCGTCGGTCCGGCCCGCGGCGACGAGCTCCGATGCGGCCGGCATGTCGATGCCGTAGACGTTCGGGAAGCGGACCGGCGGCGCGGCCGAGGCGAAGTACACCTTGCGGGCGCCCGCCTCACGCGCCAGCTCGATGATCTGGGCAGAGGTCGTGCCGCGGACGATGGAATCGTCGACCAGCAGCACGTTGCGGCCGCGGAACTCGAGCGGGATCGCGTTCAACTTCGAGCGCACGGACTTCTGGCGCTCCTCCTGCCCCGGCATGATGAACGTACGCCCTATGTAGCGGTTCTTGACGAAGCCTTCCCGGTACTCGAGACCGAGGTCGAGGGCGAGCTGCATGGCGCTCGTACGGCTCGTGTCGGGAACCGGGATCACGACGTCGATGTCGTGGTCGGCTCGCAGCCGCCGTATCTTGTCGGCCAGCCGCTCGCCCATGCGCATGCGCGCCTTGTGCACCGAGATGTTGTCGATGATCGAGTCCGGCCGCGCGAAGTAGACGTACTCGAACACGCACGGCGTGTGACCCTCGCGGGTCGCGCACTGCGCGCTGTGGAACCCCCCGGCCAGGTCGATGTACACCGCCTCGCCCGGCTCCACGTCGCGCACCAGATCGAAGCCGACCAGGTCGAGCGCCACCGACTCGGACGCGACCATCCACTCGGTGCCGCGGGCGGTGGTGCGGCGGCCGATGACCAGCGGCCGGATGCCGTACGGGTCGCGGAAGCCGACGATGCCGTGGCCGATGATCAGGGTCACGACCGCGTAGCCGCCGCGCACGCGGCGATAGACGTTCGCCAGCGCCTGGAACAGGTGCTCGGGGTTCAGGTGGCTGGCCGCCTGGCGCTGCAGCTCGCTCGCCAGGATATTGAGCAGCGCCTCGGAATCCGAGCTCGTATTGAGGTGGCGGCGCTCGTCGCGCCACAGCGCCTCAGCGAGCTCGGCCGTGTTCGTCAGGTTGCCGTTGTGGGCAATGCCGATGCCATACGGCGCGTTGACGTAAAACGGCTGCGCCTCGGAGGCGGCGTCGCAGCCGGCGGTCGGATAGCGCACGTGGCCGATGCCGGCGTTGCCCTTCAGCGCCAGCATGTGGCGCTGCTGGAACACGTCGCGGACGAGCCCGGACTCCTTGCGCAGGCACAGCTCGTCGCCGTCGCAGGTCATGATGCCGGCCGCATCCTGGCCGCGGTGCTGCAGCACCGTCAGCGCGTCATAGAGCCGCTGGTTGACCGGCGTCTGGCCGACGATGCCGACGATGCCGCACATCGCGCTAGTCCTCGCCGCCGTGGCCGTCCAGTGCCCGCCGCAGCAGCGGCGACTCGCCGGCGAAGGTCTCGAGCCAGCCCGCCACGTGTCCCGCATACGGCGCGAGCTTGGAGTCCCGCCACCACGCCTGGTGGTCGAGCCGCAGCGTGAGTGCGAGCAGCGCGCCGAAACCGACGAGCACGACGCCGCGCGTCAGCCCGAAGACGATGCCGAACAGCCGGTCGACGGCGCCGAGCCCGGCGGCCGTGTGCGTCACCCAGGAAAGCACCGCGCCGACCAGCGAGCCGAGCAGCAGCACGGCCACCAACACGATGGCGCGCGCGACCCAGGCCTTCTGTTCGGGCGTCTGCAGCAGGCCGCCGAGGTACGGGTGCAGGAACCCCGAGAACCGCCAGGCGAACCAGATCGCGATCAACCAGGTGAGCAGCGCGACCGCCTCGCGGACGAAGCCGCGCACGGCGCCGACGATGACGGAAACGCCGACGACGGCGACGATGAGGTAGTCCGCGCCTAGCATTCACTCCGCCGGTCGTCGCGACTGCCGCGGCAGCCAGAACATCGTATTTTAGCCGAAACCCCGGCCCGCCACACGAACCGCGCCGCCCGCTCCCGCGCCCGGACGAGCGCCAGGTCGCAGATCGGTCACGGCTGCGACACGACGGTGCCACGGTGGCCCTCGCGCGCGAGCCGAGCCGCGACCGCGTCGGCCCGCGCGCGGTCCGGCTCCGGACCGACGCGCACCCGGTAGAGCACCCGCGCGCCGCCGCGAAGCTCCGAGACGAACGCGCGATAGCCCTTGCCGCGCAGGCCGCTCGCCAGCCGTTCGGCATTCTCCCGGCTCGCGAAGGTACCTATTTGCACGACCCAGCCCGCGGCGCCGTCGCCCGCGTAATCGGGGGCGGCCGTACGCTTCGCGGCCGCCGCGGGTGTCGCGGCGGCCGCGTCGCCGGCCGGGGCCTTGGGCGACGCGGCAGCAGGCGCCGGCGGCATCGCCGCAGCGGCTCCGCCGGGAGCGGCCGGCGGCCGCCCGGCCGGCCCGCCAGTCGGCCCCGGCGACGTACCGGAGGTCGGGGTGGTCGGCGGCGGCGCGGTCGACGCCGGAGCCGGCCCCGGCCGCGCGCTCGCCGGCGGCTCTGCGGCCGATGCCGGCGGCCAGGCGGGTGCGCGCGCGATTGCACCGCGCTCGCCCGCCGGGAGATCGATCCGGACCGTGCGCACCGGTGTCTGCGCCGCCGGTACGGGAGCCACGGGCGTCGGCGCCCGCGGACCGGTCAGCAGCTCCGGCACGACGACGACGACGATCACGACCAGCGCGATCGCGCCGACCAGGCGCTCTTTGATCCGCGTCTCCATGGACTCGCTAGCGACCGAGGCGGTCCGAGTATAGACGATGCCACTCGAGCGCCGGCGCAACCGTGTGGAAGGAGCCGAACACGACAACCCGGTCGCCGGCCACGGCGGCGTGCGCGGCGAAGGCGCAGCCGGCCGCGACGGAGTCTGCGCCCGCGAGCGGGCGGCTCAGTAACGGTTCCCAGATCGCCACCAGGTCCGCTGCGCTGCGGCCACGTTCGCCGCCAAGCGTAACCGCGCACACCAGGTCGCGGGCGCCGAGCGCGCGCCGCATCTCGGCGGCGACCGCTGCCGCGTCCTTGTCCGCCAGCAGGCCGGCGACCAAGATCGTCCGGCCGGCGGCGCGGTGCGCAACCATATTGTCGGCGAGCACAGCTGCGCTGCCCGGATTGTGGGCGACGTCGAATATCCACTCGACCGCGCCTTCCACCCGCTGGTAACGCCCAGGCAAGTTGACCGCGAGCAGTCCGCGCGCGACCGCGGCCGCATCCGGCAACCAGCCGCCGGCGGCCAGCGCCGCGATCGCGGTCGCGGCGTTGGCCCATTGCGTCAGGCCGGCGAGCGCCGGCGGCGGCAGGTCGTCGAGCACGAGCCCGCCGCGCCGGAACGCGAAGCCTCCCGCCGTGCGCAGGTAGTCGAACTCCTGCCCCAGCCGCTCGAGGCGCGCGCCGCTGCGCGCCGCTTCCGCCGCGATCGACGCCGGCATCGCGCGGCTGCCGTAGATCGCGGGTCGGCCGCTGCGGAAGATGCCGGCCTTCTCGCGGCCGATCTCCTCGACCGTCGTCCCCAGGTACTCGCAGTGGTCAAGGCTGACGGAGACGACTACGGCAACGTCGGCGTCGATAGCGTTGACCGCATCGAGGCGGCCGCCGAGGCCGACCTCGAGGACGATCAGGTCGAGCGGCTCAAGCGCGAAGGCGGCGAGTGCTGCAGCGGTCCCGTACTCAAAATAGGTCAGCGTCAGTTCGCCGCGAGCCGCCTCGATGCGCTCGAAGCTTGCGCACAGCCGCTCGGCGTCGATCTCGCGGCCGCCGATGCGGATGCGTTCCTCGTAGCGGATAAGGTGCGGCGACGTGTAGGTGCCGACGCGGCGGCCGGCGGCGGCGGCCAGCGACTCGATGAGTGCACTGACCGAGCCCTTGCCGTTGGTGCCGCCCACGGTGATCACCGGCGCGCGCGGCCGTTCGAGCCCGAGCCGGCCGAGCACCGCGCGGATGCGCTCCAGCGAGAAGTCCATTGCGCGCGGATGCACGCGCTGCTGGAACTCCAGCCATTCCGCGAGCGACCGGCGGGTCACGGGTCAGGCCGCCTGTGGCGGCTGCTGCATCAGGAGGCGCAGGAGGTTCGCGATCCGGTCGCGGTGGTCGCGCCGGTCCACGATCATGTCGAGCGCGCCGTGTTCGAGCAGAAACTCGCTGCGCTGGAAGCCCTCCGGCAGCGTCTCGCGCACCGTCTGCTGGATCACGCGCGGGCCGGCGAAGCCAATCAGCGCGCGCGGCTCGCCGATGTTGACGTCGCCGAGCATCGCGAGGCTCGCCGACACGCCGCCGGTGGTCGGGTCCGTCAGCACCGACACGTACGCCAGCCGCTCGCGCGCCAGCCGCGCGAGCGCGGCGCCGGTCTTCGACATCTGCAGCAGCGAGTACAGGCCCTCCTGCATGCGTGCGCCGCCGCTGGCCGCGAAGCTGACCAGTGGCATCCGGTGCAGCCGACAGTGCTCGACCGCGCGCACGAACTTCTCGCCGACCACCGAGCCCATCGAGCCGCCCATGAAGCGGAAATCGAAGGCGGCGCAGACGAGGTCGAGGCCGGTCAGCCTGCCGGCCATGACGATCAGCGCGTCGGTCTCGCCGGTCGCCTTCTGCGCGGCCAGCAGCCGGTCCCGGTAGCGCTTCGAATCGCGGAACTTGAGCGGGTCCTCCGGCTGCACGCCGGTCGCGAGCTCGCTGAAGGAACCCGGGTCGAGGAAGCGCTTCAAACGCTCGCGAGCCTCGATCCGCATGTGGTGCGAGCACTTCGGACAGACGTTGATGTTGCGCTCGAGCTCGGCGCGGTACAGGACCGCGTCGCAGGCCTCGCACTTGATCCAGAGCCCCTCCGGCACCGAGCGCGTGCGCCGCTCGGTCTTGATCCGCGAGGGAATGATCTTCTCGAACCAGGTCATCCTGCGCCTTCGGGCAGCACCGAGGCGCCGATCATAGCGGAAAGCCCGCTGCGGGCCGGCGCCGGGATGCCGGCCTCCGGCAGGTACTCGACGGCCGCGAAGTAGAGCCCGCCGGGCGGCGCGGTCGGACCGGCGATGCGGCGGTCGCGGCCGCGGAGCAGCTCGCCGGGCCAGCCGGCCGGGCGCGTGCCGTCGCCGACCAAGAGCGCGGCGCCGGCGATGTTGCGCACCATGTGGTGCAGGAAGGCATTCGCGGTCACGTCGATGACCACCAGGTCGCCGTGACGGTCGACCGCGATGCGCTCGAGCCGCCGCAGCGGCGAGCGCGACTGGCACTCGGCGGCGCGGAAGGCCGAGAAGTCGTGCTCGCCGACCAGCGCCTGCAGGCCGTCGTGCATGCGCGCTGCATCGAGCGGCGCGTGCCACAGGCAGGCCCGCTCGGCTGCGAGCGGCGAGCGCGTGCGGCGGTTCAGCACCAGGTAGCGATAGCTGCGGGTGCGCGCCGAGTAGCGCGCGTGGAAGTCGTCGGCGACGGTCGCGACCCAGCTGAGCGCGATGTCCGCGGGCAGGTTGGAGTTGGCGCCGAGCAGCCAGCCGCGCAGCGGTCTCGTGCTGTCGCTGTCGAAATGCGCGACCTGCCCGAGCGCGTGCACGCCGGCGTCGGTGCGGCCGGCGCAGACGACCTGAAGCGCATGGTCGGCGACGCGGCCGAGCGCGCGCTCGACCTCGGCCTGCACCGACGGCGCGCCGTTCTGCCGCTGCCAGCCGGCATAGCGCGTGCCGGCGTACTCGATGCCGACGGCGAGGCGCACGCGCGGGGCGCGATCAGCCGGGCAGCGTCTCGATCAGCCGCTGCGCTTCCTGCCGTTGCGAGGCGCTGCCCTCGCTGAGCACCTCCTGCAGGATGCTGCGGGCTCCGTCCGGGTCGCCCATGTCCATGTAGGCACGCGCCAGGTCGAGCTTGGTGCCGACCTCGGAGAGCGTCACGGGCTCGAGCTCCGGCAGGTCCAGGTCGCCCGCGCTGATGCGCTCGGTGACGGTCGGTTCGCGGCTCTCGGCCGACGGCGGTGCACCGACGTCGAGATCGATGCCGTTCGGCGCCTTGTGGATGCCGGTGGCGAACACGTCGGTCACGAAGCGCATCTCGTCGCGGCGCGGCTGGGCGGTCGTGTCGCTTTCGAGCTTGCGCGTCAGTTCGTCGAGGTCGAGATCGAGCGCGCCGACGCCGAGCACGCGCTGGGTGTGGTCGTCGTCGGACGCCGCCGCCGGCAGCGCCGGCAGGCGCTCGGTGCCTCCCGGATCGGGCGGCCGCGAGATGACGGTCTCGTCCGCGGCCGGCCGCAGCTGCGGCGTCTCGCGGGTCGCCTCGAGCGCGGCGGGCGGCGGCCGCGGCATCTCGCCGGTCGGCTCGAGGTCCGCCGCGTCCGCGAGCCGACGGCGCGACTGGACGTCGAGTCCGCTCACCAGCGTCGCGCCCTCTTCGGACGAGCCGGTGGCCTGGAGCGACTCGAGCGACGTCGCGCTCGCGGCGAGCTGGTCGGCATCGAAGCCCAGGTCGTCGAGCGCAAGCTCGGCGGTCGAGTCGGCCGGCGTCGCCGTCTCGTGCTTGAACGACGAGCCGAGCTTCGCGAGTAACGCGTCCTCCTCGCTGTGCTGGGCGAGCGCCGGCATTTCCACGGTCGGCGTCTCGGCGGCCGAGGGCGCCGCGATCGCCAGCTGCTCGACGGTCGGGGAATCCGCGCGCGCGGGCAGCTCACGCGTGGTCGCACCGCTGTGGTCGGCGTGCTCGCCGTCGAGCAGCAGATCGATGCGGTCAGGGTCGATGGTCGGCGGCTCGCCGGTCTCGGCGCTCGTATCGGCGTCGGCCGCCGCAGCTCCGCCGGCGTGCGCGGGCGGCGCGGCCGGTGGTGCCGGGTGGCGGCCGGTGTCGCCGAGCAGTTCCAGGTCGATGCCGCCGGCGCCGCCCGACTCGAGGTCGAGATCGACGTCGGCTCCCGCCGCAGCGCCGAGCGCCGCGCCGGCGAAGAGCGGGTCGGCGGGCGCGAGCTGCCGGCCCATGATGACGACCTTCTCCCACTCGGCCTCCGAACCCTGGTCGCGGCTGCGCCCGAGGCCGCGGGCGACGTCGAGGAAGGATTCCTTGTTGCCCCAGACGAAGTACACCTCGAGCAGCTTGAGCTTGAGATCGCGCCGCGCCGGATCGCGCTCGATCGCGAGCTTCACGATGTCGGCCGCCTGGTCGTAGAGACCATAGGCCATGTGGAAGTCGGCTTCGGCGAGCGGGTCGGCCTGCTCGAGGTTGAGTGCGGTGTCGGGGCCGAGCGTGTCGTCGGTCAGGCTGCCGAGCGGTACCGCGGCGGCGGCGGGATGGGCCGCGGTGCCGGCCAGCGGTGGCGCCACGTACTCGCCGGACTCGTCCTCGGACTCCTCGACCAGCATCTCGCCGCGTTCGGGCTCGCCGCGGGTGCGGGTAGGCGTGACCATCGTCGCCGTGTTCTGCTCTACCTCGGCATCCGGCTGCAGCGCCTCGTCGAAGGTCGACTCCTCACGGCGGCGGCGCACGAAGGCAAAGCCCGCCAGCGCCGCGATCAGCAAGGCGACCAGACCGAGCGCGAGGTACCAGCCGTTCTCGAGCAGCAGGTCGACGAGCCCGGGCTCGGCTGCGGCGGCCGGCTTCGACTTGGGCGGCGGCGCAGGCTTGGCCGCCGGCGCGGTGGCAGGCTCGGTGGCCGCTGGTGCCGCCGCCGGCGCCGTGTCGGTGGTCGCTGCGGGCACGGCTTCCGGCTTCGGCGCCGGGACGGGCGCCGTTTTCGTCTGCGCCTGCAGCCGGGCCAGTTCTGCGTTCTTGAACTCGAGCAGCCGCTTGGCGTCGGCGGCCTGCTTCTCGGCGGCGGCGGCGCGGGCGGCGTCGGCGGGCGAAACCGGGGCCGGTGCCGGCGCCACGGGTGCGGGCTTCGCCGTGCCACCGGTGCCGGCGTCGGAGGGCATCACGAGCCGGAGCCGCGCGTGATCGGACGCCGGCGAGCGCGCTTGCGTCTGGCGCCAGTCCGCAATCTGGCGGCTCACCTCGTGGCGGGCCGCGTCGGCGTCGAGTCCCTGCCAGTCGCTGCTCGGCGGGATCGTCAGCAGCGCGCCGTTATGGAGGCGATTGATGTTGCCGTCGAAGGCGGCCGGGTTGGCGCGAAAGGTCGCGATCATCAAGCGGTTGACGTCGGGCGCGGTGCGGGCGCCGTTGCGGCGCGCGATGACGGACAACGAGTCGTTGCGCATCACCCGATACTGGCCGGGGCCGGTGTCGGCGGGCACCTCGCCCGGCGGGGCGGCCACCGGCGCGGCGGGCTCGGCCGCGGGCGTGCGCACGACGCTGCCCGTGGTCGCACCTTCGGGCGTGCCAGTGATGGGCGCGGCGACCGGCGGCGGCGCGCTCGCCTGCTGCTCGAAGACGGGCGGATCCAGCAGTACCGTGAATTCCCGGATCAGGCGACCGCGCTGCCAGACCACCTCGACCAGCAAGGTCACGAACGGCTCGGTGGCGGGCTCGCTGGAGCGCACCGCGAGGATGCTGCGACCGCTCGCGTCCTTGCCCACCTTGAAGGTCAGGTCCGACAGGAACGACGGGCGATCAAGGCCATAGCGCGCGAAGGTTTCCCGGGACGGCACGCTCGCGTGCAGCTGCGTCAGTTCCTCGGCCGTCGCCCCGAGCAACTCGATGTCCGCCGACAGCGGCTGGTTCAGCGCCGAGTTGAGGTGGATGTCGCCGAGCCCGAGCGCGTGCGCGAACGTCGGCACGCACAGCAGCAGCAACGACAACAGGCAGGATTTTCTGGTCATCAAGGTACCCCGAGCGCACCAAGCCCTGGCTCCACCGGCTCCTGGCCGGCCGGAAGCGAGCCAGCAATTGTGAATTGCGTCACAAGTCACTGATTCCCAAGCCACGACGGCTAATTTGACGAAATATAGCCTAGTAAAGACCCGCGTACCAAGACTTCGACGGGGTCACAGTATTGGCACTCCGTCGGCGCGGCGCGGCGCTTCGGGCCCGGGGAAGAAGGCCGCGGGCGACCGTGGGCGCGGCGAACGCCCGCTCGCGGCGTTTTACGTCGGCCGCGCAGCCGTGATGACCGGGGTCCGCGAGACGACGTCGGCGTTTTGCGCCCGATGCCGCAGCCAGTGATCCACCAGTACGAGCGCGAGCATCGCCTCGGCAATCGGCGTCGCGCGCAGGCCGACGCAGGGGTCGTGGCGGCCGGTCGTGACGATCTCGACCGGGTTGCCGTCGAGGTCGATGGTGCGGGCGGGCACCTGAATGCTCGAGGTGGGCTTGAACGCAATGCTGATGACGATGTCCTGGCCGGTGGAGATGCCGCCGAGCACGCCGCCGGCATGGTTCGACGTGAAGCCCTGCGGCGTCAGCTCGTCGCGCGCCTCACTGCCACGCTGCGCGACGACGCCGAAGCCGGTGCCGATCTCGACCCCCTTGACGGCATTGATTCCCATCATCGCGTGCGCGAGGTCGGCATCGAGGCGGTCGAATACCGGCTCACCAAGGCCCGGCGGCACGCCGCTCGCAATGACGTTGACGCGTGCCCCCGCCGAGTCGCCGGCCTCGCGCAACGCCCACATGAAGTCCTCGAGTTCGGGCAGCCTGCCCGGGTCCGGGCAGAAGAACGGATTCAGGTAGGCGCTCGGCGGGTCGACCGGCGCGAGCGTCAGCGGCCCGAGCGCGGCGAGGTAGCCGTAGATCCGCACGCCCAGTCGCTCGGTCAGGTACTTGCGCGCGATCGCGCCGGCGGCGACCCGCATCACGGTCTCGCGCGCGGAGGAGCGGCCGCCACCGCGGTAGTCCCGGAAGCCGTACTTCTGCTGGTAGGTGTAGTCGGCGTGGCCCGGCCGGAACCGGTCCTTGATCCTGTCGTAGTCGCGCGAGCGCTGGTCGACGTTCTCGACCAGGAGCCCGATCGGGGCGCCGGTCGTGCGGCCCTCGAACACGCCGGACAGGATCTTGACCTGGTCCGGTTCCTTGCGCTGGCTGGTGTGGTGCGAGGTGCCGGTGCGGCGCCGGGCGACGTCCAGGGCGAGGTCGTCCTCGCCAAGCGCGAGACCGGGCGGGCAGCCATCGACGACCGCGCCGAGCGCGGGCCCGTGGCTCTCGCCGAAGGTCGTCACCGTGAACAGCGTGCCGAAGGTGTTGCCGGACATCCGCGTTACTCCGCCGTCAGCAGAAACACCCCGCCCCCGCCACGCTCGAACTCGAGCCACAGGAACGGCAATTCCGGCCACGCGGCGGCGACGGCGGCGGCGCTGTCGCCGACCTCGACGACCAGAATTCCGCCCGGCTGCAGGTGCCGCTGCCGGTCGGCGAGGATCGCGCGCACCGCGTCCAGGCCGTCCGCGCCCGAGGCGAGGCCGTGCTTGGGCTCGTGACCGTACTCCGGCGGCAGGCCCTGCACCACCGCCTCGGGCACGTAGGGCGGGTTGCTGACGATGATATCGTAGCGCCGTGCGCCGAGGCCGGCGTAGATGTCCGACGACAGCAGCCGGACGCGACCCTCGAGGCGGTGGCGCGCGACGTTGTCCGCGGCAACCTCGAGCGCGGCCGCCGACACGTCGCTCGCGTCGATCGCGGCAGCGGGAAACGCATGCGCGCAGGCGATCGCGATGCAGCCGGAGCCCGTGCCGATGTCCAGGATGCGGCGCACGCGGCCGGCTTCGACGAACGGTGCGAAGCGCCGCTCGATGAGCTCCGCGATCGGCGAGCGCGGCACCAGCACGCGCGCATCGACGCGGATCTCGTGGCCGGCGAACCAGGTGACGCCAGTGAGATACGCGGACGGTATCCGCTCGCGGATCCGTCGTTCGACCAGGCGCGCGAGCGTGGCGCGCGCGGCCTGCGGCAGCGCTCGGCGATAGGCAGCCGGCGCCGCCGCGTGCGGCCAGCCGGCCGCGTGAAAGACGAGCGCGGCCGCTTCGTCCACCGCATTGTCGGTGCCGTGGCCGAAACACAGGCGCGCGCGCGCCAGGCGCGCCGCCGCCCAGTCGATCGCCTCGCCTGCGCGCGCAGGCGGCAGCGCCTCAGCCTTCATGGGGCGCAGTCTAAAGCACCGAGGCCACCCGCCTGCCATGGGATAAAATGGCGGCATGAGCGACTCCCCGCCCGCCGCCGCGCGCACGCTCGCACTTCTCGCGGCGGGCCTCGCTGCCGCCCTCGCCGGCGCGTGGGCGATCCGTGAGGCCGGCCTTACGAACGCGCCGCGCACCGAGGCCGCGACCGTGCTCGCGGCGCCGCGACCGCTGCCGCCGTTCGAGCTCGTCCGCGCCGACGGCAGGCCGTTCGACCGCAACGCCCTGCTCGGCCGTTACACGTTCGTCTTCTTCGGCTACGTCAACTGCCCGGACCTGTGCCCCGCCACGCTCACGGAGCTCGCCCTCGCCCGCCGCTCGCTCGCCGACCTGCCCGCCGCACGCCGGCCGGCGGTCGTCATGGTCGGCGTCGACCCGCGCCGCGACACGCCGCCTTCGCTCGCGCGCTACGTTGCGCGCTTCGATCCGGGCTTCACTGCGGTCGGCGGCGACGAGGCGGCGGTGCGCCGCCTCGCCGCCGCGCTCGGTGCCGTGGTCGACCGGCCGCCCGTCGCTGACGGGGGCTACCGCCTCGAGCACACGGCCGCACTCTTCCTCGTCGACCCGGAGGCCGCGCTCGCGGCCCGGTTCCCCTCGCCGCACGCCGCCCGAACGCTGGCCGAGGACTACCGCAGCATAATCGCCGGGCGCGGCCGAACCTGATGGCCGCTGGGGCGCACCCGTTCGTCATGCTGCAGCGGGTGCTGCCGAAGCGGACACTGACCGCCATCGTTCACTGGCTCGCGCGCCTGCGCGCGCCGCTCCTGCGCCGCGCGCTGATCGCCCTCTTCGTCCGCTGCTACGCAGTCGACCTCACCGAGGCTGCGGAGCCGCCGGCGGGCGGCTACGCGGACTTCAACGACTTCTTCACGCGTGCGCTCAGGCCTGGCGCGCGGCCGGTGGCAGGCGGGGCACGCACCCTGACGGGCCCGTGCGACGGCACCGTCAGCGAACGCGGCGCGATCGAGGGCGACTGCCTGCTGCAGGCCCGGCTCGCCGCGAAGAGCCGGTACTACACTCTGCGGCAGCTGCTCGGCGACGACGGCGGCGCGGCGGACTTCATCGGCGGTGACTTCGCGACCATCTACCTGGCGCCGTACAACTACCATCGCGTGCACATGCCCCTGAGCGGCACGCTGACCGGCGTCCGCCACCTGCCGGGCACGCTCTTCAGCGTCAACGCCGCGACGGCGGCGGCGCTGCCGGGCCTGTTCGCGCGCAACGAGCGGGTCGTGTGTCGCTTCGACACGGCGAGCGGCCCGCTCGCCGTGATCTTCGTCGGTGCGCTCAACGTTGGCAGCATCAGCATCGTCGGCGTCGGCGACGTGGCGCCGCGGCGATCGCGGTGCGCGGCGAACCTCTTGCCGCCGGGGCCGGCGCGCTCGTTCCTGAAGGGCGCCGAGCTTGGCCGCTTCAACATGGGCTCGACCGTGATCCTGCTGCTGCCGCAGGGCACGGTCAGCTGGCAACCGGCGTTCACGGCGGGCGCGGCGGTACGCATGGGCGCGGCCATCGGCGAGTGCCGCGTGGCGTGAGCGCAGCGCCGCCGCCCCCGTTCGGGCCGAGCGCCTCGCTCGCGACGCTGCGGGCGCGGGCCGCGCTGCTCGCGCACTGCCGGGGGTTTTTCGCGGCGCGCGGGGTGCTGGAGGTGGAGACGCCCGTGCTTTCCAGCGCGACGGTCACCGATCCGCAGCTCGCCTCGCTCGAGACGCGGCTCGCCGGCCGGCGACCGCCGTTCTACCTGCAGACCTCGCCGGAGTACGCGATGAAGCGGCTGCTCGCGAGCGGCAGCGGCGACATCTACCAGATCTGCAAGGTGTTCCGCGACGGCGAGTCGGGCTCCCTGCACAATCCCGAGTTCACGCTGCTCGAGTGGTACCGCACCGGCGTCGACCACCTGCGATTGATGGACGAGGTCGGCACGCTGCTGACCGAGCTGCTCGCCACGCGGCTGGCGGCGGCGCCCGAGCGGCTGCCGTACCGCGAGGCGTTCCGGCGCGCGCTCGGCGTCGACCCGGACACGGCGCCGACGCCGGCGCTGGCCGAGATTGCGGCCTCGCGGCTGGGAGCGAGCGGGCTCGGCGCGGACCGCGACGAGTGCCTCGACCTGCTGCAGGGCGCGCTGGTGGCGCCGTCGCTCGGCCGCGGCCGGCTCACGTTCGTCTACGACTATCCGGCCTCGCAGGCGGCGCTCGCCCGGCTGCTGCCCAGCGACCCGCCGCGCGCGGCGCGCTTCGAGGCGTACCTCGAGGGGATCGAGCTGTGCAACGGCTTCCATGAGCTCGGCGACGCCACCGAGCAGCGCCGCCGGCTCGAGGCCGATCGGGCGCGGCGACGGGCCCGCGGACTGCCGATGCCAGCGCTCGACGAACGGCTGCTCGCCGCGCTGGCTGCGGGCCTGCCGGACTGCGCCGGGGTGGCCGTCGGGCTCGACCGGGTCGCGATGCTCGCGACCGGTTGCGGCACGATCCGCGAGGTGCTTTCCTTCGGCATCGACGACGCCTGATGGCGGCTGGAGCACCGATGAGTCAGCCACTGCCCCGCACGGCCGGCGACCTGAGCCGGAGCGCGCTCTACGCCGGGCTGCTGCAGGCCCTCGACGGGCTGCTGGCCGGCGAGCGTGACGCCATCGCGAACCTCGCGAACGCGGCGGCCCTGCTGTACGCGGTGCTGCCGGACCTGAACTGGGCCGGGTTCTACCTGCTGAAGGGCGGCGAGCTGGTGGTCGGACCTTTCCAGGGCAAGCCCGCGTGCGTGCGCATCGCGCTCGGTCGCGGCGCCTGCGGGACGGCCGCGCTGTCGCGGACCACCGTCGTCCTGCCGGACGTGCACGCGTTCGCCGGCCACATCGCCTGCGATGCCGACTCCAATGCCGAGATCGTCGTGCCGCTGCTCGCGGGGACGCGGCTGGTCGGCGTCCTGGACCTCGACAGCCCGCAGCCGGGGCGCTTCGACGCCGAGGACGCGCGCGGCCTCGAGGCGTTCGCAGCGCGGCTGGTCGCGGGCTCCGACCTGTAGGACCGGGCCCGCCTATCTCGCGCGCGAGATGTACTCGCCGCTGCGCGTGTCGACGCGGATCAGTTCGCCCTCGTTGATGAAGAGCGGCACGCGCACCACCGCGCCGGTCTCGAGCTTGGCGGGCTTCTGGCCGCCGGTGACGGTGTCGCCGCGCACGCCCGGATCGGTCTTGACGATCTTGAGTTCGACGTGCGCCGGCGGAGTGACCGTGAGCGGCTGGCCGTTCCAGAGCGTCACGATGCACTCGACGCCGTCCTTGAGCCACTGTGCGGCGTCGCCCATCGCACTCTTGCCGGCGGTGTACTGCTCGAAGGTGTCGGGCAGCATGAACGTCCAGAACTCGCCGTCGCTG
This sequence comes from Pseudomonadota bacterium, assembly GCA_025351005.1. Taxonomy (GTDB): domain Bacteria; phylum Pseudomonadota; class Gammaproteobacteria; order Steroidobacterales; family Steroidobacteraceae; genus CAIKZZ01. The sequence goes on along the minus strand of JANXWS010000013.1, from coordinate 3,538 downwards.
TAGAGATACTGCATGTCGGCGTCGACGACGTCGGCCGCCTCGACGCTGTCGCCGGACTTCCAGGTGCGCTCGACGACGCGGCCGGTCTTGAGGTTGCGGATCTTGACCCGGTTGAAGGCCTGGCCCTTGCCCGGCTTCACCATCTCGTTGTCGACGATCGAATACGGATCGCCGTCGATCAGGATCTTGAGTCCGGACTTGAACTCGTTGGTGCTGTAGCTGGACATGTCGCTCCGCGGACCGCCGCCGGGGTCCGCTGGCCGTGCGAAAAAGGGCCGCACATGATAGCGGCCCCGACGCGATCCGGCCAGTCCGCGGGCGGAACTGTCGATCCGGTCGCGCGGCCCGGCGCTGCCGAAATGCTAAGATCGGCCCACGGACGAGTTCCCGCTTCAAGGTGCGACGTGTCTACTGAGTCCGTACCTAATCCGCCGCCGGCCGAGAGCACGCGGGTACCGATGCTGGTCCTGACGCGCAAGCAGGACCATGTCGAGTCTATTAACGCAACCCTGAGGCGCGCCGGGCACCCGGTGCATTGCACGTGGCTGCCGGATGCGAGCGACGTCGCCGACGCGCTGATCCAGATCAACCCGGAGCTGCTGGTCGTATTCGCGGACGAGCAGCTGCTGCCGCTCGAAGTGCTCGCCGAACTGCGGGCGCGCGCGCAGCCGCCGGTGCCGGTGATCCTGGTCAGCGAGCACGTCGACGAGATCGCGATCACCAGGGCGATCCGCGCCGGCGCGCAGGACGTGGTCTCGCTGGCGCACCCGGAACGCCTGCAGCTCGTCTGCGCCCGCGAGCTGCGGGCGTTCCGCCTCGAGCGCGCGTTCAACAGCACGCTGTCGTCGTCGCGCGAGTACCAGCGCGCGCTGGCGGCGTTCATGGAAGGGTCGGCGGATGCGATCGCGCAGGTCCAGGAGGGCATCGTGGTCGACGCCAACCCGGCCTGGCTCGAGCTCTTCGGCTACTCGGACGCGGACGCGGTGCGCGGCCAGCCGGTGATGGATCTGTTCGAGCCGGAATCCCACCAGGCGCTGAAGGGCGCGCTGGCCGCGTGCAAGACCGGCAAGTGGATCCATCACCAGCTGCGTGTCCTCGCGCGCCTGTCCGACGGCTCGCAGCTGCCGCTCGAGATCGAGCTGGCCGAGGGCGAGTTCGAGACGGAACCGGTGATCAGCTTCGTCGTCAAGGCGCGGCGCCACGACGAGGCCGATCTGCAGCGCCGCCTCGGCGAGGCGGTGCAGACCGATCCCTCGACGGGGCTCCTGCACCGGCGCTATCTGACCGAGCAGCTGCAGGCGCGGCTCGCCCACCCGGTCCGGGCCGGCGTCCGCTTCGTCGCCTGCATCCGTCCCGACCACATGGACCAGGTCGTGCACCAGGTGGGCCCTTTGCACGCGGAGGACTTTGTCGGCCAGGTCGCGGCGCTGGTGCGTGAGCAGCTGGCGCCCGGCGATCTCGGCGGGCGCTTCACCGGGTCGAGCCTGGTGTTCCTGATCGAACGCGGCACGCCGCGCGACGTCGAGGCCTGGGCTGACAACCTCGTGCGCAGGATCGGCGCCAACGTCTTCAAGATTGATTCGCGCACGCTGACTGCGACCGCAACCGTCGGCCTCGCGCTCGTGCCGGCTACCAGCACCGACCCGACGACGCCGATCGCGGACGCGCTCGAGGCGGTGCGCACCGCGCGCGAGCTGGGCGGCAACCAGGTCTGCGCCGTTGACCGCTCCGGCTCCGAGGCGCGCGTACAGGCCCACGACAAGGTCTGGGTGCAGCAGATCAAGGCGGCGCTGATGGAGAACCGCTTCCGGCTCGTGCAGCAGCCGATCGCGAGCCTGGTCGGCGAGGACAAGGGCACCTTCGACGTCGTGCTGCGGATGCTGGACGAACACGGCAAGGAAGTACTGCCGTCGGAGTTCATCCCGGCTGCGGAGCGCAACGACCTGATGAAGAACATCGACCGCTGGGTGATCGGCGCGTCGATGTCGTTCTGCGCGGCCAGGAGGCCGGGCAGCCTGTTCGTGCGCCTGTCGCGCGACACCGTCAACGACAAGTCGCTGCCCGGCTGGCTCGCGAGCCAGCTGAAGGCCGGCAAGGTCGAACCCAGCCGACTCTGCTTCCAGGTCGCACAGGAGGTCGCCGACCAGTACCTGCTGCAGACCAAGACCCTGCGCGCCGAGCTCAAGCGGCAGGGCTTCCGCTTTGCGATCGAGCACTTCGGGGTCGGCACCAATGCCCAGCAACTGATCGAGCACCTAAAGCCGGACGTGGTCAAGATCGAGGGCTCGCTGATGCAGGGCCTCGCCAGCAACCCCGACCTGCAGCAGAAGGTGAAGTCGCTGGTGCAGATGGCGAAGGAGCACCATGCTCAGACCATCGCCGAGCGCGTCGGGGATGCGAACACCATGGCGGTGCTGTGGCAGCTGGGCATCGAGTACATCCAGGGCTATTTCGTGCACAAGCCCGAGGACGTCGTGCTCGGCACCGAGAAATCCTCACGCGCGCCGTGACCCGGCCCGTCGCGACGGCACCGGCCCGGCCGCGACTGTGATCGGCAGGCCTCCGGGGGACTTCCAATGCACCGGCCGCGCATCTCCACGCTCTGGATGGCGACCGCAGCACTCGCGCAGCCGCTGAGCGCGCTCGCCGCCGAGCCTGCCGGTCCGGCCGCGGCAATCCGGTCGCTTCCGCACGTGGCGTGGTCGGAGAGCGCGACCATCTACGAGGTCAACATCCGGCAGTACACGCCCGCGGGCACCTTCGCCGCCTTCGAGAAGCACTTGCCGCGCCTGCGGCGGATGGGCGTCGAGATCCTGTGGCTGATGCCGGTCCAGCCGATCGGCGCTGTCAACCGCAAGGGTTCGCTCGGCAGCTACTACTCGGTCCGCGACTACACGGCCATCAACCCGGAGTTCGGCACGCTCGCGGACTTCCGGCACCTGGTGCAGGCAGCGCACGCAGCCGGGATGCACGTGATCCTCGACTGGGTCGCGAACCACACCGCCTTTGATCACCCGTGGGTGCACGCCCACCCCGACTGGTACCAGAAGAACGCCCGCGGCGAGATCGGCGGCTACGAATACGACAACGGCACCGAGATCGAGCACTGGAGCGACGTCGTCGGCCTCGACTACCGGCAGCCGGCGCTCTGGCCGGCGATGATCGAGGCGATGGCGTTCTGGGTGCAGGACGCGGACGTCGACGGCTTTCGCTGCGACGTCGCGATGCGGGTGCCGACGCCGTTCTGGCAGGCGGCGCGCGCCGCGCTCGACCGCATCAAGCCGGTGTTCATGCTGGCGGAAGCGGACGATCCCGGCCTCCACGACCGTGCCTTCGACATGACCTACGACTGGGGCCTCGACCGGGTGCTGCTGCGGATCGCGAAGGGCAACGGCGACGCACGCGACCTCGCCGCCTACCTCGCCGACCGCGGCCGGCGCTATCCCGCCAACGGCTACCTGATGACGTTCACGACCAACCACGACCAGAACTCGTGGAACGGCAGCGACACGGAGCGCTACGGCGACGGGTTCAAGGC
>JANXWS010000039.1 GCA_025351005.1 Pseudomonadota bacterium | reverse complement strand
CCGTCTTCACCGAGCTCGCGAGGTTCAGGCCTTCCGTGACCTGCGCGCGAATCGTGTACTCCTGGTAAGCGGGAATCGCGATGGCCGCGAGGATGCCGATGATGGCGACGACGATCATCAATTCGATGAGCGTGAAGCCCTGTTGAATTTGCTTTCGCATGAAGAACTCCTGAAGCCGACGAGAAAAGGTTAAGTGATCGAGGCACGGGCCTGACTGGCCGGTCAGGTGTGCCTGGCCGCCTGGGCATTAGACAAGCAACTGCCGTGCCAACCGAGCGAGCACATACGCATCTAATTGTAATATTTATCAAAATCACCCAGCCTGCCGCGGCTCGCCGACGGCATTTCGGCAGCCCAAGAAGGACTGGCACGTCACAAAGTGACGTGGTGCGTCACGCCGGGTCCGTGACGGCCGCAGCGTCGCCGCTCCGTTCCTCGTGGTAGTCCTCCTCGGTGTTGACCGCCCAGATCGCGGCCTTGTCGCGGGAGCCCGCCGCGATGCAGTCGATCGCGGCGCGCGCGGCAAGCATCGAGTGGTCCTGGTTGTTGTAGCGGTGCATGCCGTTGCGGCCGACCGGAAAGACGTTCTCGAACCCGTCCAGCCAGCCGCGCAGCTGGCCGATGTGCCGGTACTCGCCGAAGTAGGCGGGGTACGCCTTCGGTACCCGGACTACCGTGCCGTCGAGCACGTCGCGGCGGTCGGCGAAGCCGATCCGCTCGAGCTCCGCGGCCGCGAAGCTCAGGAACGCCGCGTCGCCCATGTTCCACCGCCCGTCGCCGGCCTGGCAGAAATACTCGAGTCCGAGCCAGATCGTCGCCGGGTCGCGGACCATGTAGGGACTCCAGTTGTTGAAGATCTGGATCCGGCCGAGGCGCACGTCCTCCTCCTGCACGTAGATCCAGTTGTCGGCCGGCATCCCGGACGGCGACCCGGACGCGCCCGGCGTCGTGAGGCGCTTCAGCAGCAGCCCCGCGGTCATGAAGTCCCGGTGCGGCAGTGCGCGCGCGATGGCCGCGAGCGCGGCTGTGCCGGGCTCGAGCTGCGCGACGAGGTCGCCGATCGGCATCGTCGACACGAGCTCCCGGCACGGGACGTGGCGCAGCGTCCGGCCGCCCCCGTCCTGCACATCCACGCCCGTGACGCGCGTACCGCTGCGGTGAATGCCGACGACGCGGTGCCCGAGGTGCACGGCGCCGCCGCCGGCGACGACCCGCGCCGCGACCGCTTCCCACATCTGCCCCGGCCCGAGCCGCGGGTAGAGGAAGCGCTCGATCAGCGAGGTCTCGACGCCGCGTTGTGCCAGCGTCCACCGGCGCGGCAGTAGCGAGCGCAGGGCGTGCGAGAGTGCGCGGCTGACCGACAGCCCCTTGATGCGCTGGGCGCCCCATTCGGCCGAGATCCGGTCGCAGGACACGCCCCAGACCTTCTCGGTGTAGGAACTGAAGAAGGTCCGGTACAGCCGGGTGCCGAAGCGGTTGACCAGGAAATCCTCGAGCGTGACCTCGGGTGTGCGCGGGCGCAGGCGCGCGAGCGCGTAGCTCGCGCCGATCGCGCAGGTCCGGCCGACGCCGAGGTTCAGGAGCGTGGTCGGGCTGAGGGTCAGCGGATAGTCGTAGAACTTCCGCCCATAGAGAATGCGCGACAGCCGCTGCCGGACCAGCATGCCGTCCGTGCGTCCGTGAGCGCGCGCCGGCTCGAAGCTGCGCCGGCCCCGCTGATAGCCGAGCTCGAGCGGCGCGTCCTCGCCTGCTGGTGTCGCCTCGACCGGCAGGATCTCCTGCCACCAGTTCATGACCCAGTCGGATTTCGAGAAGAACCGGTGGCCGCCGAGGTCCATGCGATTGCCGCGGTACTCGACGGTCTTCGCGATGCCGCCCACCTGCGAGTCGGCCTCGAAGACCAGCGGCCGCAGGCCGGTGCGGCGCTGCAGCTCGAGCGCGGCGGTGAGCCCGGCGGGGCCGGCGCCGATGATGACGACGTCGTCTGTCACCGCCGTAGTCAATCGACGTGCCTCGCGCCCGGCCTGAACAGCAGCCGCCGCCGCGCCTCGAAGTTGAACAGGAACGTGGTGGCGGCGGCGAGCGCCTTGCCGAACAGGTAGTGGCGGTGGAGCACCTCGACCGCGAAGGCCATCAGCGCGGCGTTGAGCGCGAGCCCGGCCACTCCCACCAGCACGAACACGATGAACTCGCCGTGCACCGACTGCAGCCGCCGGAAGCGGAACACGAACCGGATCGCGAGCGCGTAGTTCACCGTCGCGCCGACGACGAAGCCCGCGCAGGCGGCGATCAGGTAATGCCAGCCGCCGTAGACGACCGCGAACTGCAGCACCAGCAGGTCGGCGGCGAGCGCGGCGCCCGCCACCGGCAGCGAAGCCAGCAGTTCCTCGAGTTCACGCACGATCGTCGCCGGCGGCCAACAAGTCGCGGCAGTCGTACAGGTAGAGCGAGTCGAACGGCGCGGGCGCGCCGCTGCCGGCGTGCGGCACCGGGTAGCTGACCGGCGCGACGATGAAGTCGAGATCCGGCGCGCCGCAGAGGCGCCTGAGCGTGGCCAGTGACGGCGCCGGCCGGTCGGCGCTGCGGCCGGCCGAGAACCACGCCAGGTCGGCGGCGGCGCGCTGCTGCAGCTCGTCGTTGCGGGCGCGCATTGCCATCGCGGTCCGCCTCGAGAACAGGATGCCGACGTTGCCGAAGTAGCTCTGCCGGTGCAGCGCGACCCATGGCCAGGCGCTGTCGCCGAAGTTGAGTACCGTCTGAGCCGCACCGATGCGGCGCTGCCACGGTGCGAGCGCGCGGCTCACCACGTCGTAGTCCGGTTCGCGGGGTGCCGCCAGTGTCGCTGCCAGCTGTACGCCGCAGACGGTCGCGGTGCCAAACGCAGCCACGGCCGTCAGCCACGCACGCCGGCCGCGGAATACGAGCCACCAGACCGCGACCGCGCCGGCCGCGAGCTGCAGCCGCTCCGTGAAGCCGATCAGGTGCACGATGCCGGCGCCGAACAGCAGCGCGAGCGCGCCGGCGCCGGCCCAGAGGTAGCGCATCGGGCGGGCGGCACCGAACTCGAGCACCGCGATGGCGACCGCACAGAGCGCGGCTTCGAGGCCGAGCGCGTCCTCCGAGCCGTACCAGCCGACCGCGAGCAGCGCGAGCAATGCGACGCCGTTCGGTCCGCGCCGCCACAGCACGGCACCGGTCGGCACGAGCAGCAGCACCGCGACCGCGCGCGCAAGCCACGTCCAGCGCCAGGCCTGTCCCTGCACCAGCAGCACGATCGGCGCGACGAAGCTCGAATAAATCAGCAGCGCGAGCCCCGCGGCGCCGATCGCGAGCGCGGTGGCCGCGAGCAGCCGGCCGCGGCCGGGCGCGAGCGCGATCACCGCGACGGCGAGCGTTGCGAGCGGCACGACGCTGCGCTGCCAGTCGGGCAGCCACCACTGCTGAGCTTTCAGGAACGGCGTCAGCAGCTCGAGGGTCGCGCGCCAGTCGTGGTCCATGATGTCGATCGGGCCGATCGGCCACAGGACCGCGAGCGCGGTCGCCGCGGCGAGACCGAGCGCCGCACCGCCGCCGAGCAGCAGCGGCGCCCTGGCCGGGGCACGGAGCGCCGCGACGCCGAGCAGCGCCGGCAGCGCCATGATCGGATGCAGCAGCAGCGCGACTGCGAGGGTCGCGAACGACGCGCGCCAGCGCGCCCTGAGCGCGAGCCACAGCGCGGCAAGCGACAGCGCCTCGGCGAGCGTCCGCGGTGTCAGCACGTTCTCGCCGTAGGCGAAGACGTTGTGCGGACCGTAGGCGCCCGGGATCAGGAGGAAGAGCGCGAGCGCGAGCCAAGCCTGCTCGCGCTCCATGCACGCCCGCGCGAGCAGCAGGGCTGCGGCCGCGAGCGCGACCAGGAACGCCCGCGACAGCAGCCAGGCGCTCTGGTCGAAGCCGAGACGGCCGATCAGCCACGCGTGCAGTGGCGGAAACACCGTGTAGGAATCCTGCGAGCCGAAACGGAAGAACATGTCCCCGCGCAGCGACTCCGGGTACAGACGACTCAGCGCCTGCAGCGCGTAGACCTCAGCGTCGGCGTGCATGCCGCCGTAGGGATGTGCATACAGAAAGAGTGCGAGCAGGCCGAGGCCGACGACGATGGCGGTCGTCAGGCGCAGGTCGCTCGGCGAGGTGAGGCTGGCGGGCGAGGGCATGCGGGCTCGGACCGGCTCAGGCGGGGCGTCGTCGGCACGACGCCGGGGCCCCGGTTGCGGGACGGGAACCGCACGACTGGTTCTGGCCGCTCGGACCATGCGCCGGGCGCGAGCACCGTCGCACGGCAGCGGGTCCGGACCACCGGCGCAGCGGGGTCACCGGACCGCACCGCATTCCACGCCGGCGCCGCTCACTCGATACCCAGCTTCTTGATGCGGTAGCGGAGCGCCCGGAACGTGATGCCGAGGAGCTTGGCGGCGGCCGTCTTGTTGTAACGCGCCTGCTCGAGTGCCTTGATGATCGCGTCGCGCTGGATGTGGTCGACCTGGGCGTCGAGCGCGAGGTCGCCGACGTCGACCGCGGGAGACGTCGTCGGGCCCGCCCGGATCGCGATGTCCTTCACCGTGACCGGGCCGTCGACCGAGAGCGTCAACGCCCGCTCGAGGATGTTTTCCAGTTCGCGCACGTTGCCGGGGTAGTGATAGGTGGCAAGCAGGCGCATCGCGTCGGCCGCGATCTCCGGTACCGGCTGCCTGGAGCGCTTCGCGAGCCGCGCCAGGATCGCGCGCGCCAGTTCGGCGACGTCTTCGAGCCGCGCGCGCAGCGGCGGCACGCGGATCTCGATGACGTTGACCCGGTAGTACAGGTCCTCGCGGAACAGGCCCTCCGCGACCAGCGACGCCAGGTCGCGGTGCGTCGCCGACAGGATGCGCACGTCGACCGCGGTCTCGCGCGATTCGCCGACCGGCCGCACGGTCTTTTCCTGGATCACGCGCAGCAGCTTCACCTGCATGTGCAGCGGCAGGTCGGCCACCTCGTCGAGGAACAGCGTGCCGCCATCTGCGGTCTGCACCAGGCCCTTGCGGTCGGCGACGGCGCCCGTGAAGCTGCCGCGCTTGTGGCCGAACAGCTCGCTCTCCATCAGCTCGGTCGGGATCGCGCCGCAGTTGACCGGCACGAAGGGCGCTTCGCGACGCGGCCCGGATTCGTGGATCAGCTGCGCGACCAGCTCCTTGCCGGTACCGCTCTCGCCGGCGATGTGCACGGGCGCCTGGCTGCGCGCCACGCGCCCGATCAATTCGCGCAGCTGCTGCATGGCTGGCGAGGCGCCGAGCAGCCGCGGCCCGACGGTGTCCCCGGCATCGGCGCCCGCGCCGTGCCCGGTGAGCTTGATCGCCTGCGCCACGAGCTTGCGCAGGTCGGCGAGGTCGAGCGGCTTCGAGACGAAATCGAAGGCGCCGAGCTTGAGGGCCCGGACCGCGCGCTCGACGCTGCCATGCGCGGTGATCACCGCGACCGGCAGCTCCGGCCGTTCGATCTGCAGCCACTCGACGAGCTCGAGGCCGTCGCCATCCGGCAGCTGCATGTCGGTCAGGCACAGGTCGAAGCGGCCCTCCTTGAGCGCGGCGCGGGCGGTGGCGAGGTCGGCGACGGCGCGCGATTCGAGCCCCATCCGGCCGAGGGTGATCGACAGCAGCTCGCACAGGTCCGGCTCGTCGTCGACGATCAGCACGGTCGGTTTAGACATCGGTGCTGGCCTCCCAACGGTGCGGGTCGGCAAAGACCACGCGAAACAGGCTGCCGCCACCGGAGCGCGGCTCGTACAGCAGCAATGCGCCATTGCACTGCGCGAGCTCGCGGGCGATGAACAGGCCGAGCCCCGTGCCGCCGTGCCGGCCGGTGAAGAACGGCTCGAAGATACGCTCGGCAGAGGACTCGGGTATCCCCGGGCCGCGGTCGGCGACCTCCAGGTACGGCCGGCCGGTGCCCTGCAGGCGGCCGATGCGCAGGTCAACGGCCGGCAGCGCCGGGACCTCGGCGCTGTGGCGGGTGGCGTTCTCGGTCAGGTTCCAGACGATCTGGCGCAGATGGTTCGGGTCGATGCGCACCTCGACATCCTCGGCCGGCAGCCCGGCGTGCAGCCGCGATGCCGGCAGCTGCAGCGTCTGCAGGAACTCCTCGATGAAGCCGCCGAGCCAGTCGCCGAGGAAAAATCGCTCCGGGCGCGTGGTCTCGCGCCGCGACAGCTCGAGCACGCTCGCGATGATGCCGCTGACGCGCTCGGCGTTGGTCGTCATGATCTGCGTGAGGCGCTTCTCCTCCGGGCCGAGCTCGACGGTCTCGGCGAGCAGCTGGGCCGCATGGCTCATCGCGCCGACCGGGTTGCGGATCTCGTGGGCGATGCTGGCCGACAGCCGGCCGAGTGCCGCAAGCTTGGTCCGCTGCACGCGTTCGGCGAGCTCGGTGGTCTCCGTCAGGAACGCGATCACAGGTCCCGGCTGGTCGCCGCCGAGTGCCGCGAAGTACGCTTCGATCTCGCGGCTGCCGTCGGCGGCCACCAGCGTCGCGCTGCGGGTCGACACGCCGGCGGCGCGGCGCCAGCTCTCGACGTGGTAGAGCAGCCGCGGCGAGATCTCCCCGAGCAGGGCCCCCGGCCGGGCCTCGGACCCGAGTAGCTGCTGCGCGGATTCGTTGATCAGCCGCACCCGGTCCTCCGCATCGACCACGACGATGCTCTCGCGCAGGTGCCGCACGACGTACTCGGACAGCTCCGCGAGGTTCGCGACGTCGATGTCGCGCTGGCGCACGACCGCCTCGGCCTCGCGCAGCCGCCGCGCCAGGAAGTTGCCGCCGGTGGCGACCAGGAACAGCACCGCGCCGTAGTAGCCAGCCTGCGCGAAGACGAACCCGCCAGCGGTGCCGTCCCCCCAGAGCGCTGCCTGCTGCACCAAGAGCCCCAGCACGGCAGCGGCCGCAGCCAGCAGCGCACCGCGCGTGCTGACCAGCACCGCGAGCCCGGCCACCGGCACCAGCAGGGCGATCGCGATGCCGCTGGTGACGCCGCCGCTGGAGTAGACGATCACGCAGAGCAGGAGGATGTCGACGGCGCCCGGCAGGTAGACGTGCCACGTCTCGGTCTGGCGGCGGCGCTTCAGCACGGTGATCAGCGCCAGCCCGGCGACGAAGTAGGCGACGCAGGCGATCCGGAAGAGCTCCGGGTGCGTGCTGCCGACGACGGGCGGCTGGCCGCCGACCGCGAGCAGCAGTGCGAGCAGTACCGGAACGAGCAGCCGGAACAGGTTCAGCAGCCCGAGCACCCGCCACGACAGCTCCGGTGGATGACGGCTGCCGCGCTGGCTTTCTGGCATCCTCGGACCTCGGGCGGCGGCGCGCGCGTTCATCGCTTCGCGGACCGGAATGTAGCATCGTTCGTACCGCTGCCGCCGGCCGGCGGCGGCAACGCTTGGTTTTGCGTCAAGGCGCAACCTTCGCGCAGAATAGCGGCCCGCCACGGCGAAGAGGAGGCGCGGCGCAGCGCACACGTTGACGATGAACCTGCACGAATACCAGGCCAAGGACGTGTTCCGGCGCTACGGCATCGCGGTCCCCGAGGGGCGCGCGGCGGCGACGGCGGATGCGGCTGGCTGGTCCGCCGAGGCGCTCGGCGGCTCGCTGTGGGTCGTCAAGGCCCAGGTGCACGCCGGCGGCCGCGGCAAGGCTGGCGGGGTCAAGGTGTGCCGCAGCGTCGACGCCGTCCGCGACGCGGCCACGGCCCTGCTCGGCCAGCGGCTCGTGACCAAGCAGACCGGGCCCGAGGGCCTGCCGATTCATCAGGTCTACGTCGAGGTGGGCTCCGCGATCGAGCGCGAACTCTACCTGAGCCTGCTCCTGAACCGTGATCGCAGCCGGCTCGCGTTCATTGCCTCCGCGGCCGGCGGCATGGACATCGAGGAAGTCGCCGCGACGACGCCCGAGCGGATCCTGCGCGTCGAGATCCACCCGGCGGCCGGCCTGTCCGGCTACCATTGCCGCGAGCTCGCCTTCGGACTCGGCCTCAAGGGACCACAAGCGGCGGCATTCGAAGGAATCGCGCGCGGCATCTATCGGCTCTACGTCGACCACGACGCGAGCCTGGTCGAGGTCAACCCGCTGATCGTCACCGCCGATGGTGCCGTGCTCGCCCTCGACGCCAAGATCACCATCGACGACAACGCGCTCTACCGCCAGCCGGCGATGGCCGCCTGTCGCGATCCGACCCAGGAGGACGCGATGGAGCGGCGGGCGGCCGAGCATGACCTCAACTACGTCTCGCTCGACGGCGACATCGCCTGCATGGTCAACGGCGCCGGGCTCGCGATGGCGACGATGGACCTGATCAAGCTGCACGGCGGCCAGCCGGCGAACTTCCTCGACGTCGGCGGCGGCGCGACCCCGGAGCGGGTCACGGCCGCGTTCGAGCTGATCCTGTCCAACCCGAAGGTGCGCGCGATCCTGGTCAACATCTTCGGCGGCATCGTCCGCTGCGACATCATCGCCGAGGGCATCGTCGCGGCGGTCAAGAGCGTCGGCATTTCGCTGCCGGTCATCGTGCGCCTCGAGGGCACCAACGCCGAGCGCGCCCGCGCGCAGCTCGCCGCGAGCGGACTTGCGATCACACCGGCGAGCGACCTCAGCGACGCCGCGACCAAGGCCGTGCGACTCGCTGCCGGCCGGAAGGCAACCGCAGCCCCATGAGCATCCTGCTGAACAGGAAGAGCCGGGTGATCTGCCAGGGGTTCACGGGCCGGCAGGGCACGTTCCACTCCGAGCAGTGCCTCGCCTACGGCACGCAGCTGGTCGGCGGCGTGACACCGGGCCGCGGCGGCCAGCGTCACCTCGGGCTGCCGGTGTTCGACACCGCCCACGACGCGGTAGCCGCGACCGGCGCCGACGTCAGCATGATCTACGTGCCGGCTCCTGGTGCGGCCGACGCGATACTCGAAGCGGCCGACGCTGGCGTCGCGCTCATCGTCTGCATCACCGAGGGCATCCCGGTCAGCGACATGGTGCGCGTGAAAGAGGCGCTGAAGGGCTACGGTGCGCGCCTCATTGGGCCGAACTGCCCGGGCGTGATCACTCCGGGGGAGGCCAAAGTCGGGATCATGCCCGGCTTCATCCACCAGCCGGGCCGCGTCGGCATCGTTTCCCGCTCGGGCACGCTCACCTACGAGGCCGTGTTTCAGACGACCAGGCTCGGGCTCGGCCAGAGCACCTGCGTCGGCATCGGCGGGGATCCGGTCCGCGGCATGAGCTTCGTCGACGTGCTGGCGCTGTTCGAGCGCGATCCCCGTACGCATGGCATCCTGATGGTCGGCGAGATCGGCGGCAGCGATGAGGAGGCCGGCGCCGAATTCATCCGCCGCCACGTCACGAAGCCGGTAGTCGCCTACATCGCGGGCGTCACCGCGCCGCCCGGCAAGCGCATGGGCCACGCCGGCGCGGTGATCGCCGGCGGCAAGGGCACGGCGGCCGACAAGTACGAGGCGCTCGAGCGGGCCGGTGTCCGCACCGTCCGCTCCCCGGCCGAGCTCGGCGCGGCGATGGCGGCGGCGCTCGAGTCGCGGTCGCGCCGCGCCGCCACGGCGCAGCCGG
>JANXWS010000034.1 GCA_025351005.1 Pseudomonadota bacterium | reverse complement strand
GGCTGCCTGGGGAGAACTGGGGTGTTGTGCGTGGAAACGATCGGCAAGATTCGCCGGCGGCGGCTGGTGCAAGGCGAGTCGATCAGCGCGATCGCGCGGGATCTGGGACTGGCGCGCAACACGGTCAAGCGGGCGCTGAGGTTCGAGGGCGAGGCATACGAGTACCGGCGGGTTCGGCAGCCGATGCCGAAGCTGGGACCGTTCCTGGCGACGCTGGACGGCTGGCTCGAGGTGGAGGAGAAGCTGCCCGCGCGGGAGCGCCGGACCGCGCAGCGGTTCTACGAGGGACTGTGCCTCGAGGGGTATACCGGCGCAGTCGACGCCGTGCGGCGATACGCCCGAGGCTTTGAGCGGCGGCGGCGGCCGGACACGACGGCGTTCATCCCGCAGACGTTCGCGCCCGGCGAGGCGTACCAGTTCGACTGGAGCCACGAGCACGTCGAGCTCGGCGGCGTCCACCAGGTCGTCAAGGTCGCGCACGTGCGGCTGTGCCACAGCCGCACGTTCTTCCTGGCGGCGTATCCGCGCGAGAGCCAGGAGATGGTGTTCGACTCGCATGCGCGGGCGTTCGAGTTCTTTGGCGGCGTGCCGCGCCGGGGCATCTACGACAACCTGAAGCCTGCGGTCGACGCGATCTTCGTCGGGCGCCAGCGGCGCTACAACCGTCGCTTCCTCGTGATGTGCAACCACTACCTGATCGAGCCGACGGCGTGCACGCCGGCGTCGGGTTGGGAGAAGGGTCAGGTCGAGAACCAGGTCGGCAACGTCCGCGAGTGGCTGTTCACGCCGAAGGTCCGCTGTACCGATCTCGCCGAGCTGAACGCACACCTGGCGGCGCGTTGCCTGCAGATCGCGTGGGAGCGCGATCATCCCGAGCAGTCGGAGCGCAAGGTCGTGGAGCTCTGGGACGAGGAGCGTCCGAGCTTGCGCACGATGCCGATCCCGTTCGACGGCTATGCCGAGAAGTCGGCGCTCGTGTCGACGATGTGCCTGGTCAACTTCGACCGTAACCGCTACAGCGTCGAGTCGCGCTACGTGCGCCAGGTGGCGACGGTCCGCGCTTATGCCGAGCGGATCATCATCGTCTGCAACGGTGAGGTTGCCGGTGAGCATCCGCGCTGCTTCGACCGCGGCCAGACGCTTTACAACCCCTGGCACTACGTCGCGGCCCTGGCGCGCAAGCCCGGCGCGCTGCGTAACGGTGCACCGTTCAAGGACTGGAACCTGCCAGCATCGATGACCCGGCTGCGGGAACGCCTCGCCAAGCACGCGGACGGCGACCGGCAGTTCGTCGACATCCTGTCGATGGTCGCGCTCTACGGCCTCGAGGCCGTCAGCGACGCCTGTGCGGTGGCGCTCGAGGAGCAGGTCGTCAGCAGCGCGCACGTCGTGAACCTGCTGCATCGCGCCGCCGCACCGCCACGGGTGCCGGCGTTGCAGGTGCCGGAGGCGCTGAAGCTCGCCGTCGAGCCTGCCGCCAACTGCGACCGCTACAACCAGCTCCTGCGTGCCTGGCCGGCAACGTTCGTCCCTGTTGATCCACCGTAGGAGACTGCCAATGAAAGAGAAACTGATCGACCTGTTGAAGACGCTGCGGCTGCGCGGCATGGCGAGTGCGCTCGAGGACAGCCTGACGGCGCTGAGCCAGAAGAAGCTCGCGCCGACCAGCTGGCTCGAGCAGCTGCTGCACGCCGAGATCGCCGACCGCCAGGCGCGCTCGTACCAATACCAGCTTCGGCTCGCCAACTTCCCGATGCCCAGGGACCTTGATAGCTTCGACTTCAAGGACTCGCCGGTCAACGAAACCCAGGTCCGCCAGCTGTACACCGGCGAATACCTGGCCACCGCGCGCAACATCGTGTTCGTCGGCGGCACGGGTACCGGCAAAACGCACCTCGCCACTGCACTCGCCCGGGAGGTCGTCCTGAAGGGCATGCGGGCGCGGTTCTACAGCGTCGTCGACCTCGTCAACCAGCTCGACGCCGAGAAGCGCAACGGCCGCGCCGGGCGGCTCGCAAACCGGCTGCTCAACCAGAACGCGATCGTGCTCGACGAGCTCGGCTACCTGCCGTTCGCGCAGGATGGCGGTGCTCTGCTGTTCCACCTGATCAGCAAGCTCTACGAGCGCGTCTCGCTGATCGTCACGACCAACCTGTCGTTCGGGGAGTGGAGCACCGTGTTCGGCGACGCCAAGATGACCACGGCGCTCCTGGATCGCCTCACACATCGCTGCGACATCATCGAGACCGGCAACGACAGCTACCGGTTCAAGACCCGGAAATGACCCAAAGCCGGAAGACGTTCTGCCGCTAACGCGGCAGACCGCGGGACCCGTCAGACCATCAGTGAAAGCCAGGAGCCGGACCCCGATCCGGACCCCGAAACCCACCCCAAGGCATGGTCAATGTTGGACGCCGGTCGCTGGTCAATCTTGGACGCCCGTTGACACCGTGCCCGACAAGATGCCTTTCGACGTGCCCTATGGCACGCCGATTTCACTCGAACACGCCGGGGCCGCCATCGCCGCAACTGTCGCCGAGGCCCGGAAACATGACTGGAAGCTGAACGTCGCGGTGGTCGACTCGGGCGGCAACCTGGTCGCCTTCCAGCGCATGGACGGAGCGCAGCTGGCCTCGATCCAGATCGCGGAACACAAGGCGCGCGCCTCGGCGACGTTTCGTCGCGAAACCAAGGTCTTCGAGACCAGCATCCAGCAAAAGAACTTCTACTACCTCATGACGCTGGACGGGGTGATCGCGTCGCGCGGCGGCATCCCGCTGATGGAAGGCGGCAAGATCGTCGGTGCAATAGGGTGTTCCGGCGGCACCGGATCGCAGGACGAAGTCGCCTGCAAGGTCGGCGCGGCGACCTTGAAGTAGAGGAGCACTGCGGCGCGCTAGCTGGCGGGTTGCGCCGCCGGCTCGCGCGTTCCGTGCGCAAGCGCCCAGCCCCCGGCTTTGGTGCGTATCAACTCAGCCACCGAGACCAACGAAGACGTCCCACGTCCATCAGTGGCGGCCTTCACGGATCAATCCTGACCATTCTGCTGATCGTCTAATTCACGCGGCGCGCCGTACAGGCACCGACGCGTTCCGGGTTCGCGGCCAGCGGCTCGAGTCTGTGGGCCGCCGCCAGGACCGTCGCCGCTGATCCGGAAGCGTCATGTCGGCCATCCGCCGCGTCGCGGGCGCCGCGGCCGGAACTGAATGCGCCGGCGGCCCGGCCCGGCGCTTGTGCATAATTCAGCGCTCGTTCCCGACCGGGGGCCGCCGCAACTGCCGCCGGCCCGCCACCCGGAGCCTACCGAATGGTTTCGCTGTCGTACCTGCGCTTGCTGCCGCCCTCGCTCTTGCTGCTCGGCGCCGCGGCGGCCGCCGCTCCCCAGACGCCCGTCGACCCGCAGGCGGTCGCCGCGGGGATCCGTAGCCGCGCCATCGGCGGCGCTTCGCCGGCCTGGGACCTCGTCGAGTCGCTGACGACCGAGATCGGTGCACGACCGGCGGGGAGCCCGGCGATGGAGCGGGCGCGCGACTGGGCGCTCGCCCGGATGAAGGCGCTCGGCTTCACGAACGTGCACGCCGAATCCTTCGCCAAGCCGACCGCCTGGGTGCGCGGCGCGGAGTCGGGCACCGTGGTCGCCCCGATCGAGCGTCCGTTGGCGCTGATCGGACTCGGCGGCAGCGTGCCGACGCCGCCGGCCGGCATCGACGCCGACGTCGTCGTGTTCAGCACACTCGACGAACTGATCGCGGCGCGCGCGGGCTCGCTCACCGGCCGGATCGCACTCGTGAACCAGCCGATGACACGTACGCAGGACGGCAGCGGCTACGGCGCCGCGGTCCGCGCCCGCGCCGACGGTCCTTCGTTCGCGGCCGAACGTGGAGCGGTCGCGTTCCTGACGCGCTCGGTGGCGACCGGCTCGACACGCGCGCCGCACACGGGTGGTACGGTGTACGCCGATGGCAAGCCGCGCATTCCGGCGGCAGCGCTCGGCATCGCCGACGCGGAACTCCTCGGCCGGCTCGCCGCCCGCGGCACGCCGCCCCGGGTGCACCTCGTCCTCGAGTCCCGCGAGATCATCGCGGCACCCGCGTGGAATATCGTCGGCGAAATTGAGGGCACGGACCCGGCTGCGGGCGTGATCGTCGTCGGTGGTCACCTCGATAGCTGGGATCCGGGCGATGGGGCGGTCGACGACGGTGCCGGCGTCGCGATCACGATGGCCGCGGCCCGGCTTGTCGCAGAGCTGCCGGTACGGCCGCGGCACACGATCCGCGTCGTCGCCTTCGGCTCGGAGGAGACCGGCGGCAGTGGCGACGCCTATGCAGCGGCCCATGCCGGCGAGCTCGTCCGCATCGCACTCGCCGGCGAAAGCGACCTCGGCAGCGGCCGCGTGCTCTCGCTCGCACTGCCGAACGGCCTCGCAGGCTCCGCCACCGCGAGGCAGCTCGCGATCGCGCTGGCCCCGCTCGGGATCTTCGTGCGCAGCGATCCGGCCGCGGACTCTGGCGCGGACTTCAAGCCGTTGGCAGCCGCCGGCGTGCCGATCTTCCAATTCCGGCAGGACGCGACCTTCTACTTCGACATCCACCACTCGGCGGACGACACTCTCGACAAGGTGAATCGCGCCGACCTGGAGCAGAACGTCGCGGCCTGGGCGATCCTTCTCTACCTCGTCGGTGCGGCGGGCGACGTAGCGCGTTGACCCGCGCCGGCGGACCGTGGCGGCGCCCCGCACACGCCGGCGAGCGCCGCTCCCGCCGGCAACCAGCCTCCGGCAGGGCCAGGAAAGGCGAGCGGGTCACAGATCCCGTCGACGGAACCAGAAATCCGTCACACACGGGCACTCTAGCGCGTGTGACCCCGCCCTTTTTCCCGCACATTTGACATGCAATGGCCGAATTAACCGCTAGCCGCGCGCTCGGCCGACGATGGACCGCGTCCAGATGGTTGAGTTGCCCATGACGACAGGATCCGCTACGGCGGCGCGTACCGGCGCGGCGCCCGTTTGGGCCGACAAGCTCCTGGTCGGGCTCATCGTCTACGTTGCCGCCGGTTCGGTGTGGATGCTGACCGGTGTCGGCGGCGAGGGAATCACCCATTACGTCGGGCTGCTGTCCGACGTTCCCGCCAATTTCGCGTGCGCGATGATCACCGCGGGTGCAGCGCGGCACGTGCCCCGCGGTCCACAGCGGACGGCATGGATCTGGCTGTCGATCGCGCTCATCCTCTATATGTTCGGCAACGTCATCGCGACCAGCGGCTGGCTGCACGGCTATGATCCGTTCCCCGGACCGGCCGACATCTTTTTCTGCGCCTTCTACCCGGCCCTGTTCGCGGCGGCGCTCTACCAGATCCGGGCCGCCGCCGTGCGCGTGCCGTGGGCGCAACTGTCGCTGGATGCCACGATTTTCGTGGTCGGCTTCGGCGCCTTCTTCTGGTTCCTGGTCATCCGCCCCACGGCGCCGACGACCACGGAGGACTTCGTCAAGCAGACGCTGAGCCAGGCTTACGTCGCGCTCGACTGCCTGCTGCTGCTGATGCTGGGCGTGTTGTTGCTGACCGGCCGGGGCAGCGCCGGCGGCCGGCGAACGTCGCTGCTCGTCGTGGTCGGCTTCGCGACGATGTTTCTCGCCGACATCCTATGGTCGCTCGCCAAGATCGGCGGCCATTACCTGCCGGGCGGACTGCAGGACATCCTGTACCTATCCTGCTACGTGCCGCTCGCCGCCGCGGGCCGCGAGCAGATGCGCGAAATCGCGGCCCATGTGCCGACCGCCTCGAAGACGTCTGACACGCTGGCGCGTTCGCTGCCCTATGCGGCGATGCTGACCGCCTTCCTCGTGCTCGTGTACTTCACGCGTGGCGACATCGGCGGACCGGCAACCGTGATGACGATGATCGTATTCTCACTCACGCTGCTCCTGATGCTGCGCCAGGCCGTCAGTCTGCGTGAGGATGCCGTGACCCGCGAGCGGCGGGCCGCCCGGATGGTCGAGGACCGGTACGCGTCGCTGATCGCCAATGCCTCCGACGTCATCATGATCGTCGCCGCGGACGGGGCGCTGCGTTTCGCGTCGCCCGCGTCCGAGCGCACGCTCGGACTGAAGCCCGAGGAAGTCGCCGGACAGAACCTGCCCGACATCTGGGCGGGCGAGGACAGCGAACGGCTGCGGGCCTTTCTCGCCGAGGTCGCCGCCTCCCCGGGCGGCACCATCGGTCCGGTCGAGCTGCGGATCGAGCGTGAGCCGACGTCGTTCGTGCTCGAGGTCGTCGGCAGCAACCTGAGCGACGATCCGGCGGTGAACGGGCTCGCGCTCAATTTCCGCGACATCAGCGAACGCAAGGCGCTCGAGGAGCAACTGCGGCAACTGGCCTTCCACGATCCGCTGACGCTGCTCGCTAACCGGAACCTGTTCCGTGACCGCGCGCAGCATGCCCTGACGCTGGCGCAGCGTGGCCAGTCGTCGGTGGCCGTCATGTTCCTCGACCTCGACAACTTCAAGAACGTCAACGATTCCCTGGGTCATGACGCCGGCGACCGGCTCCTGCAGGCCGTGGCACAGCGTCTGGTCAAGGCCACGCGCTCGTCCGACACCGTGGCACGGCTGGGCGGCGACGAGTTTGCGATCCTGCTCGAGGGTATCGGCACACCCGCGGAAGTGGCCCAGGTAGCGACTTCGCTGATCGAGTCGCTGGACGTGCCGTTCGCGCTCGGCACGACGGCAGTCCACGTTACCGTCAGCATCGGCGTAGCGCTCTCGACCCCGCAGGTGGGCGCCGAGGCACTTCTCAGCAACGCCGATATCGCGATGTACCACGCCAAATCGGCGGGCAAGAACCGCTTCGTGACGTTCCAGCCGGAGATGCAGGAGGTCCTGCACGAGCGCCTGCGGCTCGAGGCGGATCTCAGCCGGGCGCTGGAGAGGCAGGAGTTCTTCCTCGAGTACCAGCCGATCGTCGATCTGGGAACGCGTTGCCTGCTGGGTGTCGAGGCGCTCGTACGCTGGCGCCATCCGGAGTTTGGCGTACTGCCTCCCGGCCGGTTCATCCAGGTCGCGGAGGAATGCGGCCACGTGATCAAGCTCGGGCGCTGGGTGCTGATGCAGGCCTGCCGCGAGTTGCACGGCTGGCGGAGCTCGGTGGCGGGCGGGGCCGGACTGCGGGTCGCGGTGAATATTTCCGGTCGCCACCTGCAGCACGGCAACCTGGTCAAGGACGCCGCCGACGCGTTGGCGAGTTCCGGGCTCGAGCCCGAGAACCTCGTCATCGAGCTCACCGAGAGCACGATGATGTTCAACACCGACGCCAATCTCGAGCGCCTGCGCCAGCTGAAAGAACTCGGCGTGCGAATCGCGATTGACGATTTTGGCACCGGTTACTCGTCGCTCTCGTATCTGCACCGCTTCCCGATCGATATCCTGAAGATCGACCAGTCCTTCGTCAGTCGCCTGACCAACTCGGACGACGGGCCGGAACTGGCCCGGGCGGTCATAAGCCTCGGTGAGACGCTCGGCCTCGACACGGTGGCCGAAGGAATCGAGCTCGAGCCGCAGGTCGCGGCGCTGCTCGACCTCGGCTGCGTGGCCGGCCAGGGCTTCCTGTTCGCGAAGGCGGGCTCGCTCGAGCAATTGTCGGGCAGCACGTTCGTCGCGCGGCGAAACTCCCACTGGACCGCCCAGGCGGCGCGCGAGGACCTGTCGGCAACCGGCCGGTTCAAGGCGCTGAAAGTCGTCCGCCCGCGCATTGCCGGCGCAGCCTAGTCAACCCCCGCTGCGTTGGCCGGATCTCGGTTCCGACGCGACCATGGC
>JANXWS010000003.1 GCA_025351005.1 Pseudomonadota bacterium | reverse complement strand
GGCGATGCGGCCGACGCCGAAGCGGATGCTCGTCGGGTAGCTCCAATTGCCGCGCAGCGTGTCGGGGGTCATCGTGGTCCTCGTGAGAAATCGTGGAAAAAGAAGCGTTGAACCACGAAGGCACGAAGACACGAAGTGATTTTTGGCCCGCTTTGCGCGCAGCCGATCTGCTTCGTGCCTGCTTCGTGTCTTCGTGCCTTCGTGATTCAGCTTGACCGGCTCAGGTTGTGGTCCGCAGGTGGAACGATTTCGGCCGGGTCAGCGCGGCAAAGCCCAGGCGCGAGAGCGTGCAGCCGCGCCCGGAATCCTTGACGCCGGTCCAGGCGAGCGCCGGATCGAGGTAGTCGCAGCGGTTCATGAACCAGGTCCCGGTGGCGATGCGGTCGCCGATCGCGATGGCGGCGTCGGCATCGTCGGTCCACACGGCGGCGGTCAGCCCGTATTGGCTGTCATTCATCAGGCGGACCGCCTCGTCGTCGGACGAGACCTTCATGATGCCGACGACCGGCCCGAAGCTCTCCTCGCGCATCACCGCCATCGTATGGTCGACGTCGACCAGCACCTGCGGCGCCAGGTAGGGCGTGCCGGGTCGGCTGGCGGCGAAGCGCTGCTGGTCGACCAACTGGCGGGCGCCGCGCCGGGTCGCTTGTTCGACCTGGGCGCGCACGGCATCGGCCGCGGCGGTCCGCACCACCGGTCCGAGCGTCGTCTCCGGGTCGAGCGGTGAGCCGAGGCGGTACTCCTGCGCGAGCGCCACGACCCCGTCGACGAACGCCGGGTACAGTTCCGCGGCGACGTAGATGCGCTTGATGCCGCAGCAGGACTGGCCCGCGTTGAAGAAGGCGCCGTCGGTCAGCGTCTCGACCGCGTGGCCGAGGTCGGCGTCCGAGCGCACGTAGGCCGGGTCCTTGCCGCCGAGTTCGAGGCCCGCGGTCGCGAAGCCCTGCGCGGTCGCGGCGACGACCGCCCGGCCACCCGCGACCGAGCCGGTGAAGCAGACGCTCGCAACGCGCGGGTCGGCGAGCAGCCGGCCGGTGTCTGCGTGCGACAGGTGGAGGTACTGGAACACGTGCGGCGGCAGTCCTGCGGCCGCAAACGCCTCCGCGAAGCGCTCGGCGCACAGCGGCGTCTGGTGCGAGTGCTTGAGGACGACCGCGTTGCCCGCGACCAGCGCCGGCAGCACCGCGTTGACGGCCGTCAGGTATGGGTAGTTCCAGGGCGCGACGACCGCGACCACGCCGAGCGGCACGCGCTTGATCGAGCGAAGGAAGCCCGGCTTGGCGCCCGGGTCGAGCGGGCGGAGAGCCGCGGGGGCTATCGCCAGCATGTAGCGCGCGCGCTCCTCGAAGCCGCGCACCTCGCCCGGCGCGTGCCGCGCCGGCCGGCCCATCTGCCAGCTGATCTCGTTGGCGATCTCGGCGCCGTTGCCGACGAATGCGTCGACAGCCCTTCCCAGCAGCGCGATCCGCTCGGCGAGCGGCACGCGCCGCCAGCCGGCCTGCGCCGCGATCGCGTGCGTCAGTGCGTGGTCGATGGCACGCGCGTCGGCGAGCGGCCGCTCGACGTAGATCCGGCCGTCGACCGGGCTGGTGGTCTGCTGCAGCGGCATGCGCCCTCGTCAGATGATCTCGAAATAGCGGGCGAGCTCCCAGTCGGTGATCGCCTTCTGGTATTCGCGCTGTTCCCACTGGCGCGTCACCGCGTGGTGTTCGACGAACGCGTCGCCGAACAGCGCGCGCGCCGTCGGCGAGGCGGCGAGCCGCGTCGCGGCGTCACCGAGCGAGGCGGGCAGACGGCGCGCCGGCGCGTGCTCGCGGTCGTAGGCGTTGCCCTCGATCGGCGCGTCGGGCTCGATCTGGTGCTCGATGCCCCACAGTCCCGAGCCGATCGCCGCGGCGAGCGCGAGGTAGGGATTGATGTCGGCCGCGGCGATACGGTATTCGATCCTCTGGCTCGAGGCTCCGCCGCGAATCACCCTGAGCGCCGTGGTGCGGTTCTCGATGCCCCAGGTCGCCGAGGTCGGCGCCCAGAAGCCGGGTACCAGCCGCGAGTAGCTGTTGACCGTCGAGGCCACCATCGCGAGCAGCTCCGGCATCAGCGTCTGCTGGCCGCCGATGAACCAGCGCATCTCGTCCGGCAGCTGCGCGGGCTTCGCGGCGTCGTGGAAGACCGCGCTGCCATCGGCCCGGCGCAGCGACAGGTGCAGGTGACCGCTCTGCCCGGGATAGCTGTTCGACCACTTGGCCATGAACGTGGCCATCAGCCCGCGCCGCTCGGCGAGCACCTTGGCGAAGGTCTTGAAGAGCGCCGCCCGGTCGGCGGCCTCGAGCGCCTCGCAGTAGCAGAGCGCCGCCTCGAGCACGCCGGGCCCGGTCTCGGTGTGCAGGCCCTCGATCGGGAAGCGCATCGCGGCGGCCATCTCGAGCAGCTCCTGGTAGAGCTCGGCGTGCACCGAGTTGCGCAGCACCGAGTACCCGAAGGAACCCGGCGTCATCGGCGTCAGGTGGCGGTAGCCCTTGTCGCGCACCGACTGCGGCGTCTCGGAGAACACGAAGAACTCGAACTCGGCGGCGCCATAGACCGTGTAGCCCATGCGCCCGGCCCGCGCGAGGACGCGGCGCAGCGTCGCCCGCGGGCAGACCGCCTCGGCGGCGCCGGCGAATTCGCCGAGGAACAGCACGGTCTTCGGCTCGAACGGAATCTCCCTGCGGGTCGACGGCAGCACCCGCACCGGCGCGTCCGGGAAGGCCGTATGCCAGCCCGTGAACTTGAGTCCGTCGATCAGCTGGTCGCCCGAGTCCCAGCCAAGCACCACGTCGCAGAAGCTGAGCCCGTTGTCGAGCGCGGCCAGGAACTTGTCCCGGCTCAGGTACTTGCCGCGCAGGATGCCGTCGCCGTCGAACACCCCGATCTTGACGTTCTGGATGCCGCGGTCCTGGAGGAACTGGCGGGCGGCGGTGATCTCGGCGTCGTTCTGCGGGTCCATGGACGTTCCGGTTCGGCGGGTCGGGCGCGCGCCCGAAGCGGCGAATCATAGCGCCGTTCCCCCGCCACCCCGCGACGCGTTGGGTTGCCGGCGCTGGATGCTGCGCCGCAACATCACCGGCACGGGACGCTTCGCGGGCTGCGACCGGGGCGTCGACCGGCTCGACGTCTTCGGCGACGCGCTGCAGGATGGCGCGCATGCCCGATCACGACCTCCACGACGCGATCTTCCGGCTGCCGTGCTGGTGTGGCCCGATCGAGATCGAGCCGCTCCCGGGCGGGATCACCAATCGCAACTTCCGGGTCCGCGATCGCGCCGGCGGCAGCTTCGTGGTACGCAGCGGCCAGGACATTCCGGAGCACGGGGTGATGCGCTTCAACGAGCTCGCCGCGGCGCGGGCCGCGCACGCGGCCGGCATCGCGCCGGAGGTCGTCTACGCGACGAACGGTTTCGTGGTCAGCCGCTTCATCGACGGCGAGACACTGCGGCCTGCGCGTGTGTGCGATGCCGGCATGCTCGAGCGCATCGTGCTGCTGCTGCGGCGCTGCCATCAGGACGTGCCGCGACATTTTCAGGGGCCGGCGCTGATCTTCTGGGTCTTCCAGGTCGTCCGCCACTACATCGGCCTGCTCGCGGCGCGCGGCGCGGATCCGACGGTCATCGACCTGACCGGGCTGGCGGCAAAGTCCGCGCGGCTCGAGCAGGCGGTCGGGCCGGTGACGATCGTGTTCGGCCACAACGACCTGCTGGCCGCCAATCTGATCGACGACGGGCGGCGCCTGTGGCTGATCGACTGGGACTACGCCGGCTTCAACAGCCCGCTCTTTGACCTGGCGAACCTGGCGTCCAACAACGAGCTGCCCGCGGCACTCGAGACCCAGCTCCTCGAGAGCTACTTCGGCGCGCCGGCCGACCTGGCGGTCCGGCACCGCTTCGGCGCGATGCAGGCAGCCTCGCTGCTGCGCGAAGCGCTGTGGGGCGCGGTCTCGCACCTGACCTCGACGCTGGACTTCGACTACGTCGCGTACAGCCGCGACTACCAGCGGCGCTTCGAGCGGAGCTGGCGCGAGTTCGAGGGGCAAGGTGCCTGAGTTGCCCGCACAGGCGCGCGCCGTCGTCATTGGCGGCGGCATCATCGGTTGCTCGACGGCCTATCACCTGGGCAAGCTCGGCTGGCGCGACACGCTGGTCGTCGAGCGCCACAGGCTCACCTCGGGCTCGACCCATCATGCCGCGGGCCTCGTCGGCCAGCTGCGCACGAGCGCCAACATCACGCAGATGCTGGGGCACTCGGTCGCGCTCTATCAGGCGCTCGAGGCCGAGACGGGCCTCGCGAGCGGCTGGAAGATGAATGGCGGCCTGCGCCTCGCCTGCAGCGCGGCGCGCTGGACCGAGCTCAGGCGGCAGGCGACCGGCGCGCGCTCGTTCGGGCTGGAGATGCACCTGCTGTCGCCGCGCGAGGCCGGCGCGCTCTGGCCGTTGATGGACATCTCGGACCTCGTCGGCGCCGCGTTCCTGCCGACCGACGGCCAGGTGAATCCGGCCGACGTCACCCAGTCCCTCGCCAGGGGCGCGCGCCTGCACGGCGTCACGATCCTGGAGGACACCGACGTCGTCGGCATCGAACTCGAGGGCGGCCGGGTGGTTGCCGTCGTGACCAGCCGCGGCCGCGTCGCCTGCGAGGTGGTCGTGAACTGTGCCGGTCAATGGGCGCGCCGCGTCGGGCTGATGGCGGGCGTCAACGTGCCGCTGGTCTCGGTGCAGCACCAGTACCTGATCACGGACGCGATTCCCGGCATCGATCGCGGCCTGCCGACGCTGCGCGACCCGGACCGCCTGACGTACTTCAAGGAGGACGTCGGCGGCCTGGTGATGGGCGGCTACGAGCCCAATCCGCGGCCCTGGGCCGTCGATGGCTTTCCGGACAACTTCAACTTCCAGCTGCTGCAACCCGACTGGGATCACTTCCAGCCGGTGCTCGACCTCGCGATCGCACGAGTGCCGGCGCTGGCGGAGGCCGGCGTCAAGGAGCTGATCAACGGTCCCGAGAGCTTTACCGCGGACGGCAACTTCATCATCGGGCCGGCGCCGAACGTCGGCGGCTTCTTTGTCGGCGCCGGCTTCAACGCCTTCGGCATCGCCTCCGGCGGCGGCGCCGGGCGCGCGCTCGCCGAGTGGATCGTCGGCGGCGAGGCGCCGTACGACGTCTGGCCGGTCGACATCCGCCGCTTCGGTGCGCCGCACCGGGACATCGAGTGGGTCCGCAAGCGCACGCTCGAGCTCTACGGCAAGCACTACGCGATCGCCTGGCCGGGCGAGGAGCACGCCAGCGGCCGGCCGCTGCGCCGCTCGCCGCTGTACGAGCAGCTGCGCGCGCAGGGCGCGGTGTTCGGCGAAAAGCTCGGCTGGGAGCGCCCGAACTGGTTCGCGGCGCCGGGCGAAGCCGCGCGGGACGAGTACAGCTTCGCGCGTCCCAACTGGTTCGCGGCCGTGGCGCGCGAGCACCAGGCGACGCGTGAGCGCGTCGCGCTGTTCGATCAGACCTCGTTCGCGAAGTTTCTCATGCTCGGCCGCGACGCCGAGCGCGCCCTCGGCTGGATCTGCGCCAACGACGTCGCGCGGCCCGTCGGCAGCCTGATCTACACGCAGATGCTGAACGGGAGGGGCGGCATCGAGTGCGACGTCACGGTCGCGCGGCTCGCGGCGGACCGCTACTACCTCGTCACCGGCACCGGCTTCGCCACCCACGACCACGACTGGATCACGCGCCACCTGCCGGCCGGGCTCGACGCGCGCCTCGTGGACGTGACCTCGGCCTACGCCGTGCTCGCGCTGATGGGACCCGAGTCGCGACGCGTGCTCGAGCGCCTCACGCACGATGACGTCAGCAACGCGGCGTTTCCGTTCGGCCAGGTACGCCCGCTGTCGGTGGAGGGTGCCACGGTGCTGGCGCTGCGGATCACCTACGTCGGCGAACTCGGCTGGGAACTGCACGTGCCGGTGGAGTGCGGCGCGACCGTCTACGCGGCGCTCATGCAGGCGGGCGCCGACGCCGGGATCGTCAATGCGGGCTACCGCGCGATCGAGAGCCTGCGCCTGGAGAAGGGCTATCGGGCCTGGGGTGCGGACATAGGCCCGGACCACACGCCGTTCGAGGCGGGCCTCGGCTGGGCCGTCAAGCTCGGGACCGGGACTGGGTTTCTTGGCCGCGAGGCCCTCGAGTCGCGCGTCGGCTTGCCGCTGCAGAAGTGGCTGTGCGGCTTCACGACGAGCGCACCCGCGGTGATGCTGCTCGGTCGTGAGACCATTTACCGGGACGGTGAGCGTGTCGGCTGGCTCGGCAGCGGCGGCTTCGGCCATACGCTCAAGACCAACATCGGCTACGGCTACGTTCGCCGGCCCGAGGGGTTGACCCGCGAGTACCTGCTGGCCGGGAGGTACGAGCTCGAAGTGGCGACCGAGCGGGTGCCGTGCAGCATCAGTCTGGGGCCCCTGTACGACCCGCGGATGGAGCGCATCAGGGCTTGATCGATGCCGCCGGCTGCGGCTCAATGTCGCCGGCGGCGCTCGGCCCGGACTTGCCGGGCGTCGCGCCTGGATTATCCTTAGACAGGGTCGGCCGCGGTACCCGGCAGAGTAACGACGGCGTCCGGCACAAGAAGACGGGCAGGTGCGCTGCCCGCGTCGATCCGCGTCCCGCCCGAGGTCAGCATGCCCACCCAGATCCAGAATCTCTGCAACGTGGCGCTGGTCGGCCATGCCGGCAGCGGCAAGACGACGCTGGTCGAGGCGCTGCTGCACGCGGCCGGCGCGATCCGCACGCCCGGCACCATCGCGCGCGGCACGACCGTCTGCGACTTCGATCCACTCGAGAAGCGCCAGCGCCACTCGCTGGATGCCGCGCTCTGCAGCTGCGAGTCGCACGGCCGGCGCGTGACGCTGCTCGACACGCCGGGCATGCCGGACTTCATCGGCCGCGCCGTCAGCGTGCTGGCCGCCGTCGAGACCGCCGCCGTCGTCGTCAATGCCGCCACCGGCGTCGAGGCGATGACCCAGCGGCTGATGCACGAGGCCGCCGAGCGAGGCCTGTGCCGCTTTCTTATCGTCAATCGAATCGACGCGCGCGACGCGCGGCCCGAGAGCGTGCTCTCGCAGCTGCGCGAGGTGTTCGGGCGCGAGTGCCTACCGCTCAACCTGCCCGCCGACGGCGGGCGCGCGGTCGTGGACTGTTATTTCCAGGCGACCGGCCGGCCGACCGACTTCGGCTCGGTCGCAGCCGCCCACGAGACCATCGTCGACCAGGTGGTCGAGGTCGACGAGGAGCTGATGACCCGGCACCTCGAGCAGAGCGGCTCGGTGACGCTCGCGCAGCTGCACGGCGCGTTCGAGCAGGCACTGCGGGAGGGCCACCTGCTGCCGGTGTGCTTTGTCTCGGGAGAGACAGGCGCCGGCGTGCCGGAGCTGCTGCGCGTGCTGTCGGAGCTCGCGCCGAGTCCGCTCGAAGGCAACCCGCCCGCGTTCCTCCGCGACGAGGGTAGTGGTGCGACGCCGGTCGACGTCCGGCCCGAACCAGACCGCCACGTCGTTGCGCACGTGTTCAAGGTCACGATCGACCCCTACGTCGGCAAGGTCGGCGTGTTCCGCGTCCACCAGGGCACGGTCCGCCCCGGCCAGCAGCTCTACGTCGGCGACGGCCGCAAGCCGATCCGCGTCACGCAGCTGTTCCGCTTCCAGGGCAAGGAGCAGCACACGCTGCCGGCCGCCGGTCCCGGCGATATCTGCGGCATCGCCAAGGTCGACGAACTGCACTTCGACGCCGTGCTGCACGATTCGCACGACGAGGACCACCTGCACCTGAAGTCGGTGCGCTTCCCGCCGGCGATGCTCGGCGTCGCCATCGAGGCCGAGAAGCGCGGTGACGAGCAGCGGCTCGCCGACACGCTGCACAAGCTGCAGGACGAGGACCCGTGCGTGCGCGTCGAGCACCACGCGGCGCTCAACGAGACGGTGCTGTACGGAATGGGCGAGCTGCACGTGCGGCTGCTGCTCGAGCGCATGACCGACCGCTTCGGGGTGCACGTCCGGACGCATCCGCCACGCATCCCGTATCGCGAGTCCCTGTCGCGAAGCGCCGAGTCGCTGTACCGGCACAAGAAGCAGACCGGGGGCGCCGGCCAGTTCGGCGAGGTCAAGCTGCGGGTCGAGCCGCTGCCGCGCGGCGGCGGCTTCGAGTTCGTCGACGAGGTGGTCGGCGGCGCGATTCCAGGCCAGTTCATTCCGGCGGTCGAGAAGGGCGTGCGCCAGGCGGTCGCCGAGGGCGTGATCGCCGGCTTCCAGCTGCAGGACATCCGCGTCACGGTGCTGGACGGCAAGCATCACCCGGTCGACTCGAAGGAGGTCGCCTTCGTCACGGCCGGGCGGCACGCCTTCGAGGACGCCGCGCTGCAGGCCGCGCCGATCGTGCTCGAGCCGGTGGTGCGCGCCGAGATCGCCGTGCCGTCGGACGCGGTCGGCGACGTCGCGGCAGACCTCGCGACCCGACGCGGCCGCGTCACCGGCCAGTCGACGCTGCCGGGCGGCCGGCTGGTGGTGACGGCGCTCGTGCCGCTCGCCGAACTGATCGACTACGCCGTCCGCCTCAAGTCGCTGACCGCGGGCGAGGGCGCCTACACGCTCGATCTGAGCCACTACGAGACCGTGCCGCCGCGCCGCCAGCAGGAGCTCGCGGCCGCCTGGAACCGGCACGCGCGCTCGCCCTGAGGGGCAGTCGCCCGGTCAGGCCGCGGCGGCGACCCCGTGCGCCGCGAACCAGGCGAGCGCGCGCGACCAGCCGTCGCTCGCCGCCTGCTCGTCGTAGCTCGGCCGGTAGTCGGCGTGAAAGCCGTGCGCGGCATCCGGGTAGACGACGATCTCGGAGCCCGAGCGCCCGGCGGCGAGCGCCGTGCGCATGCGCTCGACGCTGTCCGCCGGTATGCCCGCGTCCTGGCCGCCGTAGAGCCCGAGCACCGGCACCTGCAGCTGCGCGGCGACCTCGAGCGGGTAGGCGGTCTGCAGCGCGTTGGGCTGGCCTTCGAGCCGGCCGTACCAGGCGACCGCGGCGCGGAGCGACGGACGGTGCGTCGCGTACAGCCACGTGATGCGCCCGCCCCAGCAGAAGCCGGTGATCGCCGTGTGCCGCGCGTCGCCGACGCCCTCGTGGGTCAGCCACGCGAGCGTGTCGTCGAGATCGGCAAAGACCTGCGCATCCGGCACCTTGCTCACGACCTGCGCCACGATGTCGCCGACCGCGGCGATCTTGGTGACGTCGCCCTGGCGTGCGTACAGCTCGGGAGCGACCGCGCAATAGCCGCGGTGCGCGAAGCGGCGGCAGACGTCGCGGATGTACTCGTGGACGCCGAAGATCTCCTGCACCACGAGGACGGTCGGCCAGCCATGGCGGCCGCGGTGCGTGGCCGGCATGGCCCGGTAGCCCGGAATCCTGAGCCCGTCCCGGACCGGGATCGCGACCTCGCCGGCGATCAGCCCGCGCTCGTCTGTCGTGACCGCGCTCGCGCTGACCGGGCGCACCGCGAGCGCAAAGCCGGCCGCGAGCGCCGTCACGACCAGGTCGCGGCGCGTGTAGCGGCTGTCGGGAGCGAGACTCGCGACGTCGGACTCGAATGTCATGGAATGCCCTCCGGGACTACAGGCACGGGCGCGCCCATCACCGCTGCCTCAGCGCACCGGCGCCGGTGACGGCAGCGGCTCGCCGAGCGCGCTCAGCCGGTCGACGAAGTACCCGGTCTCGCCGAAGCAGCTCGTCGGCACGCCGCGGTGTTCGGTGTAATGCAGCTGGACGCGCTGGCCGACGGCGCCCGCGAGTCGCACGGCGAGCGCATCGTCGCGGACAGTGAAGCGCCAGATCTCGGGCTGGATGCCGGCGACGACGTACATCGCGAGCTCGCCTTCCTGGGTCTTGCAGACCCAGCCCTTGCGCGAAAACTTCTGCAGCAGCCCGGCGCGCTCACCGTCGGAATAGGCCCAGCCGAGCGTGAGCCACGTGTAGAGGACGGCGAGCGCGAGCAACGTGAGCGCCCCGAGCAGCAGCCGGCCGCGCCAGCCGCGGTGGAGCGGGCGCCGGTCGAGGGCGGCGTTCACAGGATGTCCTCGCGCACCGCGTCCGGTCGTACGGGATCGTGCAGCTCCGTGTTGAAGCCGATGAGCACCATCGTGCCGGGGCCGGGATTGCGGAAGGCGTGCGCGACGCCCGGCGGGATCGTGAAGCGCCACACCTCGCCGGCCGGCACGTCGACGTCGCGCAGCACGCCGTCCTCCTTCAGCCGCACCTGCGCGGGGCCCGTCAGCACGGCGATCTCGCTGCCGACGACGTGGCGGTGATTGCCGCGCACGTGGCCGGGCTCGGTCAGCACGACGTGCACGTTGCGCTTGCCGGCGATCTGTCGCTCGTCGACCGGCTCGAACAGCGCGCCGCGCCCGTCGCGGTACGCGCTCACGGGCTCGATCAGCGTCTGCGCCTTCTGCATCGGTACCCCGCGGCAGCCGCCCGGCGGCGGCGGCCCCGAGGATAGCAAGGCCGGCAGGCCGGCGCTGCCCGCAGCTACTTGTCGCGCGGGTCCTTCTCCTTCGGCGGCGGCGGGCGCGGGGCCTCCTTCGCGGCCGGCGGCGCCGGCGAGGGTGGCGGTGCGGCCGGAGGCTGCTCGGGCGGCCGCGCCGCGGGTGGTGGTGCGTAGGATTCGCGCGGCGCGGGCGGCGGAGCGACACGCGTCGGCGGCGGCGCGTAGTCGCGCGGCGCGGCGACCGGAGGCGCGTAGGTATCCCGCGGAGCGGGTTGCGGCGCCGGACGCGGCGGCTGGGGCGGTGGACTGTAGTCGCGCGGCGCGGCGGTGGGTGGCGTGTAGGAATCCCGCGGGGCGGGCTGCGGCGCCGGACGCGGCGGCTGGGGCGGTGGGCTGTAGTCGCGCGGCGCGACCGGGCGCGCTGGTGGCGGCACCGGCGTCGTCGCCGGAGGCGTGTCGCGCGCGGGCGGTTGGTAATTCGGCGGCGGTCGGGCGTCGCGTGGCGCGGGCGTCGCCGGTTGCACCGGCGGCCGGCCGCCGGTCGCGGTCGGGCGTGTCGCGCGCTGATCCGTTGAGGTGCCGGGTGCGGCCGGCGCCGTACGCGGCTGGCCCGCCGGCGCTGCGCGGACCACGTCCGGCCGGCTGGCGGCCGGCGACCCGCCGCCGTCCGGCCGGTCGCCGCGCGGCGCGCGACTGACGCTGACCGGCACTGGCAGGCCGCCGTTCTGGACCACGGCCCGACGCTGGCTCTCGAACGACGGCGGCGGCGGCGGCGCTGGCACGCGCGCGATCACCGTCCGCGTCCACAGCTCACGCCCCGCCGCCGGCACTGCGCTTGCCGGGCGGCCGACGCTCTGCGCGGTCGGCGCGATGGCCGGCGCGCCGCTCGCGACGCTGGCGCGGTCGATGGCCTCGCGGGGCACGCGCTCGATGTGCTGCGCCACCGGCTGCGCGGACGTGAAGGCGGTGCGCGAGGTCGCGGTCACGGCGCCCGTCACCGCGAGATTGCGGTAGTGCACGGGCGCGCCCGAGTCTCCCGCACCGCGATTGTTGGCGACGTAGTTGGTGATGTACTCGTTCGTCACGTGGATGTTGGTCACGTTGACGTTGCGGACGTAGGTATTGCTGACGCGGTACGAGGGCACGTAGACCTCGTTCCAGCCGAGTGGGAACCACCCGACCGGCGGTCCGCCGGCGCCGACGCCGATGCCCACGGACCAATGAGCACCGCCCACCCAGCCGACCAGCGCCGGCGCGTATACCGGCGCAAACTGCCGCGGCCCTGGCGTCCAGCCCCAGCTCCTGCCGACATAGACCCAGCGACCGTAGTGGAACGGCGCGAAGCCCCACGGCGCCGCGTCGACCCAGGTCCAGCCCCAGGGCGCGACCCAGGCCCAGTGGCCTTCGCGGTACGGCGCCCAGCCGACGGCGACGGCCGGCACCCACACCGGGCCGTATTCGTCCACGGTGCGCCACGAGCCGTAGTCGTCGAGGTCCTCGTAACCGATCATCTCGCGCGACACGTATTGGCTCGACACGGCGCGGTCCTCGCGCCGGTCGCGATCGCTCGCCCACTGGTCGAACGCATCGCCCGGCGGCAGCCCGTCGAGCTGCACCTGGTCGACGGAGCCGTAATAGGTCGCAAGCTGGCCGACCTGGACCGTCGCGGCCCGGTCGCGGTCGGTCACGGCGAGCTGGCCCTGGCTCGCCGCGACGCGCAGCTGGTCGCCATCGGCATTGACGTCGATGCGGTACTGCCCCGGGCTCAGCACGGCGACGGCGGCGATCGGCGTCGCGACCTCGAGCCGCTGGTTGCCGCTCAACGTCCGCACGTGCAGCTGCAGGCTGCCCGCGCTCAGCTTGAGCTGCACGGTGTCGTCGTCGATGTTCAGGATCTCGATGCCGGTCTCGCTCGCGAGGCGCACGGCGGTCGAGCCGATGTGCAGTTCGACGCGGGACTCGCGGTCGGCCCACAGCTTGTCGCCGGTGGTCAGCGGCCGGTTGACGACGTCCCCGACCCACGCATCGGTGCCGGCCGGCTGCATGGAGACGGAGCCCTGCGCGACGCTGATGCGCGCCACGCGTCCCGACGGGTCCTGCGACGGGTCCCCCGGCGGATCGGCCAGCGCGACCGACCCGGCCAGCAGCGCGACGGACAGTGCCGCGAGCGCGAGGCGGCGGACGGCTGGAAGGCGGTGACGTAGCGGCATGTGGTCTCCCGGTAGGCGGGCGCGCAGGGCGCTGCTCATACACGTTGCACCGGCCTGGGCCCGCCGGCACGAATGTTGAGGGAACTTAATTTCGGCGTCATCCCGCCGGCCGGTAGTTCCGACGGCGCCGTGTGGCGCGCGTATCGTAGGGGATCGGACGCGGAGAGCAAACATGCCACCAGCGACGCTCGGAATTGGCGACATCGTGCTGCGCCTCGCGGTCGCGACATTGTCCGGTTGCCTGATCGGGCTCAACCGCGACCTGCACCACAAAGGGGCCGGCATGCGGACCTTCGGGCTGGTGTCGCTTGCGACCGCCGGCATCACGATCGCCACGCTGCTCGCGGTCGAGACGCAGGGCGACAACATCGGCCGCGTCGTGCAGGGCGTGCTGACCGGCGTCGGCTTTCTCGGCGCCGGCGTGATCATGCATCGCGCCGACAGCGCGCGCGTCACCGGACTCACGACCGCCGCGGCGGTCTGGCTCGCGGCCGCGATCGCCATTGCCTCCGGGCTCGGCGAGCTGCTGCTCGTCGCGGTGCTGGTGGCGTTCGCGCTCGCACTGCTGACGCTCGGGCTCCCGGTCGAACGGCTGGCCGAGCGCATCTTCGGCACGCCGGCCGGCGCCGAGCACGATCCGGACGAGGACGGCGGCCAGTAGCGGGACGCCGGCAGGGGCGGTGCTAGTGGACGACCTTGTCGGCGGCGGGGCGCGCGACCGCCTCGGTCAGGCGCGGCGCGGACCTGCGCGCCAATTCGTCGAGCACCTCGGCGAGCGGCCGCGGCGCACCGAGCGCCAGGCCCTGGCCGTAGGTGACGCCGAGCGTCGCGAGGTGCTTTGCGGCCGCTTTCGTCTCGACGCACTCGGCGACGGTGCCGAGCTCGAGCTGGCGCGCGATCTGCAGGATCGCCCGCACCATCGACTCGGAGCGCGCGTTGTGCATCAGGTCGCCGATGACGGCGGCATCGATCTTGAGCTCCGCCACGCGCAGCTCCTTCAGGTAGGCGAGCGAGGTCGCGCCGCTGCCGAAATCGTCGATCGCGGTCCGGCAGCCGAGCTGCTCGAGCGCTTCGATGACCCGCCCGGCCTCCGGCAGGCAGGCGCCGAGATCGCGCTCGCTGATCTCGAAGCCGACCAGGGCGGCTGGCACCCGCGCCGCGGCGAGGGTGGCCGACACGCGCGCCACCAGGTCCGGGCGCTGCAGTGACTCCTGCGACAGGTTGAGCGCAAACACTGCGCCCGCGCGTTCGACGTAGTCGACCGCGGGCGCCAGCTGCTTCACCAGCGCGCCGAGCACCCAATCGTCGACCCGACCCAGCAGGCCGGTGCGCGCGGCGATCGCGATGAAGCGCTCAGCCGGCACACTCTGGCCGCCCTCATCCAGCAGGTGCACGAGGATCTCGTAGCGCTCGGCGCGGCTCGGGTCCCAGAGCGGCACCATCGCCTGCGCATAGAGTTCCAGGCGGCCGCTCTCGATCGCTTCGAGCAGCGCCCGCTGCATCCTCAGGTCGGCCTGCTGCGCGGCGACCCGCTCCGCCGGCGCCGCGAACACTTCGACCCGGTTGCGCCCGAGCTCCTTGGCCGTCTTACAGGCGCCTTCCGCACCGGCCAGCGCGTGCTCGAGCGAGCCGCCGGGCGGCAGCGGGGCGATGCCAAAGCTGGCGCTCACGCGCAGCGCGGCAAGCGGGGCGGGCAGCGTCAGGGCCGCGACCGCCAGCCGGGTCGCCTCGGCCCAGGCGCGGGCGGCCTCGTGCGAGGCAGCCTCGAGGCAGGCGATGAACCGGTCGCTCGCGGCGCGCGCGGTGACGCTGTCGGCCGGCAGCGGCTGGTTGCGCCAGACGTCGCCGACGGCGCGCAGCACCGCATCGCCGCCCTCGAACCCGTACAGGTCGTTGACCGGGCGCAGCTGGTCGAGGTCGGCATAGACGAGCCAGCGGCCGGCGCCGGCCGGGCGGGCCAGCAGCCCGGCCACGTGCTCCTCGAACGCGCGCCGCGTCATCAGTCCGGTCGTGCCGTCGAAGCGGACGTCGATGACTTCCTGCAGACGCGGCGCGAGCCGTTCGAGCATGCGCGCTTCGCGCTCCGCGAACGGGCGGCCGGCCGCACGGTTGAACGCGACCACGACGCCGTGCGCCTGGCCGAGCCGGAGCAGCGGCACGCACAGGATGCGGAACGGCACCAGGCCGTCGGCCCCGGTCTCGCGCACCTTGTTGACGATCAGCGTCTTCTGCTGCAGCTCGGCGACCCGCAGCAGGTGGCGGCTGACGACGGCCTGGAGCATGTCGAATTCCGCGGCGGAGAGCGGGCCGCTGGTGGCGACCCGCTGCAGGCGCCGACCGGGAACGTGCAGCAGCGCGACGTCACAGCCGGCGGCCGCGAGGAACGCGCCGAGCAGCGCCTGCAGCGCATCGCCCGCGCCGCTTGCCGGCGGGTCGACGCTGGTGACGTCGAGCAGCCACTGCAGCTCCTCGGTGTCGGCGATGTTGAAGCGGCCGCTGTCGGGCGGGCGCTGCTGGCCGAGCTCGCGGCCAACGAGCAGCAGCAGCGGACCGAGCGTGCGCTCGACGCTGTCGAACGTGGGCCGGTCCGCGTCGCGGCTGCCGCCGCGGCAGACGACGGCGACGACGCCGAGCACGGTGCCGGGCTCGTCGCGCAGCACGAAGCAGTAGGCCGGCGCGTCGTCGAGCAGGTGGCGCTCGCCGCTCGTGGCGCTGCCCCCGTCGACGGCCTCGAGCAGCTGCTGGATCGCCGTGTGCAGGTCGTGCAGCCCCGCGCCGTCGGCGCTCCACAGCAGCTCGGCATCAGGGGCGTACAGGTAGACGCCGCGTGCGCGCGGCAGCAGCGTTTTCAGGATCTGGGCATGGGGCGCGAAGTCAAACTGAGGGATCGCCGGCACGCTGAATGCTTCCTGTCCTGTGGTGGACGATCGCCGAACGATGATTCCAGCGGCGGGCGGCCGCCGGCGTGCGCACGGTCACGGTTCTGCGCGCCGCCGTTTGACATAAGCCGGTGAGTCAGCGCGCCCAGTCGCGCGCACGGTCGACCGCGCGCGCCCACTCGGCACGCCGCGCGGCGATTTCCGGGCCCGGCCGACCCGGCTCGAAGCGGCGCTCGACGCGCCAGTTCGAGGCGACCTCGTCGGCCGACTGCCAGATGCCGACGCCGAGGCCCGCCAGGTAGGCGGCCCCGAGTGCCGTGGTCTCCGTGACCGCCGGCCTCACCACCGGCACTCCGAGCAGATCCGCCTGGATCTGCATCAGCAGGTCGTTGCGCGCGGCGCCGCCGT
This sequence comes from Pseudomonadota bacterium, assembly GCA_025351005.1. Lineage (GTDB taxonomy): Bacteria > Pseudomonadota > Gammaproteobacteria > Steroidobacterales > Steroidobacteraceae > CAIKZZ01. Next base: position 134,950 of record JANXWS010000003.1, on the reverse strand, counting down.
CGACCCGCAGCTCCTGCAGTGCACGTCCGGAATCGGCCTGCATCGCATCGAGCAGATCGGCGCTCTGGAACGCGATCGACTCGAGCGCGGCGCGCGCCAGGTGGGCGCGGCTCGTGCCGCGCGTCAGGCCGACGATCGTGCCGCGGGCGTACGCGTCCCAGTGCGGGCTGCCAAGACCGGTGAAGGCGGGAACGAGGTAGACGCCGCCGCAGTCGGTGACGCTTGCCGCGAGCCCCTCGATCTCGTCGGCGCTCGCGATCAGTCCGAGGCCGTCCCTCAGCCACTGGACGACGGCGCCGCCGACGAAGACGCTGCCCTCGAGCGCATAGCGGCGTCCGCCGCAGTCCCAGGCAATCGTCGACAGCAGCCGGTGCTGTGACTCGAGCGGCAGGGCGCCGCTGTTCATCAGCATGAAACAGCCGGTGCCGTAGGTATTCTTCGCCATCCCGGGCGTGAAGCAAGCCTGGCCGAAGAGCGCCGCCTGCTGGTCGCCGGCGATCCCCGCGATCGGCACCGCCCGGCCGTCGAGGAGCGCCTGCGGTGCCGCCGCCGCCGGCAACGAGGAAGCAACCAGCCGCGGCAGGCACGCGGGCGGAATGCCGAAGAGCGCGAGCATCGGCTCCGACCAGCGGGCGGTCGCAAGGTCGAGCAGCAGCGTGCGGCTCGCATTGGTGACGTCGGTCACGTGTTCGCGGCCCTGCGTCAACTTCCACACCAGCCAGCTGTCGACCGTGCCGAAGGCGAGCTCGCCGCGCTCGGCGCGCCGCCGTCCGTCGGCGACGTGGTCCAGCAGCCAGGCGAGCTTGGTCGCCGAGAAGTAGGGGTCGAGCCGTAGCCCCGTCGTGCGCGCGACCGCCGGCTCGTGCCCGGCTGCGCGCAGCTGGTCGCAGACCGGCGCCGTGCGGCGGTCCTGCCAGACGATCGCCCGCGACACCGGCCGACCGGTGGCGCGTTCCCAGAGGACCGTCGTCTCCCGCTGGTTGGTGATGCCGATGGCCGCGACATCGGCGGTGGTGGCGCGCGCGCGCACCAGCACCTCGGCAATGGTCGCGGCCTGCGTGCTCCAGATCTCGTCGGCGTCGTGCTCGACGCGGCCGGGTTCCGGAAAGTGCTGCGCGAACTCCTTCTGGGCCGCCGCGACCGGCTGGCCTCGCGCGTCGAACAGAATCGAGCGCGAGCTGGTCGTACCCTGGTCGAGCGCAAGGACGTAGCGGGTCATCGCGGTCTCCGTCCGGCGCTCAGGCCGCCGCCGGCAGCGCGAGCCAGGCCGCGAGTGTCGCGCTCGCGTCCGGCGGCAGGTGCAGGCCGAGCTTGGTGCGTCGCCAGAGGATGTCGGCGGCAGTCGCGGCCCACTCGTGCCGCTGCAGGTAGCGGATCTCGGCCGCGTAGAGCCCGGGCAGGACTTCCGTGCCGAGCTCCGCGGTCGTGCGCGCATTGCCGAGCCAGCGCTCGAGGCGCGCGCCATAAGCCCGTCCCCAGCGGTCGAGCAGGCCCGGCGCGAAGCCGGCGCGGCGCAGGCCGAGCGCGGCGCGAAAGGCCGCATAATCCGCGCCCGGCAGCTCGCCGCCCGGCAGTGGCGTGTCTGCCGTCCACGGGTCGCACTCGATGCCCAGCGCCGGCAACAGCCGCGCCAGCGCGTCCTCGGCGAGGCGGCGGTAGGTCGTGATCTTGCCGCCGAACACGGACAGCAGCGCCGGTCCGTCGACGTCGAATTCGAAGCTGTAGTCGCGCGTCACGCTGGATGGGTCGGAGGACTCGTCCTCATGGAGCGGCCGCACGCCGGCATAGCTCCAGACGACGTCGGCGGTCGCCACCGGGCGCCGGAAATGCCGGCTCGCATTCTCGATCAGGTACTGGACCTCGTCGCTGCTGATCGCGACCCGTGCCGGGTCGCCGTGGTAGTCGACGTCGGTCGTGCCGATCAGCGTGAACTCGCGCTCGTAGGGGATCGCGAAGATGATGCGCCGGTCGGCGTTCTGGAAGATATAGGCGTAGGGGTGATCGAACAGCCGCGGCACGACGATGTGGCTGCCCTTGACGAGGCGCACCGCCTGGCTTGCACGCAGCGGCGTCGCCTGGTCCAGGAACTGGCCGACCCAGGGGCCGGTGGCGTTGACGACGGCGCGCGCCCGCACCGACTCGCGCGCACCATCGGCGCCGTGCAGCGTCGCGGTCCACGCGCCCTGCTCGCGCGCGATCCGGGTGCAGCGGGTACGGGTCAGGACGCGAGCGCCACGCTCGTGCGCATCGAGCGCATTCAGGACCACGAGGCGGGCGTCGTCTACCCAGCCGTCGGAGTACACGAAGCCGTCACGGTAGCCGGCGCGCAGCGCACCGCCGGCCTCGTGACGCCGGAGGTCGACGGTGCCGGAGCCCGGCAGCCGCCGCCGCCGCGCCAGGTGGTCGTACAGGAACAGGCCCGCGCGGATCGTCCACGCCGGGCGCAGGTGCGGCTCGTGCGGCAGCACGAAGCGCAGCGGCCGAATGATGTGCGGCGCCACGCCCAGCAGCACCTCGCGCTCGGCGAGCGCCTTGCGCACCAGCCGGAACTCGAACTGCTCGAGGTAGCGCAATCCGCCGTGGATCAGCTTGGTGCTGGCCGAGGACGTATGCGCGGCGAGATCGTCCTGCTCGCACAGCAGCACCCGCAGCCCGCGGCCGGCCGCGTCGCGCGCGATTCCCGCGCCGTTGATGCCGCCGCCGACGACCAGCAGCTCGTAGTCGACGCCCGCGCCGGTCATGCGCCGCGCCCGCCGGCGAGCAGTACGAGCACGAGCGTGCTCGTGGCGATGAACGCGGTGGCAAGGCCGCCGAGCAGCAGCGGCCGCCAGCCGCGCGCGGCGATCCGCCGCAGGTCGGTCTCGAGACCGACGGCAGCGAGCGCGATCGCGAGTATCACCTGCGTCGCGAGGGCGAGCGGTGCGCGTGCGGGCGCCGGCAGGAGCCCCGTGCTCGCGACCGCGACCATGGCGAGAAAACCGAACACGAACCACGGCACCGGCGGTCGCGCCGCGTCGCGTGCGCCGGCGCCGGCCGGGCGCCGCAGGCCCGCGCCGATCAGGAGGACCATCGGCGCCAGCATCAGGACCCGCGTCAGCTTGGCGATCGTGCCGAAGTGCCCGGCGTCCTGGCCGCCGGCGAAGCCGGCCGCAACCACCTGCGCGACTTCGTGCACCGATGCGCCCACCCACAGGCCGTACGCGTGTGCCGGGAGGCCGAGCGCCGCCAGGGCGAGCGGATAACTGAACATCGCGATCGTGCCGTAGAGCGTGACTACTGCGAGCGCGTATGGTACCCCGCCGTCGCGATCGCGAACGACGGTGTTGGCGGCGACGATCGCGGACGCGCCGCAGATCGCGGTGCCCGCGCCGATCAGCTTCGCGAGCCCGGCGTCGACGCCGAGCAGCCGCCCGGCGGCGACCGTGAACAGGTAGGTGCCGCCGACCGCGAACAGCAGGATCGCGAGCCCGCTCGCGCGCACGCTCAGCACCTGCACCAGCGTCAGCTGCAGGCCGAGCAGCACGATCCCGAGCCTGAGCGGGCGACGCAGGCACGCCGCGAGGCCGGCCGCGGCGCGCGCCGGCGTGCCCAACAGGTTGCGGACCAGCATGCCGACCAGGATCGCGAGCATCAGCGGGCTCACGGCCGCAAGCACCGGCAACTGTCGCAACGCGAACGCGACCGCAGTGACGGCGGCCGCGAGTGCGACGCCCGGCAGCAGCGGCAGGCGTCCGCCGTCGGTCATGGCACCGGCTCGCTCAGGGGCGCGACCGGCGCTCGGGTCGCGAGCGGGCCGCGGCACGCAGCGTCGTTCATCAGGCGCTGCGGTAGAGCTTGGTCATCACGAACTCGCGATGGCCGAGCGCCTCGGCCGCCGTGTAGCGGCCGTTCGCGGTGCGGCGGACCAGCTCGATCAACCGGTCGCCCGCCTGATCGATCGTGAGCTCGCGCCGGACGACGCCCGACACGTCGAGATCGATGTGCTCGGCCATCAGCCGCGCAGTGCGCGGGTTACCGGTCAGCTTGATGACCGGCATGATCGGGTTGCCGATCACGTTGCCCTGCCCGGTCGGGAACAGGTGCACGACGTAACCGGCCGCCGCCTGCAGGGTGCAGCACTCGGCCGCCGCCGAGGAGCTGTCCATGAAGTAGAGGCCGGGGCCCCGGGCTGGTGCCTCGGCGGGCGCCAGCACGTCGACGTAGCGGACCTGCCTGCCGATCTTCTCGAGGTTGCCGAGCGCCTTCTCCTCGATCGTCGTCAGCCCGCCGGCGATATTGCCCTTGGTGGGCTGGCTGTCGGAGAGATCGGAGGTCTTGTGCGCCTCGATGACCTCCTGCTGATAGGCCTGCCAGGTGCGCAGGAACTTGGCGCGCACCTCGGGCGTCGCGGCGCGGTCCGCGGCCAGCTGCTCGGCACCGGTCAGCTCGGAGGTCTCGCCGAAGCAGCCGTACAGGCCCTGCGGAATCAGCTTGTCGTACAGGTTGCCGACGGCCGGGCAGGATGCGAGTCCGGTCGTCGTGTCGGACTCGCCGCACTTGGCGGCCACCCAGAGATCGGTCAGCGCGCACTCGACCCGCACCTGCTCGCTCGCCCAGTGCACGTACTCCTTCGCCTGGCGCGACGCGGCGGCGACCGTGGCGATGTCGCCGTTGCCCTCGATCCAGAAGCCGGCCACCGGCTTGCCGGTCGCCGCGATGCCCTCGACGATGCGGGCGGTCCAGCCCGGCTCGATGCCGATGACGACGCAGGCGGCGACATTGGGATTGGCGCCCGTGCCGATCATGGTGCGGAAATGCAGCTCGAGGTCGGCGCCGAACTGCAGCCGGCCGTAGGCGTGCGGCAGGGCGATCGTGCCGTGGATGTGGGCCTCGACCGCCTCGCAGGCGGCGTTCGAGATGTCGTCGACCGGCAGGATCGCGACGTGGTTGCGAACGCCGACGCGCGCGTTCTCGCGGCGGAAGCCCCAGATCCTCTGAGCGGTCGCCGGCACGGGGCTACCAGCGCTTGGTCTTCAGGTTGTGGACGTGCACGTGCTCGCCCCTTGCCACCGGCGCGACGACGCGGCCGATGTCGTGGCCGTACTTGACGACGGTGTCGCCGGGCTTGAGGTCGGCAAGCGCGATCTTGTGGCCTATCGGCACCGCGGCCGCGGCGAGCAGCCGGAAGTCCGAGTCGTCGGCGGTGACGACGCAGAGCATCGTCGTGCCCGCCGCAAGGCCCTCGACGACGACCACGCCGACGTTGTCGCGGCGGTCATGCACCAGCAGGTGCGGCGGGCTTGCGATTGGCTGCTCCGGCAGGCGTTCCCCCGGCCACTATACAGCCGTCCCGGCGGGCGACGGCGCGCCCGCCACCGGAATGCGGCCCAGCGGCGATGCGGATCGCCGGCCGACGCCGCGTCAGGCGGCGCTGCGGCTGGCGCCCTGCGGAAACGCCCCGGCCGGTGCCTCGCCGAACCAGTGCAGCGTCCGGGCGAGCGCCGCGACCTCACCGATGATCAGCAGTGCGGGCGAGCGCACGGCGTGCCGCGCGGCCTGCGCCTCGATGTCGCCGAGCGAGCCGACCACGACGCGCTGCTCCGGGCGACTGCCGTTCTCGACCAGTGCCACCGGCGTCGCGGCGCTGCGCCCATGGCGCAGCAACGCCGCGCACAGCTGCGGCAGCGCCGCCACGCCCATGTACACGGCGAGCGTCTCGCGGCCGGCCGCGAGGCTTTGCCAGTCGGTCGCATCGATCGACTCGCGGCAGTGGGCCGTGACCAGCCGCAGCGAGCCCGAGTGGTCGCGGTGCGTGAGCGGAATGCCGGCGTAGGCGGCGCAGGCGAGCGCGGCGGTGATGCCGGGCACGACCTCGAAGGAGATGCCGGCGCGGCGCAGGTGTTCGAGTTCCTCGCCCCCGCGCGCGAACACGAGCGGATCGCCGCCCTTCAGGCGCACCACGCGCCGCCCGGCGCGGGCGTGCAGGACCATCAGCTCGTTGATCCGCCGCTGCGCCACCCGGTGGCCGCCGGCCGACTTGCCGACCTCGACCAGCTGCGCGTCGCGGCGCGCGAGGGCGAGCACTGCGCCGGACACCAGCCGATCGTGCAGCACGACGTCGGCGCCCTGCAGCGCGCGCAGCGCCGCGAGCGTCAGCAGCCCCGGGTCGCCCGGCCCGGCGCCGACGAGCGCGACCGAGCCGGACCCGCGCGGCGGCCGCGCGGCGACCGCGCCGCGCTGTCGCTCGAGTTCCGCCGCGACCACGCGTTCGGCGACCGGCAGCCGCGCCTGCCGGATGAGCTCCGCCGCCGGCCCCTCGAGCAGCCAGTCATAAAAGCGCCGGCGGCGGTCGAGGTCGGTGAGCGCCGCCTTGATGCGGGTGCGCCAGGCGGCCGCAAACGTCGCGACCCGGCCGAGCGATTCGTCGAGCGCGGCCTCGATCTGCGCCCGCACGCGCCGCGCAAGCGCGGGCGCCGTGCCCGCGGTCGACACCGCGATCAGGAGCGGGGAGCGGTCGACGATCGCGGGCACGATGCCGCTCGAGAGCTCGACGTCGTCGACGACGTTGACGACCACGCCCTGCGCCTCGGCCGCTCCGGCCACCGCGCGATTGACCCCGGGGTCGCCAGTCGCGGCCACCACCAGGCGTGCGCCATCGACGTCGGCGGCCTCGAAGCGCCGCGCGCGGTGCTCGAGTCGCCCGCGTCGCGCCGCCGCCGCGAGAGCGGCCGTCAGACGCGGGGCGACGACCAGCAGTCGCGCACCGCTCGCGGCCAGCAACTCGACCTTGCGCTCGGCGACCGTGCCGCCGCCGACGACGACGACCAGTCGCCCGCGCAGGTCGAGGAACAGGGGAAAGTATCGCATCGCGCCACGCTGCCCGCGGTTCAGGCCGGTGTCGCCGCGGCACCGGGCGGGGCGGGGCCGATGCGCCCGCTGCGCCAGAGGAAGTCGCCGAAGCGCTCATCGGCGTGCCGCTCGGCGGCGTAGGCCAAGAACAGCGCATCGAGCTCGCCCAGTATCTGCGGCTCGTCGGCGTTCTCGCGGTAGAGCACGTTCAGGCGCTGGCCGCGGGCGTCGCCGCCGAGGTGCAGGTTGTAGCGGCCGGGCGCCTTGCCGATCAGGCCGATCTCCGCGAGGTAGGGACGTGCGCAGCCGTTCGGACAGCCGGTGATGCGCAGGCTGAGCGGTGCGCCCTCTAGGCCGTGCGCCTCGAGCAGCGACTCGACCCGGCCGAGCAGCTGCGGTAGGTAGCGCTCGGCCTCCGCCATCGCGAGCGGGCAGGTCGGCAGTGCCACGCAGGCGAGCGCGTCGCGTCTCAGCGGGGTGCCGCGCTCGGCGGCGTCGAGGCGGTAGCGCGCGATCAGGTCGTCGAGCGCGGCACGCGCCTCGGCCGCGACCCCGGCGATGGTCACGTTCTGGTTGGCGGTCAACCGGTAATCGCCCTGGTGCACGCGCGCGATCTCGCGCAGCCCGCTCAGCCACGGCTGGTCGAAGCGGTCGGCGATGCGGCCGGCCGGGATCCTGAGCGTGCGGGACCAGCGGCCGTCGTAGCCCTGCTGCCAGCCGAAGCGGTCGCCGTTCGAGGTGAACGCAAACGGCCGGGCCTGGCCGAGCGTCACGCCCGATCGCCGCTCGATCTCGGCGACGAACCATGGCAGGCCGCGGTCCTCGATCGTGTACTTGAGCCGCGCGTGCTTGCGGTTGCTGCGATCGCCAAAGTCGCGCTGCGCCGTGACGACCGCCTCGGCGACGGCGAGCAGCGCCTCCGGCGGCAGGAACCCCGCCACGTCCGCGAGCCGCGGGTGGGTGCTCGCGTCGCCGTGCGTCGCGCCGAGGCCGCCGCCCACGGTGAGGTTGAATCCGGTCAGCTGCCCCGCCTCGACGATCGCGATGAAGCCGAGGTCGTGCGCGAACACGTCGACGTCGTTGGACGGTGGGACCGCGATCGCCGCCTTGAACTTGCGCGGCAGGTAGGTCGGCCCGTAGACGGGCTCGGCCTCGGGGCTGCCGGCGAGCTTCGCGCCGTCGAGCCAGATCTCGTGGTAGGCGCGCGTCTTCGGCAGCAGGTGCTCCGACAGGCGCCGCGCCCACTCGCCGGCCGCGGCGTGTGCCGGCGACTCCACCGGGTTCGAGCTCGCGATCACGTTGCGGTTGACGTCGCCGCAGGTCGCGATGGTATCGACGAGCGCGGCGTTGAGCGCGCCCATGGTCGTCTTCAGGTCGTCCTTGGCGACGCCGTGGAACTGGAACGTCTGGCGCGTCGTCAGGCGTAGCGAAGCGCCGGCGTAGCGGCGCGCGATGGAGTCGATGGCAAGCCACTGGGCCGGCGTGCAGACGCCGCCCGGCACGCGCAGCCGCACCATAAACCGCCACAACGGCTCCTGCTTCTGCAGCCGGCGCTGCTCGCGGCTGTCGCGATCGTCCTGCTGGTAGCTGCCATGCAGGCGCAGCAGCTGCGCGTCGTCGTCGGCGAGGCCGCCGCTCGTGCGGTCGGCCAGGCTCTCCGCCAGCGTGCCGCGCAGGCCGCGGCTCGCGGCCTTTATCTTCTCGACCGGCGACGGCTCGCTCACCGGCCGCTCAGTAGACGTCGCGGGCGTAGCGGCGCGTGCGGGCGAGCTCGGCCAGGTACTCGTTCGCGGCCTCTGGCGAGCGGCCGCCGTGCGTGACGATCACGTCCCGCAGGGCCGCGTGCACGTCCGGCGCCATTCGCTCGGCGTCGCCGCAGACGTACAGATGCGCGCCGTTCTCGAGCCAGGCGTACAGCTCGCGGCCGTGCTCGCGCAGCCGGTCCTGCACGTAGACCTTGTCCTGCTGGTCCCGCGAGAAGGCGACGTCGAGGCGCGCGAGCTTGCTGCGCTTGAGCAGGTCGCGCCACTCGAGCTGGTAGAGGAAGTCGCGCTCGCGGTGCCGGCCGCCGTAGACGAGCCAGTGGCGGCCGCGCGCGCCGTCTGCGATACGCTGCTGCAGGAAGCCGCGGAACGGCGCGACTCCGGTGCCGGGTCCGATCATGATCAGGTCGCGGTGGCCGTCGGCGGGCACCCGGAAGCGCGGGTTCGGCTCGACGTATGCCTTGATGCGCGTGCCGCGGGCCGCGGTCGCCAGCTGCCACGAGGCCGGTCCGACCCGACGCTCGCCCTGGTAGGCGTACTCGACGACCGCGACCGCCAGGTGCGCCTCGTCGCCGAGCTCGCGGCGGCTCGACGCCACCGAGTAAAGGCGCGGTGCGAGCGGATGCAGCGCGCCGACGAGCGCCTCGGCCTCCCAGTCGGCGGGGAAGCGCTTCAGGAGGTCGGCGACCTGCAGCTCTTTGAGGCGCCGGCGGAACTCGCCCGCCTGCGCGGGCAAGAGCCAGCCGCGGAGCTCGTCGTTGCCGGTGCGCTCCGCCAGCCGCTCGAGCAGCGGACGCGCGAGCCGCGTCACCTCGCGATGCCCGGTCAGCCAGTGGCCGAGCGAGCGCGTGGTGCCCTCGACGGTGACGGCGTGCGACGGGTCGAGCCGCGTGAGCTCCAGGATGCGGTGCACGGTGGCCGCCGGGTTGTCGACCAGGACGCCGACGGCGTCGCCAGGCTGGTACTCGAAGCGCTGCCCCGGCAGCGCGAGCTCGAGATGGCGCACGTCGCGGGTGGCATCGCGTGCCGTGATCCGCTGGTTGCCGATGAGCTCGACCTCGAGCGGCGCGTCGCGCGAGGCGAGCGCCTGGGCCGACGGACGCAGCGGGGTGACGATCGCGAGCCTGGGGGCATCGCCACCCAGTTCGGCGCGCGCGCTCGCGACCGCCTGCTCGAGCCAGGAGGCGGCCTTCGGCTCGAGGTCGACGTCGCACTCGACGCGCGGCGCGAGCCGCCGCGCGCCGAGCTCGTCGAGACGCAGGTCGAGCAGCCGGCCGGTGGCGCAGAACTGCGGGTAGCTCGAATCGCCGAGGGCGAGCACGGCGTACGAGAGCTGCTCGAGCCGGGTCGCGCGCCGGCCTGTCAGGTGCTCGATGAAGGCGCGCGCGTCGTCGGGCGGGTCGCCGTCGCCGTGGGTGCTGGTGACCAGGTACAGGAGCCGCTCCTGGGAGAGCTGTCGCGGCGGATAGTCGGCGACGTTCAGCACCTGGCCCGCGAGGCCGGCGACCTCGAGGCTGCGGCCGAGGCGCTCGGCGATCCGCCGGCCGTTGCCGGTCTGCGAGGCGTAGAGGATGGTGGCGCGCGCCGAGCTCTCGGCGCGCGATGCTGGAGCTGCGGCCGCGGCCGGAGCGTCGTGGGCGACGGCGGCGCGCGCGGCCCACGCCGTACCGCGCGCACGCTCGGCGGCGAGGCCGGCCGTGTAGCCGCTGACCCACAGCAGCGCCGCCGGGTCGAGGTCGGCGATCAGGCTGTCCAGGTGCGCGGCGCCGTCGGCGTCCAGCGGCACCAGGCCGGTCAATGCCAGGCGGTTCGCGCTCACGGGATCCTCGGGGCGGCAGGCTTGGGAGGATGCTAAGGAGCCGCATCCGCGGCGAGAAACGCTTTGTCGTTATGGGGCGATAACCGGCGGTCCGGCCGGACCGAGGCCGAGTGCGGGTAGGCAGACGGGGCGCCCCGGGACCCGTCCACGACCGGACCGGCGGTCGCCAGGGTGGCGCACTCTCTTATTGTCACCCGCCCGGGCGGCGGCCACGGATGGCTGGTTCCAGCGCCGCCGGCGGCGTGGTCCGAGGTCGCCAGGACGGGCGTAACTAGTGGTATTTGCCCCGATATTCCGGTAGGGTGCGCTCCGGCTCGTGCTCCTTCCTCCTTTTTCTGCCTCCCCGCTACTCGGCTCTCCGGGTCCGGCGCTGACATCAAAAGCGAAGCGTGTCCGATCCAGGGTGGCGGTTGCATCCGCCTCCGGTGTCGCCGGCCGCGTGTCGTCGCCCTGGAGGCTGGCGCGCCGCAGTCAGTTCCGGTCCTTCGTGTCGCGGCCTCGTACCGCGCGCAGGACCTCGTTAGTGAGTGATCGCAACAATGACCAAGATTTATGTGGGCAACCTGCCGTTTACGGCGGACGAGGCTGCAGTGCGTCAGCTGTTTGAACAGCACGGCAAGGTGGAGTCCGTTGCCCTGATCAACGACCGCGATACCGGTCGTCCGCGCGGCTTCGGTTTCGTCGAAATGGCGAGCTCGGATGCGGCGCGCGCCATCCAGAACCTCAATGGCCAGAACATGGGCGGCCGTCCGCTGCGCGTCAATGAGGCTCAGGAGCGCACCGGTGGCGGCGGTGGCAACCGCGGCGGCGGCGGCGGCGGTGGTGGCGGCGGCGGCGGCGGTCCGCGTCGCTGGTAGGCCGCGTGCGCGACCGCCAGGTCGCGCGCTAACGTTCCAGAGAAGGGTCGCCTCGGCGGCCCTTTTCGTTTTCGGCCGGGCGGCGGGCGTGGCCGTCCGGCGAGCCGGCAGCGAGGCCGCGCCGGTCGGCGGCGTCCGCGGCCGGCCGGGCGTAGACGTGGCCGCGCAGCGAAGCGGCCTTGACCAGCGCCCATACCCGCAGGCCAGGCGATAGCCCGAGCTCCGTCACCGCGGCGTGCGTGATGCGCGCGAGCAGCCGCACTCCTTCGATCTCGATGCCGGCCAGCACCGCGTCCGGCCCTTCGTCGACGAGCTCTGCGAGCGTGCCCTCGAGCACGTTGCGCACCGACAACGCATGCGGCGGCTCGGTCGCGAGGATCACGTCGCGCGCGAGCACCTGCAGACGCACCCGCGCACCGACACCCGCATCCGCGACCGCGACGCGCAGCCGACCGGTGCCGATCGCGAGCGTCGCGAGCGTGCCCGCCGGGTCGGTCGCGATCACCTCGGTGTCGATGACGCTGCCGACGCCGTCCACGCCTACCAGCGGCCGCAGCGCGGGGTCGACGCTGATCGCGGCGGGCGTGCCGGCAGCGAGCACGCGGCCGTCGGCGAGCAGCACGACGTGGGTCGCGAGGCGCAACACCTCGTCGTACTGGTGGCTGACGTACAGCATCGGAATCGAATAGCGGTCGCGCAGCGACTCGAGGTAGGGCAACACCTCGTCACGGCGCGCGACGTCGATCGAGGCGAGCGGCTCGTCGAGCAGCAGCAGGCGCGGCTGCGCGAGCAGCGCGCGGCCGAGTGCCACGCGCTGGCGCTCGCCGCCGGAGAGCTGGTGCGCGCGGCGCTCGAGCAGCGTGCCGAGCCCGAGCAGGGCGACGATCTCGTCGCGGCGGGCGTAGTGGTCGCACGGCGGCGCGCGGCGCAGTCCGTAGAGCAGGTTGTCTTCGACATCGAGGTGCGGGAACAGCCGCGCGTCCTGGAACACGTAACCGATGCGGCGCCGTTCGGCCGCAACGTCGGTGCCGGCGGCGGTGTCGAGCCACGTCGCCTCGTCGAGCTGCACGCGCCCCGCAGCCGGGACGAGCCCCGCGAGCGCGTGTACGAGCGTGCTCTTGCCGGCGCCCGACGGGCCGAAGAGCGCAGTGATGCCGGGCGTCGGGGCGCGGAAGCGGGCGCGGAGCGCGAAGGACCCGCGCGTGGCGGTGACGTCGACGTCGAGCATCGTCAGGGACCGAGGCGCGCGCGCAGGCGCCGCGCGAGCAGCTCGGCGGCCACGAGGCCGGCGAGGCCGAGCGCGAACGACAGCGCCGCGAGCCGCGCCGCCGCGACATCACCGTCCGGCGACTGGATCGCGGTATAGAGCGCGAGCGGCAGCGTGCGCGTCGCGCCGGGGATGTTTGCGGCGAAGGTGATCACGGCGCCGAACTCGCCGAGCCCGGCGGCGAATGCCGTGACGGCGCCTGCCAGGATGCCGGGCGCCATCAACGGCAGGGTCACGCTCAGGAAGCGGTCGATCTGGCCGGCGCCCAGCGTCCGCGCCGCCTCCTCCAGCCCCGGGTGCACGCCCTCGAGCGACAGGCGGATCGCCCGCACCATCAGCGGGAAGCTCATGACGGCGGTGGCGAGCGCGGCGCCCGCGGTCGTGAATGCGAGCCGTATCCCGAAGCTCGCATGCAGCCAGGCGCCGATCGGCCCGCGGACGCCGAAGGCCAGCAGCAGCAGGTACCCGACCACGACCGGCGGTAGTACCAGCGGCAGGTGCACGAACGCGTCGAGCAGCGGGCGGCCGGCGAAGCGGGCGCGCACCAGCAGCCAGGCGATGGCAATGGCGAGCGGCAGGCTGCAGGCAACGCTCTCGGCGGCGACGATGAGGCTGACCCGCAGCGCCTCGAGTTCCGCCGCGGTCAGCACGGCCGCGCCGGCGCCGTCACGGCAACCGGATGCGGCCGCCGGGAGCCGGCGGCGGCACGCTCCCGGGTTCGGGAATGACGATCCCGGACGCGGTCTCGCGCCGCAGCTGCTGCAGTTCCCGCATCGTGTCGTCGACCGCGACGCGCGCGCCCTCGGCGAACTTCTCGATCGCGCCGGCGAGCGTGGGGCTGTCGATCTCGAAGCTGATCGGCAGCGTGCCCATCGGCGTCATGACCGAGATCTGGCCGACGTAAACCGTCGCGCGCGCCGGGTCGACGGCGCCGTCGGTCTTGACCGGCACGAGCACGCGCAGGGTGCCGACCCGACGGTCCGTATAGCTCTCCTCGCGGTAGAGGCTGGTGGCATCGAAGCGGGCTTCGGTCTGGGCGTTCATCGCGGGCTCCGGCGGACATACGGTCGGGTGCCTACGCTAGCAGACGCCGGCCCACCGCCAAAACCGCCGTCCCGCCGGACCCTGGGAGTCCGTAGACTGCCGAGCCACCGCCCGGGGCCCTGGATCGCTGCTTGAACGAGTTCCCGTACGCACCGCCGGCCGTCCTGCATGTCGACCTGGAGGCGCTGGCCGACAACTTCCGCACGCTCGGCCGGATTGCCGCTCCCGCCGGCGTCGCCGCGGTCGTCAAGGCAAACGCCTACGGCCTCGGAGTGGGTCCCGTCGCCGGCTGTCTCGCGGCGGCTGGCTGCGACACGTTCTTCGTGACCTCGATGGCCGAGGGCCTCGAGTTGCGGGCGCTGCTGCCTGCCGTGCGCGTCTACGTGCTCGAGGGTGCTGCCGGCGCGGTCGAGGGCTGCGTCGCGGCGCGGCTGATACCGGTGCTGAACACCGTCGCCGAGGTCGCCGAGTGGGTCGGCGCCGCCGGCCGTGCGCCGGCTGCGCTCCAGCTCGACACCGGCATGATGCGCGCAGGCCTCGACGCGGCCGACGTGGAGGCGCTGGTCGCCGCCGACCGGCTCATGCGTGGCCTCGGGCTCGCGCTCGTGATGACGCACCTGGCCTGCGCCGAGGAGCCCGGCCACCCGCTCAACCGGCTGCAGCTCCAGCGCTTCGCGGCGCTGCGGGCCCGGCTGCCGGAGGCTCCGACCAGCATCGGCAACTCCGCCGGCACCTTGCTTGACGGGGAGTTCCGCGGTGACCTGGTGCGGCCCGGGCTCGCCCTCTACGGCGGCCGGCCATTCCCCGATCGTCCGGACGGGCTCCGCGAGGTCGTGCGCCTCGAGGCGCGCGTGCTGCAGATCCGCACCGTCGCCCCGGGCGCGACCGTCGGCTACGGGGCGAGCTGGCGGGCCGACGGACCCTGCCGGATCGCGACGGTCGGCGCCGGCTACGCCGACGGTTACCCGCGCGCGCTCGGTAATTGCGGCTTTGCGTTCGCGTCCGGACGGCGCGTGCCGGTCGTGGGGCGGGTGTCGATGGACCTGACCACGCTCGACGTCACGGGCCTCCCGGACGGTGCGCTCGCCGTCGGCGATGGCGTCGACCTGCTCGGCGGCGGCGTGCCGCTCGAGGCGGCCGCGGAGCTCGCCGGCACGATCGGCTACGAGATCCTGACGCGGCTCTCGAGCCGGCTGCCGCGCCGCTACCGCGAGGCGCCGGCGGCCGGTTGACGTCCGCGGCCGTCCGCCTCGCCGCCGATGCGCAGGACCACGCTCAAGCCGACCGTGCGCGGGTCGCCGAGCTGCAGGTACAGCTTGTTCGGGTAGTAAGGTGGCTCGAGCCCGAAGTAGAAGCCGCGCACCGGGTAGTCGCGGTTGAGCAGGTTGCGGCCCCACAGCGACACGGACCAGCGCGCGGACTCCCAGCCGATGCGGCTGTTGACGAGGCCGTACGGACGAGAGCGGGTCGGGTTCGGCGGCAGGTCGAAGTAGTAGGCGCCCATGCCGGTGACGTCGAGCCGCGCGAACGCGCCGCCCGGCGCGCGATATGCGGCGTCGACGGCCGCCTGCCAGTGCGGCGCGTTGGCGAGCTCGCGTGACACGCTCGTGGTGCCCGCGGCGCCGACCCCGGCGAGATCCTCGAACGAGGTCCGCAGCAGGCCGAGTGCCCCGCCGAGCGACAGCCGCGGCAGCAGCTGCCAGCGGAGCGAGCCCTCGGCGCCGTAGTCGCGGCCGCGCCGGGCGTTGCCGGTGTAGTAGATGAACGTGTTGGGGTTGGTCGGGTCGCTCTGCTGGCTGGTCTTGATCTGCGCGTCGCTGCGATCGAGCCAGAACAGGTCCGCGGTCAGGCTGAGCGCGCGGTCGGGCGAGGTCGCCTTGTAGCCGGCCTCCACGTTCCAGTCGGCCTCCGGCCGAAACAGGATCTGGTCGGGCTGCAGCCCCTGGCTCAGGTTGAAGCCGCCCGCCTTGTAGCCGCGTGCGATCTGCATGTACAGGCTCGAGGCGGGCGCCAGGCGGTAGGTCAGGGAGCCGTGCCCGCCCCACAGACGGTCGCTGGGCCCGAAGTTGTTGCCGAGGACGGTGCCGGCGATGAAGTCGTGGGTCAGGTCCTGATAGTCGGCCCGGCGCGTCTCGCCGCGCAGGCCGAGCGACCAGCGCAGGCGCCGGCCGAGGTCGCCGTCGAGCATGCCGAAGAGCGCCACGTTGCGCGCCCGGTAGGCGCTGTCGACGACCGTGTCCTGGGCATAGGCGCCGTTGAGCGGATCGTACGAGTTGCCGGCACTCGCGTCGTCGAGCGTCTCGCGCAGCTGCTGCGCGTAGGCGCCGACGAGCCACGCGAGCCCGCGCTCGGGCGAGGTCCCGAGCCTGAGCTCGACGCTCGCCGTGTGCCGATGGCGGTACTGCAACTCGGTGAAGCTGTTGACGTACGGCGCCCAGTACTGCGGATTGCCCCAGTCGCCGTCGAAGCCGTACTTGACGCGCGTCTCGGCGTAGGTGGCGATGCCCGTCAGCGTCGCGGCGTCCGGGGCCGCGTAGGCGACCTTGAGCGCGACGCCGGTCGAGTGCTGCGCGTCGACGCCCGGCTGGTCCGAATGCGTGCTGCGCGTGTTGTCCGGCGCGAACGCGTCGTAGCCGTCGTCGATCTGCACGTGCAGCGCCGCGAGGTCGATGCGCAGCCGCTCGGATGGCTGGAACCGCCAGCGGCCGCGCAGCGTCAGCTCGTCGCGGTTGTTGGTGTCCTCGCGACCGAGGTAGACGTTGCGGTAGAAGCCGTCGGAAGTCTCGCGCTGCACGGCGAGCCGGAACGCCGAGTCGAGCGCGCCCACGGGCCCCGTCAGCACCGCGCCGACGCTCCTCGTGTTGTAGTCGCCGGCGCCGACCTCGATGCGGGCGCCGTCGCGGTCCTCGGGCGCTGCGCTCGTCACGTAGATCAGCCCGGCGAGCGCGTTGGCGCCGTAGCGCGTACCCTGCGGGCCGCGCAGCACCTCGATGCGGTCGACGTCGAACAGGGTTGCGGCCGAGCCGAGCCCGCTGAAGTCGATGTCGTCGATCAGGAAGCCGACCGAGGGGTTCGGCGCGCCCTGGTACTGCTCCAGCTCGCCGATGCCGCGCAGCTGCAGGTAACGCGGTCGTGCCGTGTCGCCGGCCCAGTTCAGGTTCGGCACCAGCGCGAGCACGTCCTCGAGGTGCTGGCGCCCGGCGTCCTGCAACGTGGCCCCGTCGAGCACGGTCACGCTCGCGGCGAGGGCGGAGGCGGGCAGGGGACGGAGCGCCGCAGTCACGAGCACCTCGCCGAGGTCGCCCTCGGCGCCGCGTGCCGGCGCGCCGCCAAAGAGCGCGAGTGCGGGGAGCAGCAGCGCTGGTGCTACGGCGCGGCGGACGGCAACGGTCGGCAGGATCATTGCGCTCCCTACGCCGGTACTAACCGGATCAGGTTCAAAGGGTTCGCGGCGCTACCGCGTCTCAGGCCCCCGGGCGGGCCACCCCAGCAAGTGATCGCAAGGATACACGGCCGCGCGCCGCGCCGGAATCCGCCGCCTCAGCGAACCGGGAGCTCGCGCGACTTCTGCACGGCGCGGAGCGCGAAGCTCGAATGCACCCGTGCCACGTGCGGCAGGCTGGTCAGGTGGCGGCTGTGGACGCGTTCGAAGTCGGCCGTGTCCGCGACCACGACGCGCAGCAGGTAGTCGTACTCGCCCGACATCAGGTAGCACTCCATGACCTCGGGCACCTTGCGGACGGCCTGTTCGAAGGCCGCGAGGTCGGTGCGCTCCTGGCCGACGAGCGTGATGCTGACAAAGACGTTGACCCCGAGGCCGGCCTTCTGCTCGTTCAGGATGGCTGCATAGCCCTCGATCAGGCCGGTCGCCTCGAGCGCGCGCATGCGCCTGAGGCACGCGGACTCCGACAGGCTGACGCGCGCCGCCAGTTCGCTGTTCGTGATGCGGCCCTCGCGCTGCAGCGCCTGCAGCAGCGCGCGGTCGTAGCGGTCCAGCTCCATCGGCAGATCCTTGCGTGTAATGCAAATATTATAGCAGAATCTTGCTGGAAAGCGCCGTTTGCTGCGCTGCGTTTGCAAGAGGCTGCGCGCGTGCGCTCGCTACAGTGGTCCGTCCACGACCTCAGGGGTATCACGATGCGCATCGGTGTGCCGAAGGAGATCAAGGTCCACGAGTACCGCGTCGGGCTCACGCCGGCGGGCGTGCGCGAGCTGGTCGCCGCCGGCCACGAGGTCGGCGTCGAGTCGCAGGCGGGCGATGGCGTCGGCATCGGCGACGCCGAGTACCAGGCCGTCGGCGCGCGCATCCTCGCGACCGCGAAGGACGTGTTCGCCGCCTCGGAGCTGATCGTCAAGGTCAAGGAGCCGCAGGCGGCCGAGTGCCGGATGCTGCATGCGGGCCAGGTCCTGTTTACCTACCTGCACCTGGCGGCCGACCGGGCGCAGGCCGAGGCGTTGATCGCTTCCGGTGCGACCGCGATCGCCTACGAGACGGTGACCGCCGCGGATGGCAGCCTGCCGCTGCTGACGCCGATGAGCGAGGTGGCCGGCCGCATGTCGGTGCAGGTCGGCGCGACCTCGCTGCAGAAGGCGAACGGCGGCTGCGGCGTGCTGCTCGGCGGCGTGCCGGGCGTGCCCCCGGCCCGGGTGGTCATCATCGGCGGCGGCGTGTCGGGCACGCACGCGGCCGAGATGGCGGTCGGCATGCAGGCCGACGTCACCATCGTCGACCGCTCGTCGAAGCGGCTGCGCGAGCTCGCCGTGCAGTTCGGCAGCAGCATCAAGACCGTCTACTCGACGGCCGCCGCGATCGAGCGGCTGGTGCTCGACGCCGACCTCGTCATCGGCGCGGTGCTGGTCGCCGGCGCCGCGGCGCCCAAGCTCGTGACCCGCGAGATGGTGAAGCGCATGAAGGCTGGTACCGTGCTGGTCGACATCGCAATCGACCAGGGCGGCTGCTTCGAGACCAGCCAGCCGACCACGCACGCCTCGCCGACCTACGTCGTCGACGGCGTGGTGCACTACTGCGTGACCAACATGCCGGGAGCGGTGCCCCGCACCTCGACGTTCGCGCTCACCAACTCCACCCTGCCGTATGTGCGCGCGCTCGCCGACCTCGGCTGGCAGCGGGCGCTTGCGCGCGATCCGGGCTTTGCCCGCGGCCTCAACGTGCACGCCGGCAAGCTGACCTTCGAGGCGGTGGCGCGCGACCTGGGCCTGCCGTACCAGCCCTACACGTTCCCGCACGGCTGATCGCGGGGTCGGCCGGCCCGGCGCGCGGCCGCGCGCCGCTCGCGTTCAGTCGTGGTGGTGACCGCCCTCGCCGTGGACGTGGCCGTGGGCGATTTCCTCGGCGCTCGCGTCCCTGACGTCCGCGATCTCGACGTCGAAGCTGAGCGCCTGGCCGGCGAGCGGATGGTTGCCGTCCACCGTGACCATGTCGCCGGCCAAGTGCGTGACGACCACCTGGCGCGGGCCGCGCTCGGTCTGCGCGGTGAAGCGCATGCCCTTGCGCACCTCGCCCGCCGCCTGGAAGGCGCGGCGCGGCACCTGCTGGACGAGTCCCGGGTCGTGTTCGCCGTAGGCCTTCGCCGCCGGCACCGCGACCGAGAAACGGTCGCCGACCGGCCTGCCGTCGAGCGCCTCCTCGAGGCCGGCGACAATGTTGCTGCCGCCGTGCATGTACGCAAGCGGCTCGCCCCCGGCGGAGCTGTCGAGCACCTCGCCCGAGCCGTTCCTGAGCGTGTAGTGGATCGTGACGACCGTGTCGCGGGCGACGTTCATGGGGACCTCGGCAACCTGCGGCAAAAGTGTAGCGCGTCGTCGGCGTCGCATTCCCGCCACACCGGCCGCGGCCGCGTCGCGACCGGGTTCCGGCCGCTGCCGGGCAGCGCGGCGGCAGCCGCTACGGCCGGGTGCGCCCGCATGCTAACGTCAGGCCGGAGGGGGTCCGATGTTCTCCGGTTGGCTGCTCTCGGCGCTCGCGGTCGGGTACCTGGCGCTGCTGTTCGCGATCGCCTTTTATGGCGACCAGCGGCGCGTGTACCCGCTGAACGTCCGGCTGCGACCGCTGATCTACAGCCTCGCGCTCGGCGTCTACTGCACCAGCTGGACCTTCTTCGGCGCCGTCGGCACGGCGGTACGCGAGGGCTGGGCCTACCTGCCGATCTACCTGGGCCCGGCGCTCCTGTTCCTGTTCGGCGCGCCCAGGCTCGCACGCCTGGTCGAGGTCGCGCGCGCCCGCAACATCACCTCGATCGCGGACCTGATCTCGTCGCGCTTCGGCAAGAGCCGCTCGCTGGCCGCGCTCGTCACGCTGCTGGCGCTCGTCGCGGTCGTGCCCTACATCGCGCTTCAGTACAAGGCGGTCGCCGCCAGCATCGGCGTGCTGACCGGCGCCGGCGGCGGCGATGCGCCGTGGCGCGGCGACGCGGCGCTCGCGGTCGCACTGCTGATGGCGCTGTTCGCGGCGCTGTTCGGCACGCGCCGCGTCGATGCCTCCGAGCACCATGAAGGGCTGATGCTGGCGATCGCGTTCGAGTCGCTGGTCAAGCTCTGCGCCTTCGTCGCGGTCGGGCTGTACGCGTGGCGCGCGCTCGCGCCCGGCGCCGGCAGGCTGTGGGCCGGCGTCGGCGCGATGCAGGGCACGGTCGACATCAACTTCGTCGGCACCACGCTGCTCGGCGCGGCCGCGATCGTCTGCCTGCCGCGGCAGTTCCAGGTCAGCGTGGTCGAGTGCGCGGAACCCGCCGACCTGCGCCACGCGCGCTGGCTGTTTCCCGCGTACCTCGGCCTGTTCTGCCTGTTCGTGCTGCCGATCGCGGCGCTCGGCACCTCGCCCGCCGCCGCGCTGACCGGGCAGCCGGATACGCTCGTGCTGACGATGCCGATGGCCGGCGGCGCGCCGTGGCTCGCGCTGCTCGCCTTCCTCGGCGGCCTGTCGGCGGCGACGGCGATGGTGGTCGTCGCGAGCCTCGCGCTCGCGACCATGATCACCAACGACCTGCTGGTTCCGGCGCTGTGGCGGTCGCGGCTCGCCGGCAGCGTCGACCTCGGCGGCCGCATCCTGTGGCTGCGCCGCATCGTGATCTTCGGGCTCGCGCTGCTTGCCTACGGCTTCAATCGCTCGGTGGAGACGCCGGCGACGCTTGCCTCGATTGGCCTGATGGTGTTCGCGGCCGTCGCGCAGTTCGTGCCCGGGATGGTGGCGGCGCTGGCCTGGCGGGGCGCCACCCGCCAGGGAGTCCTGTGGGGGCTGCTGGCGGGATTCGGGCTGTGGCTCTACACGCTGCTGCTGCCGCAGGTCCTCGGTCCCGCGCACCCGCTGCTGCTGCACGGACCGTTCGGCATCGGCTGGCTCCGGCCGCAGCAGCTGTTCGGCTTCGTCGGCATCGGCCCGGTCACCGCGGGCGCCTTCTCGGCGCTCGCGGCCAACGTCGCGCTCCTGGTCGCGATCTCCCTCCGCCGCGGCACGACGCTCCAGGAACGGCTCGCCGCGAAGGCCTTCACCGCGCCGCTCGGCAGCACGCCGCTGCAGGGGCCGAGCCACGCCCGCGTCGGGGACCTCGAGGCACTCGCGGCGCGGATCGTGGGCCCCGCGGCGACCCGCCGCATGCTGAGCGAGCACGCGGCACTGATGCAGCGACCGGTGCCGCGGCCGGGCGATGACGCTTCCCGCGCCCTGCTGCAGCACGTCGAGCGCGAGCTGGCCGGCTCGGTCGGCGCCTCGACGGCGCGCGTGCTGCTGACGCACGCGCTCCGGCGCCGCGGCCTCGAGGTGGACGAGGTCGCGGAGCTGCTCGACGAAACCTCACAGGAACTGCGGTTCAGCCGCCAGCTGCTGCACGCGACCATGGAGAATGTGGCCCAGGGCATCAGCGTCGTCGACGCCGACATGCGGCTCGTGGCCTGGAACGGCCGCTACCTGAAGATGTTCGACTACCCGGACGACGTCATCCACGTCGGGCGGGACGCCGCCGACGTGATCCGCTGGAACGCGCTGCGCGGCGAGTGCGGGCCGGGCGACGCGGAGCAGCACGTGCAGAAGCGGCTCGCCTACATGCGCTCCGGCAGCGCCTACGTCATCCAGCGCGAGCGCCGCAACGGCCGCGTCTACGAGATCCGCGGCCAGCCGATGCCGGGCGGCGGCTACGTGACGACTTACACCGACATCACGGATTTCAAGCGAACCGAGCGCGAGCTGCTCGAGGCCAAGCTCGAGCTCGAGGACCGGGTCGAGCAGCGCACCGTCGAGCTCAAGGGCTCGCTCGCGGCGCAGCAGGTGGCGAAGCGCCTGGCCGAGGACGCGAACTCCAGCAAGACCCGTTTCTTCGCGGCCGCGAGCCACGACCTGCTGCAGCCGCTCAACGCCGCGCGCCTGTTCGCCTCCGCCTTCGCGGTGCAGACCGCGAACGATCCGGGGCTGCGCGAGATTGCGCTGCGGATCGACAGCTCGATGCGCGCCGCCGAGGAACTGCTCGATGGCCTGCTCGACGTCGCCAAGCTCGACAGCGGCGCACTGCAGCCCGAGCGGACGGCATTCCGGCTCGCCGACCTGCTCGCCGACCTGGAGCGGCAGTACGCGCCGGTGGCCGCTGCGCGGCAGCTGTCGCTGCGCGTGCGGGCCACGGCAGAGGTCGTTTGCACGGACCGCGTGCTGCTCAGGCGCATCCTGCAGAACTACCTAGCGAACGCGGTCCGCTACACGGGTCGCGGCGGCATCCTGGTCGCGTGCCGGCGTCGCGGCACGGCCGTGCTGATCCGCGTCAGCGACACCGGTCCCGGCATCGCCGAACACCAGCGCCGGGCGATCTTCGCCGAGTTCACGCGGCTGGAGCGTGCCTCGCCGTGGGGCGAGAAGGGCCTCGGCCTCGGGCTCGCGATCTGCGAGCGCATCTCGCGGCTCCTCAACCACCCGCTCGACCTGCGCTCCCGGCCGGGCCACGGCTCGAGCTTCGGCGTGATCGTGCCGCGCGCGGCCGCGAGCGCGGTGCCGGCGGCGTCGGTCGCGGCGCCGGCCGACAGCGGCGCGCGGCTCGACGGACTGAGCGTGCTCTGCGTCGACAACGAACCGATGATCCTCGACGGCATGGAGGCGCTCCTCAGCCGCTGGGGCATCCGCGTGCTCAAGGCGCGCGATGCAGCCGAGGCGCGTGCCGCCCACGCCGGCGGCGTCGACATCGTCCTCGCCGACTATCATCTCGGTGACGGGCCGGACGGGCTCGAACTCCTGGGCGAGCTGCGCGCGGCAGCCGACGGATCGCTGGTCGGCGCGCTGCTGACCGCCGACTTCGACGGCGCGCTCGCGGCGCGTGCCCGCACGCTCGGCTGGCCGGTGCTCCGCAAGCCGGTGAAGCCGGCCGGGCTGCGGGCGTTTCTGACCGCGGCGCAGGCCAACCGGGTGCGCGCGCAGGCGCGCGCCGCCCGCGGCTGAGGCAGCGGCTACTCGTCGTCGGGCGCGACCTTCAGCACGCCGTGGTCGATGGCAAGCCGGCCTACCCGCAGCACGGCCTGGGTCCGGTTGGCGACCCCAAGCTTGCGCAGCACCGCGGTGACGTGCGCCTTGACGGTTGCCTCGGAGACGTCGAGCTCGAAGGCGATCTGCTTGTTCAGCAGTCCCGACAACAGCATGCTGAGCACGCGGAACTGCTGCGGCGTGAGTTCGGCCAGCTGCGCCGCCACCTCGAGGTCGTCGACGGGCCGGCGGCTCGGCAGCGGCGCCCGGTAGGCGGGCGGCGTGACCAGCTCGCCCTGCAGCACCGACTCGATGCCGCCGCCGATGGTCGCGGCATCGGACGACTTCGCTATGAAGCCCTGCGCGCCGTAAGTGAAGGCGTTCGCGATGGTCGCCGCATCGGCGGTCGCGGAGACGATGACCACCGGCAGCTCCGGCCGCAGGCCGCGCACGTGCGCGAGCGCGCTGAAACCGTGTGCGCCTGGCATGTCCAGATCGAGCAGCAGCACGTCCGCGTGCGGATGACGCTCGATCGCCTCGAGCAGCCCGGCGACCGATTCCGCCTCCACGAACTCGGCGTCCGCCAGGTTTGCGGCCACCGCGCCGCGCAGCGCGGCGCGGAACAACGGGTGGTCGTCGGCGATCAGGATCGTGCGCGCCATGCAGGTCCGACGGCGCCTACTTGTTCATCCGGTGCTGTACCAGCTGCTGCACGACCGACGGATCGGCGAGCGTCGAGGTGTCGCCGAGCTGGTCGGCCTCGTCCGCCGCGATCTTGCGCAGGATCCGCCGCATGATCTTGCCGCTGCGGGTCTTCGGCAGGCCCGGCGCCCACTGGATCACGTCCGGCGAGGCGATCGCGCCGATTTGCTGGCGCACCGTCTGCTTCAGTTCGGCCATCAGCGTATCGGAAGGCTCGAAGCCGGCCTTCAGCGTCACGTAGGCGTAGATGCCCTGGCCCTTGATCTCGTGCGGATAGCCGACGACGGCGGCTTCGGCGACCGCGTGATGGGCGACGAGCGCGCTCTCGACCTCGGCCGTGCCCAGCCGGTGGCCCGAGACGTTGATGACGTCATCGACGCGGCCGGTGATCCAGTAGCAGCCGTCCTCGTCGCGGCGCGCGCCGTCGCCGGTGAAGTAGCTGCCGGGGAAGGTGCGGAAATAGGTGTCGATGAAGCGCTGGTGGTCGCCGTACACGCTTCGCATCTGGCCGGGCCACGAGTCGAGCAGCACCAGGTTGCCCTCGCAGGGACCGCTCTGCTCGTGACCACCGCCGTCGACGATGGCCGGCCGCACGCCGAAGAACGGCATGGTCGCCGACCCCGGCTTCAGGCGGGTCGCGCCGGCCAGCGGCGTGATCAGGATGCCGCCGGTCTCCGTCTGCCACCAGGTGTCGACGATCGGGCAGCGCCGCTCGCCGACGACGCGGTGGTACCACTCCCACGCCTCCGGGTTGATCGGTTCGCCGACGGTCCCGAGCAGCCGCAGACTCTTGCGCGAGTGCTTGCGCACCCAGTCCTCGCCCTCGCGCATCAGCGCGCGGATCGCCGTGGGCGCCGTGTAGAAGATCGTCACGCCGTGGCGGTCGACGACGTCCCAGCAGCGGCCGGGGTCGGGGTAGTTCGGCACTCCCTCGAACATCACCGAGGTGGCGCCGGTGGCGAGCGGCCCGTAGACGACGTAGCTGTGGCCGGTGACCCAGCCGACGTCGGCCGTGCACCAGAAGACGTCGCCGTCGCGGTAGTCGAACACCGTCTCGAAGGTGAAGGACGCGTACACCAGATAGCCGCCGGTCGTGTGCAGCACGCCCTTCGGCTTGCCGGTCGAACCCGAGGTGTACAGAATGAACAGCGGGTCCTCGGCGCCGACCGCGACCGGCGGGCAATCGGGGCTCGCCGCCGCGAGCAGCTCCTCGTAGCGCAGGTCCCGTCCGGGCTCCATCGCGACCTTGCCGCCGGTGCGGCTCACGACGATGACGTTCCTGACGCTCGTGGGTGTGTGCAGCTGCAGGGCGGCGTCGACGTTCGCCTTCAGCGGCACCTTGCGGCCGCCGCGCAGCCCCTCGTCGGCGGTGATGACCAGCGTCGAACCGCAGTCCTGGATGCGGCTCGCCAGCGACTCGGGCGAGAAACCGCCGAAGACGATCGAGTGGATCGCGCCCAGGCGCGCGCAGGCCAGCATCGCCACCGCCGCTTCGGGAATCATCGGCAGGTAGATCGTGACGCGGTCGCCCTTGGCGACCCCGAGGCCTTTCAGCGCGTTGGCGAAGCGGCAGACGTCGTGGTGCAGCTCGCGATAGCTGACCCGGCGGGTCTCCCTCGGGTCGTCGCCCTCCCACAGGATCGCGGTCTGGTCGCCGCGCTGCGCGAGGTGGCGGTCGAGGCAGTTCGCGGAGACGTTGAGCTCGCCGTCGGCGTACCAGCGGATCCGGAAGTCGTCGAGCCGGAAGGAGACGTCGCGGACCTGCGTGTAGGGCCTGATCCAGTCGAGCCGTCGCCCGACCTCGCCCCAGTAGCCAGCCGGGTCCCGGACGCTTCGGGCGTACTCGGTGGCGTAGCGTTCGGCATCGACGTGCGCCCGGCGCGCGAAGTCGGCGGGCACCTCATAAACCTGGCTCATCGCGACTCCCCTCCTTCAGGCTGGCTCCGACCGGGCGCGTCTCCCGCGCCCTTAGTTCTAGCACCCGCGTCCGGCCACCGGCCTGCGACCTTGGTCGTAGCGGCCTGCCTCTACGACGAATGGCTAATTTACGTCGCCCAGCCGCGGTTGCCAGCATCCGTAGCAGTATCGGGGGGACCGTAGTCCTCGTGGAGCCGATGGCCAGGACGTGATCCGGCCGGGCCGGGCTCGCCGGCCGGTTCTGGGTCCGATCGGCGTCCGTGCCCACGCGGCGCGCGAGGCGGAGGAAGTGGCTCGGCGACCGTTGCCGCCTGTGATGGTGGCAGACGCGGGCCGCCGATGCCGGGGAGTCGGGGTCGTAAGCTCGGGACGGACCGCCTGCGACGCTGGGTGACTGGACGGATGTGTTCTCGCCGGGCGCAAAGATGCCTGGACCAGTAGCCGGGACGAGAGACAGATCAAACAATTCGAAGGAGCAATGCTATGGTCGGTGAGATCAAGAAAGACTTCCGCCGCGTCGTGCTGGCCGCCGCCGTCGGCAACATCATCGAATGGTACGACTTCTACATCTTCGGCAGCCTGGCCGCGATACTGTCGGTCAAGTTCTTTGACAAGAGCAATCCGGTGGCGGCGCTGCTGAGCACGATCGCGCTGTTTACTGCCGGCTTCCTGATTCGTCCGCTGGGCGCGTTCCTGTTCGGCTGGCTGGGCGACCGGGTTGGGCGCAAGTACACCTTCATCGTCACGCTGACCGGCATGGGACTGTCGACGGCCGCCATCGGTCTGATTCCGACCTTCGCCGACATCGGCGTGGCCGCCGCCTTCATCCTGTTCGGCCTGCGGATCGTCCAGGGCCTGTGCCTGGGCGGGGAATACGGTGGCGCCATCACCTACGTCGCGGAGCACGTCTCGGACGAGCGCCGCGGCTTCTACACGGGCTGGCTGCAGACTTCGCCCACACTCGGCATCGTCGTTTCCCTCGCGGTCATCGTTGGCACCCGGACCTACCTCGGCACCGAGGCCTTCAGCGCATGGGGCTGGCGGATTCCATTCCTGATCTCCTTCCTGCTGGTGATGATGGCCATCTACATCCGGCTGCAGCTGGGAGAGACTCCGGTCTTCGAAGCGATGAAGGCCAAGGGCGCGATGGTGAAGAACCCGTGGAAGGAAGCGTTCCTGAGCTCGAACATCAAGTTCATCCTGGTCGCCATCGTGGTTCTGATCGGTCAGGGCGTCGTGTGGTACAGCGGCCAGTTCTGGGCGCTGTATTTCCTGCAGACGGTGAAGAAGCTGGACGTACTGACCTCCAGCACCATCGTTGGAGTCGCGTTGCTGCTCGCGGCGCCGACGTTGATCCTGTTCGGATGGCTCTCTGACCTGGTCGGCCGCAAGCCGGTCATCCTCGGCGGCATGCTGCTCGCAGCCCTGACGTATTACCCGCTGTACGGGTGGCTCGGGGAGGTCACCAACCCTGGCGCCGTCAACTATCCGGTCGCGATCTTCATCATCTTCATCCTGGTGTCCTACGTGGGCATGGTGTATGGACCGGTCGGAGCCTTCCTGGCGGAGTATTTCCCGAGCCGGATCCGCTACACGTCGGTGTCGGTGCCGTACCACATCGGCAACGGCTGGGGCGGGGGCCTGGTGCCGTTCATCACGTCGGCGGCGTACCTGTCCACCGGCAGCGTGGGACGTGCCTTGATCTATCCGATCGCGGTGCCGGCGGTGTGTTTCATCATCTGCCTGTTTGTGATGCCGGAAACGCACAAGATGCGAATCTGGACGCATGAGGCTGCGGGAGCGGCTCGCTCGTAACCGGCCTGTCGCCGGGCGAGGCGCCGTCTCGGCCTCGCCCGGCCGCCCGCACCGTGCCCGGGCTTGACCCGGGGCGCTTGCAGACGCCGGCGTCATCGGCGCGCGACACGACCATGCTGCGCGTCCGGCTACGACCCGCGGCGCACTCCGAAGTTGGACCTGGACGGCGCGTGGCAGGCCGCCGGACCTGCCGTGTCCGCTACTGGCCGGTGCGGGGTCCCCGGGCCCAAGGCAAGTCCGCGCCTGCGAAGCCCCACCTGCAGGGCTGTATCATTCGCCCGGCGTGCGGCAGTAACCCCTTCTGGTGGCGGCTCGGGGCCGCGCCCGGGCGCAACTTTGCGGGCGGTCGCGCTGTCTATGCCGAGACCTCGGGTCGTGCGTCAGGAGTGCGGACAGTGGGCATCGGTCGCCGGTTGGTGGGTGTCGTCGGCGTCGTGGCGCTGGCCGGCGGGATCGCGGCGCTGCCGGGCTGCGGCCAGGGTCCGGCTGTGGCGCCGGGTCCGGTCGCAACCGCGCCCGTGGCGCTCTCGCAGCCCGTCAGCCCGGGCACGGTCGCAGCCACTGCCCGCGGCCTGCCGGACTTCACCGAGCTGGTCGCCGCGGCGGGCCCGGCGGTCGTCAACGTCACCGTCGTCGAGCGCGGCCGCCGGGCGGCGCTCGCCGACGCGGCGCCCGACGATCCCTTGCACGACTTCCTGCGGCGCTTCGGCGCGCCGCGCGGCGAACAACCGCCCACGCGCGAAGGCTCCGGGTTCTTCATCACCCCGGACGGCTACATCCTCACCAACGCTCACGTCGTCGCCGACGCCAGCGAAGTGACCGTCCGCCTGACCGACCGGCGCGAGTTCACGGCCAAGGTCGTCGGCATCGACCGCCGCACCGACGTCGCGGTCATCCGGATCGACGGCAAGAACCTGCCGACGGTGCGGATCGGCGACCCGTCGAAGCTGCGGCCCGGCGAGTGGGTGGTCGCGATCGGCTCGCCGTTCGGGTTCGACAACAGCGTCACGGCCGGCATCGTCAGCGCGACCTCGCGGTTGCTGCCGGACGGCCAGTTCACGCCGTTCATCCAGATCGACGCGGCCGTCAACCCCGGCAACTCCGGCGGGCCGCTGTTCAACATGGCCGGCGAGGTCGTCGGCATCAACTCCCAGATCTACAGCAGCACCGGCGTCTTCATGGGCATCTCGTTCGCGATCCCGATCGACATCGCGGTCAACGTCAAGGACCAGCTGGTCAGGACCGGGCGCGTGCAGCGCGGTCGCATCGGGGTTCTGGTGCAGGACGTGGGCCAGCAGCTGGCCGACTCCTTCGGCCTTGACCGGCCGCGCGGCGCCATCGTCAGCCAGGTCGAGGGTGGCGGGCCGGCCGCCAAGGCGGGCCTGAAGCCGGGCGACGTGATCCTCGCCGTCAACGGCAAGCCGATCGAGCGCTCCGGCCAGCTGTCGGCCGCGATTGCGCAGCTGGCGCCGGGCAGCCGCGCCGAGCTCGAGGTCTGGCGCGACCGCGGCGGTCGCAAGATCGCCGTCGACATCGTCGAGCTCGCGGAAGGCCGCATCGCGCAGGACGACCGCGGCGACGCGCGGCGCAGCGGCGCGCTTGGCCTCGCGGTCCGGCCGCTGTCGCCCGCGGAGAAGCGCGCCGCTGGCCTCGACGGCGGCCTGTGGGTCGAGGAGGCCGACGGCCCGGCACTCGAGGCCGACGTCCATCCCGGCGATGTGATCGTCGGCGCCAACGGCCAGCGGATCGCGACGGTCGAGGACCTGCAGGCGCAGGTCACGAAGTCGAAGCGCTCGATCGCACTGCTGGTCAATCGTGCCGGTACGACGCTGTTCATTCCGGTCCGGGTCGGTGGCTGAAGTGCCGGCGACAACGGTCGGTCGCTTCGGTCTCGCGCTCGTCCTCGCGACGCTCGCCGCGCCGCTCGCGCGCGCCGCCGACCCGGCCGCGCCGTTTCGCGACTGCGCCGACTGCCCGGAGATGGTGCGCGTGCCGGCCGGCACGTTCGTGATGGGCACGCCGACCGCGGACCCGGCCGCGGCCGGCGCGCGCGCCGAGGCGCAGGCGGTGATCGTGCGGATCGCGAAGCCGTTCGCGCTCGGCCGCGTCGAGGTCACGCGCCGCGAGTATCGCGCGTTCGTCGCCGATTCGGGCTATGACGCACACGGCCCGTGCATAACCTGGGACGACGCGCTCAACCGCTTCAACGCCGATCGCGGTCGCGGACCCGACAATCCCGGTCGTCCGCGCGAGCCGAAGGACGACCATCCCGTGGCCTGCGTCAGCTGGAGCGATGCCAAGGCCTACGTGCAGTGGCTCGCGCACCGTACCGGCAAGCCATACCGGCTGCCGTCCGAGGCGGAGTGGGAGTACGCCGCGCGTGCCGGCAGCGCGACGCGCTGGCCGTGGGGTGACCAGCCCGCCGATGCCTGCGAGTTTGCCAACCTCTACGACCTGTCGGCGCGCGAGACGCTTGCCTTCGGCTGGGAGCCGGTGCCGTGTCGCGACAAGTACCCGGACGTGGCGCCGGTCGGCGCGTTGCGCGCGAACGCCTACGGCCTTTACGACATGATCGGCAACGTCGCCGAGTGGGTCGAGGACTGCTACACCGACAGCTACGTCGGCCGGCCGCGCGACGGCCACGCCTGGGTGTGGGCGGGCGGCTGCGCGAAACGCGTGCTGCGCGGCGGCAGCTGGGCGGCGCCGCCCGAGCGCGCCCGCAGCGCATACCGCGAGGCGGCCGAGGTCAATATGCGCGCCGACACGATCGGCCTGCGCGTCGCTCTCGATCTCGACCTCCGGCCGGAGGGCCGCTGACATGCGCGTGACGCTCGCGCCGCTGGCCTGCCTCATTGCGCTCGCGGCGCACGCGCAGCCGCCGCCGAAGGCGCCTGCCGCGGCTGCGGCGGCCGGCAGCAACCTCATGGCGGCGCCGGCCAGCGTCGGTGCGTTCCGCGACTGCGCGACCTGCCCCGAGATGGTGGTGGTGCCGGCCGGTACCTTTCTGCTCGGCAGCGGTGCCGACAGCGGCGAAGCGCAGCCCGAGCGCGGCGAGACGCCGGCGATTCCGGTCACGATCTCGCGCCCGTTCGCGATCGGCAAGTACGAGATCACGGTCGGCGAGTTCCGCGCCTTCGTCGCGGCGACACAGTACGCCGCGGGTGGCGACTGCCGGGTCGTGAGCGGCGGCACCTGGGTGCGCGCGGCCGACCGCAGCTGGAAGGATCCGGGCTTCAACGGCCCGCAGGCCGACAGCGAGCCCGTCGTCTGCCTGAGCTGGGACGATGCGAGCGCCTACACGACGTGGCTGACGCGCACGACCGGCAAGCTCTATCGCCTGCCGTCCGAGACCGAATGGGAGTATGCGGCGCGCGGCGGCACCGCGACGCCGCGCTACTTCGGCGATCGCGATTCGGACGAGGACACGCTGCTGTCGGTCGCCTGCGATTACGCCAACGTCTACGACGCCTCCGCGGTCGCCGACCTGCACTTTCCATACCCTAACGCCCGCTGCAGCGACGGGCACACGTATACGGCGCCGGTCGGCAGCTACCGGCCGAACGCGTTCGACCTGTACGACGTCATCGGCAACGCGCGCGAGTGGCTGCAGGACTGTTACACGTCGAGCTACGCCGGCCGGCCGCTCGATGGCCGCGCGTGG
Source organism: Pseudomonadota bacterium (assembly GCA_025351005.1). GTDB lineage: Bacteria > Pseudomonadota > Gammaproteobacteria > Steroidobacterales > Steroidobacteraceae > CAIKZZ01. The sequence goes on along the minus strand of JANXWS010000003.1, from coordinate 103,823 downwards.
GAATGGGCCGGCGGCTGCGAGCTGCGCGGCGTGCGCGGCGGCTCGTGGGCGACGCGCCCGGCGCGGAGCCGCGCCGCGGCGCGCGGCGCCGAGCCGCAGGGGCTCAGGCAATCGGATCTCGGCTTTCGCGTCGTCCGCGACCTGTAGCCGCGGCGGGCGCCCGGCACCGCCTCTCAGAACCTCTGGCCGAAGGAGATGCCGACCATCCGCGGCCGGATCGGTATCACGTTGATCAGCTGGCACGTCGACACGACGCACGACGTGTAGCGGAAAGCCTCGCCGCGCTTGTCGGCGACATTCTCGACGAAGAGTTCCGCGGTCCAGCGGTCGTGCGAAATGCCGCCGGCAACGTCGAAGCTCGCGTAGGCCGGCTGCGTGCCCTCGACGGTCAGGTCGCTGAGCGTGAGACTGGGAACCACGTTGCTCTGGTAGACGCCCGCGACCTGCAGGTGCGCACTGAGGGGCCCGCCGGTCCACTCGTAGCGGGCAATCGCGTTGCCCTTGACCTTCGACGAGACGGGCAGGCGCGTGCCGGCGGGCGCCAGGATCGAATTGCCGGGCTCGCTGCACGAGAAATCCGCGCTGTACAGGCTGCAGGCGTTGGACGTCAGCTTGGCGTTCAGGAACGTGGCCGATGCCGACAGCGTCAGCCCGTCGGTGGCGCGCCACTGCACGTCGGACTCGACGCCGCGGATCTCGGAGCGCCCGGCATTGACGATCTCCGTGATGCCATTCGGTCCCGAGATGCCGTATTGCGCGTCCTTCCAGCGCTCGAAGAACAAGGCGCCATTCCAGCGCAGACGGTGCTCGAACCACGTGGTCTTCCAGCCGAGCTCGAAGTTCGTGAGGTAGTCGGGCGTATACGGCGGCAGCGACTGGAGCCGATTGACGCCGCCTGGCCGGAAGCCCGTCGACCAGGTCGTGTAGACCATGCGGTCCGGGTCGAACTTGAAGGTGAGATTGATGCGGTGAGTGGCGCCCGTCTTGGTCGCGCGGTAGTCGATGTTGGTGCACGGCCGCTCCGGGTTCGGCGGAGTGGTCGGCGGCACGAAGCACTGCAGCTCGCCGTTCGGCGAATAGCCGCTGGTGCCGAAGCCGAAGAACCCGTACACGGTGTTGTCGTAGTGAAAGGCGCGTATGCCACCGGTCAGCGTCAGCCGCTCGGTCAGGTCGAACGACAGGTCCGTGAACAGCGCCGAGTCGCGGTCGGTGCGCAGCTGCGAATTCAGGTACAGCACGCCCGGCTCGCCGTCGAGCGAACCGGCGTAACCGGCCAGCGTGTGGGCGGCGTCCGACAGGTTCTGCACCCGGTACTCATCGCGCGTGTCATTGCCCTGCCGCTGCAGGAAGGCGCCGGCGACGAATCGCAGCCGCCACTCCTTCGGCGACGAGATCCTGAACTCGTGCGACTGCTTCTTGAACAGGTTGCGCGAGACCGTGGTCTGCGCCGGGTTGACCAGGTTGCCCGCGTTGTCGAGGAAGTACGCTCCACGCCCGGAGGAGACGTCGTAGAAGAATAGTAATCGGTATAGTCGGCGATGTCGGCCCGGTCGCGGTTCAGGTAGCCGCCGGCGTAGATCACGTCGAAGTCGCCGATCCTGCCCTGCACGGTCAGCGTCGCCTGCCACCAGGTGTCGTCCGAATACTCCGGGTAGTAGCGCGAGATATTGAGGTCGCCCGAGCCGGGCACCGTGGCGGTGTACGTGCCGCTGACCGTCGCGCCGTAGGGCGTCGTCGCGAACTGTCCGTTCGCCTTCTGGTGCTGGGTCTCGAGCGTCGGCGTCACGGTCCAGCTGTCGTTGAGGTCGAGCTTGAGCGCGCCGCGGCCACCCACTGTGTTGACCCAGTTGTAGTTCTTCTCGACCAGGCCCGCGTTTGTGCGCGGGGTGCCGGAGGTCGGGTAGGTGAGCCCGGCCGGGGCCGCGACGTTGTTGATGTAGCCGCCGTCACGCTCACCCCAGCCGACCAGCCGGACCGCGGCATGCTCCGCGATCGGCAGGTTGACGAAGCCTTCGACCTTGCCGCCGCCGGCGCCCGCAGTGAACTTGTTGGCGGTCAGATCGTAGCCCGCGTCGAACTTCGAGGGGTCCGGCTTGTTGGTGATGATGCGCAGTGTGCCGGCCATCGAGCTCGCGCCGAACAGCGTGCCCTGCGGCCCGGACAGCGCCTCGACGCGCGCGACGTCGTAGATGTGCACGTCGAGGTTGTTGGCGATCGTCGTCACCGGCATCTCGTCGAGGTAGACGCCAACGAGCGGCTGCGAGCCGACCTTGAGTCCGTCGCCGCCGTTGGTCACGCCGCGGACGTACAGCTGTGCGTAGCCCGGTCCGTAGCTCTGCACCGACAGGCTCGGCAGGTACCTGGCGTAGTCGTCGAAACTCGAGACCTGCAGCTCGCTCAGTTTCTTGGTGTCCAAGGCCTGGATGCTGATCGGAACCGCCTGCAGGTTCTCCTCGCGCTTCTGCGAGGTGACGATGACCTCCTCGAGCACGTTGCCGGGTGCCGGCGCCTGCTGAGCCCTCACCGGCACGGTGCCGGCGAGCAGCGCCGACGTCAGAAAGTAGAGGGGCCGGATGCCGAGCGTATTGCTGCGGCGGACGCGACGGGACGGCTTGCTCACGGTGGAACCTCGCGGCGGGCCTGGCGGGATCCGGCCCTTCGTCGAGCCTGTTGTGGCAATGTCACCACACCGGGCGCCGGCACCGCAAGGGAAGCGGCGCGGGACCTCTAGAGCCGCATCCGCCGCCACGCGCCGGACTGCCAGCGCAGCCACAGCGACGTGCCGAGCGCCACGACGTAGCCGACCGACACCGCCCAGCCGCCGACGGCGCCGTAGCCGAGCTGTGGCAGAAAGTGCACCCAGCCGGCGCCGGGCGCGAACGTCACGACGTGGGTCAGCGGCACCCACAGTCCCCACGACAGGAAACCGACGATGAGGACCGGCACGCGCACGTCGCCCGCGCCTCGCAGGCAGAAGCTGGCACCGAGGTTGAGGCCGTCGAACAGCTGGTAGCAGGCGGCCATCCACAGGAGTGGCGCTCCGAGCGCGATCACCTCGGCCGCATGCGGGTCGGCGGCATTGACGAACAGCGGCAGCAGCCAGCGGTGGCCGAGGCCGAGCACGAGCCCGACCGCTCCCATGAATACCATCGCCAGGCGGATGATCGCGTTGCCGACACGCCGCGCCCAGTCGCGATGGCCGGCGCCGATCGACTGGCCGACGAGCGTCGTGCCGGCCATCGCGATGCCGATCCCCGGCAGGTAGCAGAGCGAGGTCAGCATCATGACGATCTGGGTCGTGGCACCGGCGACGGTGCCGACGCTGACCAGCATCAGCTGGAAGAGCGCGAGGCCGAGCAGGTCGGCCGTGATGCTCAGTCCCATCGGCAGGCCGAGAGCGACCTGGCGCCAGATGGCCGGTCGCCGCCAGGTCAGGTGCGAGCGGTGCCGCCGCCGCGCACGCGGCGCGAGGAACAGCGCGAGCGCAAGGCCGAGACCCACCACCTCGGCGGCCACGGTGCCCCAGGCCGAGCCTGCGATGCCGAGGCCGAGATCGAATATGAACAGCTGGTTGAACGGCACGTTCGCGAGCGCCATCAGCGCGGTGACCGCGAGCGTCAGTCGCGAGTGGCCGATGCCGTTGAAGAACCCGGTCAGCGACCAGATCACGAGCCCGAGCGGCCCGCCGGCGACCAGCCGCGGCCACCAGTAGTCGAGCGCCAGGCGCTGCGTCTCCGGATCGACCGCCAGCAGCTCGAGCAGCGGCCGGCCCAGGAAGCCGACGGCGACGAACAGCGGCACCGACAGCAGCGCGCCGTAGACACCGGACCAGGCCGCCTGCGAAGCGCGCGCGTAGCGCCGCGCGCCCTGCGCCTGCGCCGCCAGCGTCTGCGTCGCCATGCCGATGCCGCCGAACAGCACGATCGTGCAGAGCACGACCCAATAGATCGCCGCCATCGCCGCGGTCGCAGTCGTCGACAGCCGGCTGACGAACCAGGTGTCGGTGAGGTTCAGGACGGCCTGGATCGCGCTGTTGGCCATCAGCGGGCCGGCGAGCCGCCAGATCGCGCGGTAGTCGACCTGCGCGCGGCCGCCGGCGTCGAGTCGCTGCGCCGGGTACTCCGCTGCCGCGCTCACGGCAGCAGCGTGCGTGAGACGGTCGTGACCGCAACGTTGCGCGGATCGGCGTGCAGACGGAATCGCAGCCGGCGCGCCACCGTCAGCATCTTCGTATTGATCGACAGCACCGTACCCTCGACCCGGTGATAGTGGAGCAGGCGCGCGAGCCGCACGACCTCGCGCAGCAGTACGGTGCCGACGCCGCGGGCCTGCCACGCGTCGACGATCGAGATCGCGAACTCGCAGGTGCCATGGCGCTCCGTCGGCACGACCCGGGCGCCGCCGATCAGCTCCTCGCGGTGGCCGTGGTCGACGACCGCGACCGTGATCGCGGCCCGTGCGTCGTGCATCGCGGCGACCAGCTGTGCGAGCGTCTCCGGCGTCAGCTCCGGCGTCGCCACCAGGAAACGCAGGTAGCGGGACTCGTCGGACAGGCGCGCGAAGTACTCCTGCGCGTGGCTCAGGTCCGCCTCGCGCAGCGGCCGCAGGAACACCCGCACGCCGTCGGGCAGCCGGCCCGAGCGGGCGTGGTCGCGGATCCGCGCCAGCAGGTTCACGCCGTCACGCCGGACCCACGCGGCGGCCGCGCACCCGAACCCGGCGACGCCGACGCGCGCCGCGCCACCGGCCGGCCGGGCCGGCGTGCAGGATCTCGCGGCTTGCGGCGCGGTCTCGACATCCCTGAAATCCTAACACCGGCATCGCCCCGGAACGGGCCACCGGGTCGTGGCCGCGTGTAAAATCCACGCGGGCCGTCACGGCCGCCCGCCACGGAGACTCGCTCGTGCCAGAACGCGCCGCGCCGCAGGGCCCGATCGTCACCGAGAGCGTCATCATCGGTGCTGGTCCCTGCGGCCTGTTCCAGGTGTTCGAGCTCGGGCTGCTCGGGATCAAGGCGCACCTGATCGACACGCTCAAGGCGCCCGGCGGCCAGTGCACCGAGCTCTACCCAGACAAGCCGATCTACGACATCCCGGCGCTGCCGGTGTGCGGGGCGCAGGAGCTCGTCGACCGCCTGATCGCGCAAATCCGGCCGTTCAGCGCCGAACTGCACCTCGGCGAGGAGGTCAGCGAGGTGCGGCGCATCGGCGACGGGCGGCGCTTTGCGGTGGTCACGTCGCAGGGCACGAGCTTCGACGCCGGCGCCGTGATCATTGCCGGCGGCGTCGGCTCCTTCCAGCCGCGGCGGCTGCTCGCCGAGGGCGCCGAAGCGCTCGAGGGCCGGGCCGTGCACTACAAGGTGCGACGCGCCGAGGACCTGTATGGCCGGCGGCTGCTGATCCTCGGCGGCGGCGACTCGGCGCTCGACTGGACGATGAGCCTCGCCGGCCGCGCCGGGTCGCTGACGCTCGTGCACCGGCGCGCCGAGTACCGCGGTGCGCCGGCGTCGGTGGCGCGCGTGCGCGAGCTTGCGGCCGGTGGCCAGATCGGTCTGCACGAGGGCGTCGTGCAGCGCCTCGAGGTCGACGGCGAGCGACTCGTCGGCGCCGACCTCAAGCTCGCCGACGGGAGCGTGACCCGCATCGAGTGCGAGCAGGTGCTCGCGTTCTTCGGCCTGCATCCGAAGCTCGGGCCGATCGCCAGCTGGGGACTCGGGATCGACCGCAAGGCGATCCGCGTCGACACCGAGAAGTTCCAGAGCAGCGAGCCCGGCATCTTCGCGGTCGGCGACATCAACACCTACCCGGGCAAGAAGAAGCTGATCCTGTCCGGCTTCCACGAGGCCGCGCTCGCCGCGTTCGGAGTACAGGCCTGGCTGTACCCCGACAAGAAGCAGTTCCTGCAGTACACGACGACGAGCCCGATCATGCAGAAGCGGCTCGGCGTCTCCTGAGCGCACGCCCCGGCGCCCGCGCTACCATCGATAGGCATGGATCAACGGCTTGCCGACGTGCTGGCGGTGCTCGAGCTCGAGACGCTCGAGGTCAACCTGTTCCGCGGCGAGAGCCGGGACATCGGCAGCGCGCAGGTATTCGGCGGCCAGGTGCTGGGGCAGGCGCTGGTCGCGGCCTACCGTACCGTCGAGGACCGCGACTGCCACTCCCTGCATGCCTACTTCCTGCGACGCGGCGATTTCAACGCCCCGATCGTCTACCAGGTGGACCGCAGCCGCGACGGTCACAGCTTTTCCAGCCGCCGGGTGGTCGCGATCCAGGCCGGCGAGCAGATCTTCCACATGTCCTGCTCGTTCCAGGTGCGCGAGTCGGGCCTCGAACACGCCGCCCGGATGCCGGACGTGCCGGCACCGGAGACGCTTGGGGATTTCGACTCGTACCGCGAGGAGATCCTGGCGAGCCTGCCGGAGAAGGTCCGGCGGTTCTTCCAGCATCGCCGGCCGTTCGAGTTCCGGCCGGTGCGCATGCCCGACTACCTGAATCCCGTGCCGCTGCCGCCGGAGCGCCAGGTCTGGTTCCGGGCCGTCGACCAGGTGCCCGGTGACGACGACCGGCTGCACCGCTGCCTGCTGGCCTACGTCTCCGACTACAACCTGCTCGAGACCGCGACGCAGCCGCACGGGCGCTCGCTCATAAACCTGCAGATGGCGAGCATCGACCACGCGACCTGGTTCCATCGGCCGTTCCGCGTCGACGACTGGCTCCTGTACGCGATCGACAGCCCGAGCGCCTCGGGAGCGCGCGGCTTCGCCCGCGGCGCGATCTTCACCCGCGACGGCCGGCTGGTCGCCAGCACCGCGCAGGAGGGGCTGATCCGTCCGGGACTGGCCGAGCCCGCCGCGAAGTCCTGAGCGGCGGCGATCGCGGCCGCCGTCAGTGCAGCGCGAGCTGCATCCGCACCGGCGCACTCGCGGTGTCGATCGGCGCCTTCTTGATCACGAACACTCGCGTCGGGTCGACGCCAGTGCCGTCCAGCAGCGCCGACTGCACCGCGGCCGCACGCTGGTCGGCAAGCGCGGCGAGCTCGAGCGAGCCGACCACGACGAGTGGCTTCAGCTGTGCCTCGAGCCAGGCGATCGCCGCGGCCTGCGGCTCGGGTGGCGGCGTGCCCGGCGAGGCCGCCGGCTGCGGCAGTACCGCCGGGTGGCCGAAGTTGTCGCGGTAGGCGTCCTCGAGCAGGGCGCGGTAGTCCTTGGGAGTGGCGAGCAGCCGCTCGACCGCGCCCGGCTCCTGGGCATGCGCGCCGAGCCGCCGGCGGGCCCGGGCGTCCAGGTCGGCCAGCCACTGCTGCCGGGCGATCACGACCGAGTCGACGGCCGGCGCGACGACCTGCGGCACGTCGATGTTGAGTGCGGGGCGCGCGGCCAGCGCCTTGACGAGCGAGGCGAGCTTCGCGCGGCCGGCCGCGTCGAGCACGGCGCTGCCGGCCGGGAAGTCGACGAACTCGAGTTCCTCGTTGCCCCCGAACAGCGCGCCGAGCAGTTTGAAAGGCGCCGTGACCGCCTTGGTCAGAAGGCCCACGAACAGTTTCCAGATGATCGGGCCGACGCTGAATTCCGGGTCGTCGAGGCTGCCGGTGACCGGCAGTTCGAGGTCGATGACGCCATTGCCGTCCTTGAGCAGCGCAATCGCGAACTTGACCGGCAGCTTGGTCGCGTCCGGGCTGTCGACGTGCTCGCCAAGCTGCAGCTGGTTGATCGACAGCTTGTGCCCGGCCGTCAGCACCCGGTTCTCGACGTGGTAGCTCAGGTCCGCCGACATCTTGCCCTTGTCGATCTGGTAGCCCGCGAAGCGGCCGGAGTAGGGCGAGAGCCCCGTCAGCTCCATGTTTTTGAAGCTCATCTTGACGTCGGTGTAGGCGACGGCGGCGAGGAAGTTGACCTCGCCCGTAATGGTCATCGGCGCGTAGCGATCCACCTTGCCGGCGAGGTCGACGTCGGCGCGTGCGCCAGGCTTCGAGGACAGCCCCTTGATCGTGCCGGCGAGCTCGTGGATGCCGGTCGCGAAGCTCGGCTTGACCGTGAAGTCGGCGAAGTTCATAGATCCGTCGCTGATCCGTACCAGTCCAATCGCGACCGGTGCGACCGGAGCCGCAGCCGCCGCGGGTTCTGGCGGCGCCGGCGCGGGTGGCGGGGTCGCTGCGGCGGTCGCCGTCGTGCCGGGAGCAGCCTCGGCCGCAGGGCCGGGCAGCCGGAGCGCGACGTGCAGGTTGGTGACGCCGTTCGAGCCGATGATCACGCGGGCGAACGGCTGGCGCGCGACCACCTCGCGGATCGACAGCGAGCTCGGCCCGCTCTGCGCCCGGACGCCGTTGAAGCGCAGGCTCTGCCACTTTACGAAGTCCTCCCCGAGCGCGTTGTCGACGGTGCGCAGGTCATCGACCTCGGCGTCGCCCTGGAAGCCGACGGTGGCGGCCGGGCCGATGATCGCCGCGCCCTTCAGGCTCGCCGTGCCGCTACTGATCGTGAGCGCGGTCGCGCGCTCGAGGTACGGCTGCGCCGCGGTGAGGGCGAGCGCGCGCGCTTCGACGTCGAACCGGCCGGCCAGCGGCTGGAGCGTCAGCGATCCGTTCGCGGTGAGGCGGCCTGTGTCGTTGACGCCCGTGTCGAGCGTCACCATCAACGGCCCTGCGGCCGGGCTCGCGAAGCCGCCGACGCTGAATTCCAGCGGCGCCAGGTGCAGGCTCGCGGGCCGAGCCGGCATCCGGTCCTCGAGGCTGACATCGGCGCCGGTCACTCGGATGTCGGGCACGGCCAGCTGCCAGCGCTTCGCCTCTGGCGCGCCGGCGCGCGCCGTGGCGCCGGCGGACGGAGCGCCGCCGGCCGCCGGCGCGAGTCGCGTCAGGCTGATGCTGCCATCGCGGTCGCGCCACGCCTTCAGCGTCGGAGCCTCGACCAGCACGTGGCCGACGCGCACGGTTGCCGCGGCGAGGTCGAGCGCCGTGTCGGTCGCCACCAGCCGCGGAACCACGATCCAGCTGTCGTGCTCGCCGGTCGGGCGCAGCGCCAGCGACGTGACCTGGAGCTCGGTGACCTGCGCCTGCAGCGACAGTTTGTCCGCCTGCTCCGCAAAATCGTAGCGGCCGTCGAGCCCCATCTCGCCGCCGGCGAGCTCCAGCGGCGCCAGGTCGACGCCGATCGCTGACAGTGTTTGCACCTGCAGGTGGCTCACCTTGAAGCTGCCCTTGGAGGCCAGCGGCTGGATCCCGAAGGTCCCGCGCCAGTCGAACTGCTCACCGTGCGACGAACTCGCCACGACGTGGTAGGCGTTGCCCTCGCTGCGGGTGCTGAAATCCTGCAGTGTGATCGAGATCGGTGCCAGCGACAGGTGCAGGGCGCCGCCCGGCTCTTGGCCGACGATGCTGGCCTCGCCGCCGCGGATCGCGAGCGCGTGGATCCAGAGGCGCGGCGGCGGCGCATTTGGGTTCGAGTGCGGATCCGGCGGCGGCACCAGGTCCATGACGTTGACGCGCCCGTCCGCGCGGCGCACCAGCAGCGCGCGTGGTCGGTCGAGGGAGACCTCGCCGAGGTCGAGGCCGCCACGGAACAGCGACGCGAGCGACAACCCCAGGCCGAGATGGTCGAAGGCGAGCATCGGCGCGCCGTCGGCGTCGGGCACCACGAACTTGTCGACCGCGAGCTTGAGCGTCAGCGGATTGAAGGCAACGCGGCCGATCTCGATGTGGCGGTGGTAGTGGGTCTCGAAGAACGAGTGTGCCGCGTTGGCGACCAGGCGCGGCACCAGCAGGAAGCCACCGGCGACGTAGGCGACCACCAGCGCCGCGATCGCGACGCCGGTCCGCGGACTCTTGAGGAAACGCGGCAGCGGCTTCATCGATCTCCCCCCGGCGCAGCCGTCATGATCCGCGCGCGGCCGGAGTCGCGCAAGGCGCCTGACCGGCCAGCCAGCGTGGCCGGTCGATGGTGTAGCGGTGGCAGTCCCAGCAGCGCCCGCCGATGCGAAGCGCGCGCGGCATCAGGCCCTCCCAGACGAGCCCGGCGTTCTCGAGCACGTGCCGGGAGCGCTCGTTCTCGATCGCGACCACGGCCGACAAGTGCTCGAGCGCGAGCTGCTCGAAGCCGAACCCGACCAGCGCCGCGGCAACCTCGGTGCCATAGCCGAAGCCCCAATGGCGTGGCGCCAGCATGAAGCCGATGTCGGCCGCACGCCGCCCGGCGAGCGCCAGGTCGCAGGCTCCGATCAGCTTGCCGCTGCGCCGCACGATCACCGCCAACTCATAGGCGCGGCGCGGCGCGCTCCGCGGGCCGGTCGCGGCCCGGCGCGCCGCGTCGAGCGCGCGACTCTCAGCCGGCGCGAACTGGCGGACCCGCCGGTCGTCTGCGACCGCGCCCAGCGACGCCAGGTCGGCGCGCACGAACTCGCGCAGCTCAAGCCGCGACGTGACGAGCGGCAGCGCGAGCCTCGCCCGGACCGCAGCGCGCGGGCGGCGCTCGCGTGACGACCGGGGCCCCCCGCCGCTCACCGGCGCAGCACCTTGCCCGGATTCATGATGCCGTGCGGGTCGAACGCGACCTTGATCCGCCGCATGAGGTCGAGCGCGACCGGGTCCTCGTAGCGTTCGAGTTCGGCGACCTTGAGGCGGCCGATGCCGTGCTCGGCGCTGAAGCTGCCGCCGAGCTCGGCGACCAGGTCGTGGACCGCGCGGTTGACCTGCGGCGCAAGCGCGAGGAACTCGCGCTCCGCCGCCGAGCCGCGCAGCACGCCCGCGGGCGGGCTCAGGTTGAAGTGCAGGTTGCCGTCGCCGACGTGCCCGTAGCCGACGATCCGGGCGGCGGGAGCGATCCCGGCCAGTACCTGTTCGGCCCGCGCCACGAACTCCGCCAGTCGCGCGAGCGGCAGCGACACGTCGTGCTTGATCGAGGCACCGGCCCGGGTCTGCGCCTCCGGCACGTGCTCGCGCAGGTACCAGAGCGAGTCGCGCTGCGGCCCGGAACGCGCGACCACCGCGTCGCGGATCCGCCCCGCCGTGGCCTCGGCCCCGAGCAACTCCCCGAAGCGATCACCGACGCCGGGCTCGGCGCCCGGCACCGCGAGCTCGATCAGCGCGAAGGCCGGATGCGGGCGATCGAAGGGCCTGACGATGCCCGGCAGCCCGGCGAGCGCGAGCTCGTGTGCGATCCGCGGCACGTACTCGAAGCCCTCGACCGCGTCGCCGAATGCGTCCCTGATCCGGCCGAGCAGCGCCACGGCCTCGCCGATGCCGCCGACAGCCGCCAGCGCCGTGACGTAGTCTCCGGGTGCTGCAGACAGCTTCAGGCAGGCGCCGGTGATCACGCCGAGGGTGCCCTCGGCGCCGAGGAACAACTGCTTGACGTCGTAGCCGGTGTTGTCCTTGCGCAGGCTTTTCAGCTGGTCGAGCACGCGGCCGTCGGGCAGCACGACCTCGAGGCCGAGCACCAGCTCGCGCATCATCCCGAAGCGCAGCACCGCCGTGCCGCCGGCATTGGTCGAGAGCGTGCCACCGATCTGCGCGCTGCCCTCGGAGCCGAGCGACAACGGCAGGCGTCGGTTCGCCGCGCGCGCAGCGGCCTGCGCGGCCGCCAGTGTGCAGCCGGCGTCGAGCGAGAGGGTGAAGCCACCGGCGTCGACGTCGCGCACGCGGTTCAAGCGCGCGAGGCTGAGCACGATCTCGGCGCCCGAGGCGTCCGGGGTCGCGCCTCCGCAGTAGCTCGTGTTGCCGCCGTGCGGGACGATGCCGAGGCGCTCGCGGGCGCAGACGGCGACCACCCGCACGACCTGCGCGACCGTCGCCGGTCGTGCCACGAGCGCGGTCGTGCCGTGGTAGAGACGACGGAAGTCCGTCAGGAAAGGCTCCACGTCCGCGGCGGATTCGAGCCAGCCGCCCGGGCCGAGGGCGTCCTTGAGCGCCGCAAGCGCGGCCGTCGACGGTTGCGCGGCCATCAGGCGGTCGCTCCGCGGGTCTCGCGGCGTGCGCTGCTACGGGCCGGCCACGCAGGACGTTCCATTCGGTCTCCGAATCCGCCGGCGTCGCCGGGCGCAGCGGCGAGGCTCGCCGCGGCCGGCCGAGGGGGCCTCGCAGCCGGGCGCCGCGGTCGGCCTCAGCAGCAGCACCGCTGGCAGCCTAGCACCGGCGCTCGCCGGGCGGACAGCGGCGGGGGCGGATGGGCGGAGTCGGGCCGGCCCGCGGGCGGATCGCCGCGGGCTCCGGTCAGCGGCCCGCGTTCAATGCGGCGATGCGCTCGTCGAGCGGCGGATGGCTCATGAACAGGCGCCGGAGCGCGCCGCCTTCGTCGCCGGCCGCGATGCCGAAGGCCCGCAGCTGCTGGGGCAGCGCTTCGGTCTGCACTTTCTTCAGTTCCGTCAGCGCGGCGACCATGGCGTCGCGGCCGGCGAGCTTGGCGCCGCCCGCGTCGGCGCGGAACTCGCGGCGCCGCGAGAACCACATGACGATCATGGTCGCGAGGAAGCTGAGAACGATCTGCGCCACCAGCGAGGTGATCCAGTACGCCGGACCTGCGCTGCGCCCCGACTGGCGGAAAACCAGCCTGTCGACCAGGTTGCCGATCACGCGCGACAGCACGAACACGAACGTGTTGACGACGCCCTGCAGCAGCGTCAGCGTGATCATGTCGCCGTTGGCGACATGGGTGATTTCGTGGCCGAGCACCGCCTCAGTCTCGGCGCGGTTCATGCGCGCGAGCAGCCCGGAACTGACGGCGACGAGCGCGTGATCGCGACGGGCGCCGGTGGCGAATGCGTTCGGCTGCGGCGAGTCGAACACGCCGACGTCGGGCATGCCAACGCCGGCCGACTGTGCCAGACGGCGCACGGTCGCGACCAGCCAGGCCTCGGTGTCGTCTCGCGCCGTCTCGATGATCCGAACTCCCATCGCCTGCTTGGCGCTCCACTTGGAGATCGCGAGGGAGAAGAACGCGCCGCCGAAGCCGATCACGGCGCCGAAGACCAGCAACGGGCCGTACTGGATGCCCTGCTGGGTCAGCCACGGGCCAACGCCGAGCAGGTTCAGCGTGACGCTCGCGAGTATCAGCACGGCGAAGTTCGTGGCGACGAGCAGCAGCACGCGCAGCATGGGATCGGTCTCCTTCAGGCTCGGACACGGGTCGACGGAGGTGGCCGCGCGGCGGCCGCCGTTGCTGTTGTGGGGGGCGCTCGCGGCAATTCAAGGTCTCCACCGGACCGCTCGGCGTCCGCCGCCGGCTCTGCGACGCTTGACTCCGGAACGGTCACTGACGAACATCATACCGTGAAAACAATTTCGCAGATCAGGCAGCCGGGAGTAGGGCCGTGACCGCCCGCGCAGCCGAAGGACGCCGGCCCGGTGTCGCGCCGGCGCGTCCGCGGCAGTGGACCTTCCTCAGCAACCACGGCCACGTCCTCGTGTGCATTGCCGGGGACCCGGCGCTGCGGCTCCGCGACGTCGCGCTCGCGGTCGGCATCACCGAGCGCGCGGTGCAGAAGATCGTCGCCGACCTCGAGGCCGCCGGTATCGTCGAGCGCCGGCGCGACGGCCGGCGCAATCACTACCGGCTGCACGCCGAGCGGCCGCTGCGCCACCCGGTCGAGGCGCACCGCACCGTCGCCAATCTGCTCGCAATGGTGCTCGAGCGATCGGAGCCCCGGTGCCGGGCGGACTAGGGCCGGTTGACACTGCGTCAGGTACCGCCTCGTCTCGCTCTTGATCCTGCCCTCATCCGCTGCGCGCCGAGCACTGGATGGTCACAAAGGCCCGGTTTGGCCCGCTGCTCGGGCGTCGCGGTCAACGCCCGGGCCAGGGCGGTTCGGCTCAGGCGTCGATTCGCAATGATGCGCGCAAGCGCGCTCCCTTCGCCCGGCCCTAGGCCGCCGTCAATCGCCCGCCCTGCACCGCAAGCCGGCCGCTCCTCCCGGGAATCTCGCCCTGCTCGATTGCATGCCGTGGCAGCCGCGCCGGGTCGAGCTGGGCGCGCAGCCGCGCCAGCGTCACGATCTCAGCGCCGCGGCCCCGCCAGCAGTCGACCAGGCGCAGAAACGGTTCCCGGAAACGCTGCCCTTCGAGCTCGGCGTGCAACGTGAACACGTGCGCCCCGGCAGCCGGCGGGGCCGCGGTGAGGTCGAGCAGCCGGTCGATCGCGCCCTGGACGTCGCGGCCGTCGAGGCCGATCAGCTCGTCGAGCGTCGGCAGCGTCGTCGGCAGCTGCGGGCAGGCGGCGAAGACGCCGTCGAGCGCCGGCAGGAACGGGTGCGTGCCGCGGCTGTCGCTCGCGTAGTCGAGACCGAGCTGGTCCTCGAGAGCGAGCAGGTGGGCGTTGACCTGCCACCCGGCCGCGCAGTGGGCGCGCGCGTTGCCGCCGAACACCGCGCGGTAGGCATCGGCCGCGAGCCCGACCTGGCGTGCGGTCCAGGCCGCGCCTTCGTCGGCCACGTTGTCCTGCCAGTAGACGTGGTCGTAGCAATGGATGCCGGTCTCGTGGCCGGCGTCGCGCGTGGCGCGCAGCACCGCGGCCGCGCGCCGGCCGATGTGCGGGCCGGGCAGCAGCACGCCGTACAGCAGCGTGCGCAGCCCGTAGTGGCTGACGACGGAGGTGCGGCGCACCTTGGACAGGAATCCCGGACGGAGGACGCGCCGCAGCGCGCGGCCGGTGTGGTCGGGTCCGAGACTGAAGTAGAAGCTCGCGGCCAGGCCGCGCCGGCCGAGCTCGGCGACGAGCGCCGGCACGCCCTCGAGCGTGCCGCGGTAGGTATCGACGTCGACCTTGAGCGCGATCTGCACGGGGCGCGGCGCCGGGCGGCGGGCCGCTCAGGCGTCGTTGTCGATCAGGCTTGCGGCCGCGGTGACCTCGGCCGCATAGGCGTCGAATACCGACGTCAGGATCTCGTCCATGCCGGCGGTCGGCTTCCAGCCGAGGTCCTGACGCGTGTTCTCGATCCACGGCACGCGGCTTTGCACGTCCTCGTAGCCCTTGCCGTAGAACTCGGCGGAACCGACCTCGCGGATGCCGACCTTCTGCGCCTGGCGCGAGTAGGCCGGATGTTTTTTTCCGATCGCGATCATCCGTTGCGCGAGCTCGCGGATCGACAGGTCGTTGGCGGGGTTGCCGATGTTGTAGATCTTGCCGGTCGCAATGCCGCCGTCGTTGCGGATGACGCGCATCAGCGCGTCGATGCCGTCGTCGATGTGCGTGAAGCATCGGCGCTGGCGGCCGCCATCGACGAGGCGGATGTCCTCGCCGCGCGCGATGTGCGCGAGGAACTGGGTCGCGACCCGGCTCGAGCCTTCCTTCGCGGTCGCGAGCGAGTCGAGACCCGAGCCGACCCAGTTGAACGGCCGGATCAACGAGAAGTCGAGCCCGTCGCGCTGGCCATGCGCCCAGATCACGCGGTCGAGCAGCTGCTTGCTGCAGGAGTAGATCCAGCGCTGTTTCTCGATCGCGCCGAGCACCAGGTTCGATGTCTGCGGGTGGAACTCGGTGTCCGCGCACATGCCGTAGACCTCGGAGGTCGACGGGAACACGACGCGCTTCCGGTAGCGTACGCACTGGCGGATCAGCGGCAGGTTGGCCTCGAAGTCGAGCTCGAACACGCGCAGCGGATCGCGCACGTAGGTCGCGGGCGTGGCGATCGCGACCAGCGGCAGGATCACGTCGCACTTGCGGATGTGGTACTCGACCCACTCGTGATTGATCGTGATGTCGCCCTCGAAGAAATGGAAGCGCGGATCGTCGAGCAGCGGCCGGACGCGGTCGTCCTGCATGTCCATGCCCCAGATCTGCCAGTCGCTCGCAGCGAGGATCGTGCGGCTCAGGTGGTGGCCGATGAATCCGTTGACTCCGAGGATCAGGATCTTCTTCATGAGGTCACGCTCTCGCTTGGGCCCGCGGTTGCGGGCGGGCGGGCACCGGGTCGTGCCCGAAGGCCTTGAGGAACTGCGCGGCGTCGAGCCGCAGATCGTCGAGCAGCGCCTCGACGAGCTCGAGGCGTGCGCCGTCGCCGCACTGCGCCAGGACCACGCCGTCCTCGACCAGCAGGCACGGGCCGGCGGCGGCGTGCCGCGCGCCGCCGTCGCGGCGGCGGGTGCGGTGCACGCGCAGTACCGCGGCGCCGAAGCGCGTGAACGCGCCCGGGAACGGCGGTGCGACTGCCCGAACCAGGTTGTGGATCCGCACGGCGGCCCAGCCGAAGTCGAATTCGCCGTCGGCCGGCGTGCGGCGGCCGAAATAGGAGCCGCTCGCGAGGTCGAGCGGCGTCGCCGCCGCAGTGCCGTCGATCAGGCGCGGCAGGCTCTGGACGAGCACGCTGACCGCCGCTTCCGCGACCCGGCCGACGACCTCGAAGGCGGTGTCGTCCGGGCCGATCGGTACGGCCTGCTGGCCGACGAGCGCGCCGGCGTCCGGTTTCGCGACCATGTAGTGGAGGCTCGCGCCGGTTTCGCGCTCGCCGTTCAGCACCGCCCAGTTGACCGGCGCCCGGCCGCGGTATTTCGGCAGCAGCGAGCCGTGCATGTTGAGGGCGGCGCGGCGTGCGAGCCCGAGGATCGCCGCCGGCAGCATGCGCCGGTAGTTGAACGAGAGGATGAAGTCGGGTGCGAGCGCCGCGATGTCGGCCGCGAGCGCCGGCTCGGCCGGGTCGGCCGGCATCACGACGCGACAACCCGCGCCGCGCGCGATTTCCGCTACGCCCGCGAACCAGCGCTGCTCGTCGGGGTCGTCCTCGTGCGTGACGACCAGGCGGACGTCGACGCCGGCCTCGAGCAGTGCGCGGAGGCAACGCGCGCCGACCTCGGAGTAGGCGAACACGACGCTGCTGGCGGGACCCGTCACGGCGCGCCGGCCTGCGGCTGGCGCCGCTCCGGCGGTTCGCCGCCGGCGGCCGGCCGGCGCGGCGACTGCTCGAGGACGGCACCGATGATGTAGCGCGGCCGCTGCCGGACCTGCAGGTAGATCCGGCCGATGTACTCGCCGAGCAGGCCGATGCCGAACAGCGAGATGCCGAGAAAGAAGAACACGATCGCGAACAGCGTGAACACGCCGTCGACCTCGGGACCCAGGAACAGGCGCCGCCCGAGCAGGTAGGCGACGAGCGCCCCCGAGAGCGCCGACACCGCGAGTCCCACCAGCGAGAACGCCTGCAGGGGCACGGTCGAGAAACCGGTCATCAGGTCGAAGCTCAGGCGGATCAGCCGGTAGAGCGAGTACTTGGACTCGCCGGCCGCGCGCTCGTCGTGCTTGACCTCGATCTCGGTCGGATTGGCGGCGTAAATCGAGGCGAGCGCCGGGATGAAGGTCACGTTCTCGCGGGTCGAGTTGATCGCGTCGACCACGGTGCGCCCGTAGCCGCGCAGCATGCAGCCGTGGTCGGCCATCTTGATCGGCGTCGCGCGCTCGCGGATCAGGTTCACGAGGCGCGATGCGATCCGCCGCCACCACAGGTCCTGGCGGTTCGCGCGCCAGGTGCCGACGTAGTCGTGACCGGCCTCGAGCTCGCGCAGCAGCTTGCCGACCTCCTCTGGCGGGTTCTGCAGGTCGGCATCGAGCGTCACAACGTAGCGGCCGCGCGCGAGCTCGAAGCCGGCGAGTATCGCGGCGTGCTGGCCGAAGTTGACCTGCAGCAGCACGACGCGCGTCTCGGCCGGCCGGAGCGCGAACTGGCCGCGCAGCAGGGTCGCCGACTCGTCGCGGCTGCCATCGTTGACGAACAGCACCTCGTAGCCGGTGCCGAGCGCATCGAGCGCCGGGTACAGCCGCCCGAACAGCGTGGGCAGCACCGCCTGCTCGTTATAGACGGGGATCACCACCGAGAGCACGGGGGACGAATCGTTCACGGGCGCGCCTCTAGCACTGCAGCAGCTCGAGCAGACAGTCGCAGACCCGGTCGACGTCGCCGGTGCTCATCGCGGGGAACAGCGGCAGCGTGACCGTCTCGGCCCCGATCCGGGCCGCGTTCGGAAACGCCGCCGGATCCCAGCCGAGCTGCCGATAGTAGGTGAGGCCCGGTATCGATGGGTAGTGGACACCGATGCCTATGCTCCGGGCGCGCATGCGGGCGATGAACTCGTCGCGCGAGCAGCGGAGGCGGGCGAGCGGCACGAGCAGCGCGAACAGGTGCCAGCTGTGGCCGTCGTCGCCGGGCAGCGGCAGGATGTCGGGGTCGACGCGTGGGCCGAGCCGCGCAAAATAATGCCCGGCAAGCTCGCGGCGGCGCGCGTTGAACGCCTCGAGGCGCCGCAGCTGGCCGAGGCCGACGGCGGCGGCGACGTCGGTGAGGTTGTACTTGCCACCGGCGCCGAAGACGTCGACGTTGCCGGCGGCATCCTTGGTGATTCCATGGAAGCGCTCGCGCTCCAGCGGCAGGCTGAGCGCCGGATCGGCGTAGCTCAACGCGCCACCCTCGATCGTCGTCATGTTCTTGTTGGCGTGGAAGCTGAAGCAAGCGATGTCGCCGAAGCTTCCGACCAGCCGGCCGCGGTAGCGCGTGCCGATTGCGTGGGCCGCGTCCTCGACGACCCGCAGGCCGCGCTCGCGCGCGAGCGCGAGCAGCGGGTCGAGGTCGGCGGCGAGGCCCGCGAAATGCACCGGCATGATCGCGCGCGTGCGCGGCGACAGCGCCGCGGCCACCGCGTCCGGCAGGACATTCCGCGAGCGCAGCTCGACGTCGACGAACACCGGCCGCGCGCCGAGGCGCACGACGACGTTGGCCGACGCCGCAAAGCTCATCGCCGGCACGACCACTTCGTCGCCCGGGCCGACGCCGATGGCCTTCAGTGCCATCTCGAGGCCGCCGGTCGCCGACGTCATCAGCCGCACCTCGCGTCCGGGACCGAGGTACGCCGCGAGCTCGCGCTCGAGCTCCTGCGTCCGTGGGCCGGACGTGATCCAGCCGGAGCGCAGGACGGCGGCGACGGCGGCGACCGTCTCGTCGTCGATCGTCGGGCGCGTGAACGGAAGAAAATCCTGCATGGCGGTCACCGGCGGCTAACGAACACGTTGTCGAAGTCCTGCGCGAGCACCCGCATCGCGATGCCGTCACCGCGCAGCCGCGCGGCGGTCGCGTGCGGCACGAGCGCGTAGGCGGCCCCGGCGTCCCGCCAGCGCGCCTCGAATTCCGCCAGCGTCGCGAGACCGGCCGCCGGATCGGCGCTCAGCCCGTAGTCGAGCTCGCCGCGCCAGGCCACCGGCACGACCGCGTGCTGCAGATAGAACGGAAGCGTCCAGTCAAAGGTCTCGACCGTGTACACCGGCGCGCCGGCGGCGAGCGGGCCGGCCGCGGCCAGCAGCGGCTTCGCCGAGTAGCGGCCGGCGATCGCCGTGGCGCCGCCGGCGATCAGCGTCAGCGCCACCACGAAGCCGGTTGCCGCGACCAGCTGGCGGCCGGCGCCGAAATCGTGCCGCTGCAGCCGGAGGCCCGCGGCACCGCCGACGAGCAGCAGCGCCGCGACCGCGACCAACCACGGCCGCAGCGTCGCAAACGTCCACGCGGGGTCACCCACGAGACTCAGACCTCCGGCCACCACGATGGCGACGCCGAGTGCTGCGCCGAGCAGCGCCTGCAGAGCGGCCGCGAGCCGCAGGTCGAGCGCGCCGTCCGCACCCTCGCCGGCGCCGAGCAGCGCGAGCAGCGGCAGCACCGGCACGATATACGGCGGCAGCTTGGAGTCCGAGAGCGAGAAGAACACGAGCGTGAATGCCGCGCTGACCCACAGCAGCCTGCCGACGTCGAACTGGCCGCGGGGCGCGGCGGCGCGCCAGCCCCCGGCAAGCGCGCGCAGCACCTGCGGCAGCCACGGCAGCGAGCCGGCCGCGAGGATCTCGGCGAAATACCACCACGGCCGGTAGCGGTCGTGCATCCGCGTCAGGTAGCGCTGAAAATGCTCGCGCACGACCAGGAAATCGAGCGCGCCGGGATGGGCCCGCTCGACCAGCAGGATCCACGGCAGCACCAGCAGCGCGTAGAGCGCCAGTCCCGCGCCGAGGTGCAGGTGTCGCCACGCGGTGCGGTCCCGCTGCAGGGCCGTGTACAGCACGAGCGCTCCGCCCGGCAGTACGATGCCGATCAGGCCCTTGGTGAGCGTCGCCGCCGCCATCGCCGCCCAGCAGACCAGCATCCAACGGCGCGTCCGCGCGGGCGCGCCGTCGCGGTCGAGCTGCGCGAGGCAGAAGGCGGTGGTGGCAATCGTCAGCAGGCAGGACAGCAACATGTCGAGCGTGACCAGCTGCCCCAGGAATACGTACAGCAGCATGCTCGCCGTCATCGCCGCCGCGGCCAGGCCGCGCT
Source organism: Pseudomonadota bacterium (assembly GCA_025351005.1). Taxonomy (GTDB): domain Bacteria; phylum Pseudomonadota; class Gammaproteobacteria; order Steroidobacterales; family Steroidobacteraceae; genus CAIKZZ01. The sequence continues at coordinate 83,559 of JANXWS010000003.1, read as the reverse complement.
CGGCGTTCCACGCGCGCCGGCCAAGCAGGTAAACGAACCAGAGCGCCAACAGCGCGCTCGCGGCCGTCACCAGGCGGGCGGCGAACTCGTTGTGGCCGAAGGTTGCGAGCGTGAGCGCGGTCAGCCAGTACTGCAGCGGCGGCTTCTCGAGGTAGGCGACACCGTTCAGGTGTGGCACCGTGAAGTCGCCCGACGCCAGCATCTCCGCCGGGATCTCCGCGTAGCGGCCTTCGTCCGGATTGAACAGCGGACGCAGTCCGAGCAGGGCGAACGACGCGACGCCGCACGCGACCAGCAGCAGCGTCCAGACACGGGCCTGGTGCCGGTCATCCCGGTCGCGGTTCATGCGGGCATCGCCAGAGGGTGCAAACGCGGAGCATACCGCCCCGGGACCCGACCCGGCCAGCAAGGCGGCAGCGTCCATGAAGCGGCGTTAATGCTGGCGCGCGGCCGAAATGGCGAACGCCTATAGTCGGCACTGGGAACGGCGCGGCGCCGCGGCCGCGACATGCAGCTCCAGCGACGTGCCGGCGGAACTTGAAAAGCGGCCGCCGACTCTCCATCTGCAGCGCAACGATCCGGCCACCGATCCGCATGGAATACCGCGACTACTACAAGATGCTCGGCGTCGCGCGCAGCGCGACGGCCGACGAGGTCAAGCGCGCCTATCGCAAGCTGGCGCGCAAGTACCACCCGGACGTCAGCAAGGAGAAGAATGCGGAGGCGCGCTTCAAGGAGGTCCAGGAGGCCTACGAGGTTCTGAAGGACACGGAAAAGCGCGCCGCTTATGACCAGCTCGGGCACGACTTCAAGAGCGGCCAGCAGTTCCGCCCACCGCCCGACTGGGGCCGCAACTTCGAGTTCCGGGGCCGTCCGCGCCCGTCCGCCGAGGCGGGTTCGGGGTTCAGCGACTTCTTCTCGAGCCTGTTCGGCGCCGACAGCCCGTTCACCACCGTCGAGGGCGGTGGCCGCGGATTCCACGGCCGCGGCGAGGACCGGCAGGCGCGGCTCGACCTGACGGTCGACGAAGCCTACCGGGGCGTCAGCCGCGACATTGCGCTCGACCACGCCGAGCAGACGCCGGACGGCCGCGTGGCGGTGCGCGAGCGCAAGCTTCGCGTGCAGGTGCCGGCCGGCGTGATGTCGGGCCAGGTGATCCGTCTCGGCGGCCAGGGCGGCGCCGGCGTCGGCGGAGCCGCGGCCGGCGACCTGCTGCTGCAGGTCGAGATCCTGCCGCACCCGCTCTTCCAGGTCGCCGGCAGGGACGTCACGTTGCAGCTGCCGGTGGCGCCGTGGGAAGCAGCGCTCGGTGCGCAGGTGTCGACGCCGACGCTTGGCGGTCCGGTCGACCTGCGCGTTCCGGCGGGTGCCCGCGGCGGCCAGAAGCTGCGGCTGCGCGGCCGCGGCTTGCCGGGCGACCCGCCGGGAGACCAGTACGTCGAACTCAAGATCGTACTGCCGCCGGCGGAGACGCCCGCGGCTCGCGAGGCGTACGAGCGCCTGCGTCGCGAACTGCCGTTCGACCCGCGCGCGGACCTGGGCCGGCGCTGACCGCGGTCTCAGCCGCGGGACCGGCCACCCGCGTCAATGATCGGCGCCACCTGCGTCACGAGCGCTCGATCGATGAACGGCTTCTCGATGAAGTCGATGGCGCCGGCGCGCATGGCGCTCACGGCGTCCCTGACATCGTCGTCGCCCGACAGCATGATCGTCGGGATCTGCAGGCCGCGCGCACGCAGTTCCTGCAGCAGCGCGATCCCCGGCATGTCCGGCAGCCGGTTCTCGACGATGATGCAAGCGGGCACCGCGAACTGCAGCCGGGCAAGCAGCTCGCCGGCGGTCGCATAGCCCTCGACGGCCGCGCCGAGCGGGCCGAGCAGCCGGGCTACGCTGCGCTGCACGAGCGGATCGGGGTCGACCACGCAGACGATCACCGGCGGTTGGGTGTGAATGTCGGTCGGGCGGCTAGCCATGGTGCGCACATCCGCAGGCGGGGGAGGATCCCGCCCTGCTCGTGCGAGTCAGTATTGGCAGCTGGCGCCGGCGGGCGTAGTCGGGAAGTTACCTAGGCGACCGCGGTCAAGCCGCACGCTCCGCCTCGATGACCATCCGGACGAGGTGCGCGAGGGAGGACGCGCCCATCTTCTCCATGACCCGCGCGCGGTGGATCTCGACGGTGCGCTGGCTGACGTTGAGGTCGCCGGCGATGACCTTGTTGGCCTTGCCGCGGGTCACGTGCTCGAGCACCTCGCGCTCGCGCGGGGTCAGCTGCCGCATGCGGTCCTGGATCGCGTCGCGCTCCTTGAGGCCGGCGCGGTTGTCGCGGTCCTTCTCGAGCGCCTGGTTGATGCGGTCGATCAGGTCCTGGTCGCGGAACGGCTTCTGGATGAAGTCGACGGCGCCGTGCTGCATCGCCTCGACGGCCATCGGCACGTCGCCATGGCCGGTGATGAACACGATCGGAATGATCGCGTGGATCTCGTTCAGGCGCTGCTGCAGCTCGAGTCCGCTCATCCCCGGCATGCGGATGTCGAGCACGAGGCAGCCCGCCCGCTCGGCGTCGAACGCGTCGAGGAATGCCTGCGCCGAACCGAAAGTCTCGACCGGCAGGCCGACCGACCGGAGCAGCAACCGCAGCGAAGTGCGCACCGCGTCGTCGTCGTCGACGACGAATATGGTTGCGGGTTTTTCCTTCATCTCAGGCTCCTGGCAGCGGGGGTAGCACGAAGTAGAACGTGGTCCCACCCCCGGGCGTGGGCCGGTGTCCCAGTTTGCCGCGATGCGCGCGAATAATCGAGCGGGAGATCGCCAGGCCGAGCCCGGTGCCTTCCGGCTTGGTCGTGAAAAACGGGTTGAAGAGCTGCGCAGCAACGTCGTCGGGAATGCCGCCGGCGTGGTCGATCACGCCGACCTCGACGCCGTCGGCGACCAGTTGGCTCCTTACCACCACCTCGCGCGGCGCGTCCGGCGCCTCGAGCGTGGCGTCGATGGCGTTGCGGATCAGGTTGAGCAGCACCTGCTGAAGCTGCACCGGGTCGGCGCTGATCGCCGGCAGACCGGTGGCCAGCTCGATCGTCAGGCGCACGTCGTTGACCCGCGCGTCCGGTTCCGAGAGCACCCGCAGCTCCTCGATCAGCCGGTTGACGTCGAGCGATTCCGCGTGCGTCGCGCGGTTGCGGACGAGGCCACGCAGTCGCCGGATGACCTCGCCGGCGCGCAGCGCCTGCGCCGTGATCTGCACCAGCGGGTCGCGCAGCTCGCACGCCTCGATCCCTCCGCTGCGGTCGATCATGCGCACCGCCGCCTGCGAGTAGGTCGCGATCGCGGTCAGCGGCTGGTTGATCTCGTGCGCGAGGCCCGCTGCCATCTCGCCCATCGTCGACAGCCGTGCCACGTGCGTCAGCCGCTCCTGGCTCTGGCGCAGCTCTTCGCCGGCGAGCCTGCGTTCCGTCACGTCGTGCAGAGTGCCGGTGATCACGCGCGAGTCGCCGTCCGCGCCGGGCAGGATCTGGGCCAGCGAGTGCACTGTGCGCGTGCTGCCGTCGGCGCGCAGCAGCCGGTACTCGAGGTCGAACCTGCCGGTGCTGGCGAGCGCCCGCTGCCAGTCGCGCTGGTAGAGCGAACGGTCGTCCGGGTGCACGTAGCGGGCCGCGAACTCCTGCGGGTCCACGGGTCCGTCGCCGACATCGCGCCCGACGATGGCGTACATCTGCTCGGACCAGTGCAGCGGCCCGCCCGACACGTGGGCCTCGAAGTTGCCGAGATGGGCGAACGCCTGCGCAGAACGCAGCAGCGACTCGCTGCGCTTCAGCGCGCGCTCGCCTCGGCGCTGCTCGCTGATGTCCTCGCCCGACATCAGCAATCCGACCGGGAGCCCCCGCTCGTCGCGCAGTAGCGTCGCGCGCCAGGCGATCAGCTTGCGGGAGCCGTCGCGCGCCAGCATCGTGTCCTCCGCATACGCGGGCGGCCCGGCCGAGCCGTCGAGCGCAGCGGCCAGCACCGCGCGCGCCGCCTCGCGGTGCCGTTCGGGGACGAAATCAAGGAACCAGTCGCGGCCGACGAGCTCGGCCTCGGTGTAGCCCAGGATCTCGCAACCCTTGCGGTTGATCAGTGCGATGCGGCCGCCGCCGTCGATGGCGACCAGCATCACCTGCGCGAGGTCCAGGTAGCTCTGCGCCCGGTCACGCTCGCGGCGCAACTCGTCGAACGCCGCCTGCCGCGAGCTGATGTCGTGGATGAATGCAACGAAGCGCGGCGGGGTCGAGCCGCGGATTTCGCCGACCGCGAGCGAGGCCGGAAACAGCGTGCCGTCCCGGCGCTGGGCCGTCACGTCGCGACCGATGCCGATGATCCGCGCGCGCCCCGTTCGCAGGTAGTTCTGCAGGTAGCCGCCGTGGGCACTGCGATCCGGTTCCGGCATCAGCACCTCGACGCGCTCGCCGATCAGGTCGGCGGCGCGATAGCCGAAGAGGCGTTCGGCGGCAGGATTGAAGGTGGTGATGCGCCCGTCATGATCGATGACGATGACGCCGTCGACGGCGGCCTCGAGCAGCGCGCGCAGCTCGCCTGCGGCGCGCTCGGGCGAAAGGGCGGCGGGGTCGGGGTTGCTGTCCACGGCGCGGAGTTTTTCCGGTGCCAGGCGGGCGGTCGCGTGCGACGCCTGGCCGGGCTCAAGCGGCGGGCCCGTCGCGCGGCGAGGGCTCAGGCGTTCTGGTCAGTAGTCGTCGCGGTCACGAGGATGGTCGTCCGCATCGTCGTCGTCGTCTTCGTCGTCCCAGTCGTCGTCCTCGTCCTCGTCCCAGTCATCCTCGTCGTCCGCGTCCACGTCGTCGTCATCATCATCATCTTTGACGGAGCCGGACCAGCCCTCGGGTGCCTCGCTCGGATCGAGATCCATCTCGGCCCACGTGTCGACGTCGAGCTCCTCGACGTCGCCATCGACGTGCTGGATCTCGACGACTCCCTGGTCCTCGTCGACGGACAGCACCAGGAAGGTCTCGTCCTCCTCGAGGTCGCGATACCACTTGCCGGCGACAGGTTCGAAATCTCTGCCCACTGCGTCGACCCTCGATCGAATCCGCCCGCACGCTTCGCTCGGCAATGGCCGCACGGCCGGAAGTTTAGGGGTTCGGGTAGCGTCAGGCAATTGGCGCTGCGGCGGCGCGCCGGGCAACGAGCGCGCGGCCGCGCACGCGCCGTCCTACGCACCCCGCTGGTGCACGAGCGCCACCGGTCCGGGCCCGCGGTGCCGCGTCGCTTGCGGCTGTGACGGCCTTGCCGCAGGCTTCCGGGACCGTGAGTCCCCCACAGCCGTCGCCGTCGCCGAGCACGCCGCACCTGCTGAGGTTAGTGATGGCCACGGCGCGTGTCCCGGTACAGTCGCGACGAGCGGCCGGCCCCGCGCCCGGGGCCTGCCACCCATGACGGTATCCGAGTTCCGGGCCCGCTCGCGCCGCCTCCGCGAAGCCCGACGGCTGATCGTCAAGGTCGGCTCCGCCTTGCTGGTCGACGCCAGATCCGGTCGGCTCAATCGCGCCTGGCTCGAAAGTCTTGGCGACGACCTGGCGCGCGCCGCCAAGCGGGGCCAGCAGATCATCGTCGTGTCGAGCGGCGCGATCGCGCTCGGCCGGCGCCACCTCGGGCTCGCGGACGGGCGGCTGCGGCTCGAGGAGAGCCAGGCGGCGGCCGCGGTCGGGCAGATCCGGCTCGCGCGCGCCTGGCAGGAGATCCTCGAGGAGCGCGGCCTCGCGGTCGCACAGGTGCTGCTGACGCTCGAGGACACCGAGGACCGGCGCCGCTACCTGAATGCGCGCGCGACGCTCAACACGCTGCTCGGCCTCGGCGCCGTGCCGGTCATAAACGAGAACGACACGGTCGCTACCGCCGAGATCCGTTATGGCGACAACGACCGGCTCGCCGCGCGCGTCGCGCAGATGGCGAGCGCTGAGTGTCTGGTGCTGCTGTCGGACATCGACGGCCTCTACAGCGCCGACCCGCGGCGCGATCCCGGTGCGCGCTTCGTGCCCGAGATCGTTGAGGTCGATGCCGCGATCGAGGCGATGGCGTCTGGACCGGGCGCCGGTGTCGGCTCCGGCGGCATGACCACCAAGGTCGCGGCGGCCCGCATCGCGGTCGGCGCCGGCTGCAGCCTCTGCATCGCGAGCGGCCGGCGCCCGAACCCGCTGCGCGCGATCGAGGAGGGCGAGCGCTGCAGCTGGTTCCTGCCGGCCGGCACGCCGCTCGCACTGCGCAAGCAATGGATCGCGGGCACCCTGCAGCCGCGCGGGCGGCTCAGCGTCGACGGCGGCGCTGCGGCGGCGCTGCGGCGCGGCAAGAGCCTGCTGCCCGCGGGCGTGACCCGCGTCGCCGGCCGCTTCGAGCGCGGCGACACCGTCAGCGTGTTCGCCGACGGCGCCGAGATCGCGCGCGGGCTCGCCGCCTACTCGTCGCACGACGCCGCCGCGATTGCCGGCCGTCGCAGCGGCGAGATCGCGGCGCTGCTCGGGTACCGTGGTCGCGAGGAGCTGATCCATCGCGACGACCTGGTGATGCTCGGTGTCTAGCCGGACCGACCCGGCGCTCGGAGCGCTGATGGAACGCCTCGGTCGGCAGGCGGTGGCGGCCGCCGCGGTGCTCGCGCGCACGGCGCGCGCCGACAAGGACGCAGCGCTGCTGGCGGCGGCGGCGACGCTGCGCGCGCGCGCGGCCTCGATCGCCGCCGCGAACGGCGCCGACATGGAGGCGGCGCAAGCGCGCGGCCTGACGGCAGCGCTGCTCGACCGGCTGCGGCTCGACGCCTCGCGCATCGAGGCCATGGCGCAGGGTCTCGTCGAGATCGCCGGCCTGCCGGACCCGATCGGCGAGGTGACCGCCGAATGGACCCGGCCGAACGGGCTCAGCATCCAGCGCGTACGCGTGCCGCTCGGCGTCGTCGCGATCATCTACGAGAGCCGGCCGAACGTGACGGCCGACGCCGGCGCCCTTTGCCTCAAGTCCGGCAACGCCGTGATCCTGCGACCGGGATCGGAAAGTGTCCGGTCGAGCGCCGCCATCCACGCCTGCCTCGAGGCAGGGCTCGCGGCGGCCGGGCTGCCGCCCGAGTGCATCCAGCGCGTGCCGACGACCGACCGCGAGGCGGTCGGCTACCTGCTCGGTGCCATGACCGACTACGTCGACGTGATCGTGCCGCGCGGCGGCAAGTCGCTGATCGAGCGCGTCCGGCGGGAGGCGCGCGTGCCCGTGATCGGCCACCTCGACGGCAACTGCCATGTCTACGTCGATCGCGACGCCGACCTCGAGATGGCGCGCGCGATCGTGCTGAACGCCAAGCTCCGCCGCACCGGCGTGTGCGGCGCCGCGGAGACGCTGCTGGTCGATGGCGCCTGCGCCGCGACGCACCTGCGGCCGCTGCTGGCCGCGCTGCTCGACTCGGGCTGCGAGGTGCGCGGCGACTCGGCCGCCCAGGCCACCGACCCGCGCGTGCGGCCGGCCAGCGAGGAGGACTGGTACACGGAGTACCTCGACGCGATCATCAGCGCCCGGGTCGTCGATGGTGTCGACGGCGCGATCGAGCACATCGGCCGCTACGGCTCGGGGCACACCGAGGCGATCGTCACCGCAAACCCGCTGGCCGCCGAGCGCTTCCTGGCGCGCGTCGACAGCGCCATCGTGCTGCACAATGCCTCGACGCAGTTCGCCGACGGCGGCGAGTTCGGCATGGGCGCCGAGATCGGCATCTCGACCGACCGCTTCCACGCGCGCGGCCCGGTCGGCGTCGAGCAGCTGACGAGCTACAAGTACGTGGTGCGGGGCGCAGGCCAGGTGCGGCCGGGCTGAGCCCCGCGCTCAGGGCTGCGGGACGCGGCGTGCGGCGAGCCCGCCGCGCAGCGACCACACCGAGCGGAGGCCGGCGCCGCGCAGCGTCAGCGCCGCGGCGCGCGAGCGGCTGCCGCGCGCGCAGACCAAGAGGTAGCGGCGTCCGGTGCCGAGCTGCCGTGGGTCGTCGAGCAGGCGGTCGAGCGGGATGTGCAGGCTCGGCACTGGAAGCGGTGTGCGCACGAGCTCGGTGAGCTCGCGCACGTCGACGACCACGTAGCCGAGGCCGCTGGCCTGCTCGAGCAGGCCGGCGTCCACGTCGACGTCGATCTCCTCGGGCGCGGACCGGCCGAGGGTTCGCACGCAGTTGCGCCCCGTGCAGGCCGCGGCGCGCGTTGCGCGCACGTGCCGCGTCGCAAGAGTGTTGAGGTCAACGAGCACCACCGCGTTCTCGGCCGGCGAGGGCAGGCCGAGGACGAGCTTCAGCACCTCGAGCGCCTGCAGACTGCCGAGCGCGCCGGCGACCGGGCCCAGCACGCCCGCCACGGCGCAGTTGCCGACGACGCCGTCCGCGGGCGCCTCCGGCCAGACGCAGCGCAGGCAGGCGCCGCCGGGCTTCAGCACCTGCAGCTGACCCTCGAACTGGTAGACGCTCGCGAGTACGGCCGGCTTGCCGGCGCTGACCGCGGCGTCATTGACGACGAAGCGGGTCGCGAAGTTGTCGCTGCAGTCGACCAGCACGTCGTAGGCTGAGGCGAGCGCGGGCAGGCGCTCATGCGTGGCGCGCTCGACGTGCGCGCGCACGTCGACTTCCGGGTTCTGGGCGCGCAGCCGCGCGGCGGCCAACAGCGCCTTCGGCCGGCCGATCTCGTCGAGCGTGTAGAGGGTCTGGCGGTGCAGGTTCGACGCATCGAGGACGTCGCCGTCGAGGATGCCGAGCGTGCCGACACCGGCGCCGGCGAGGTAGCTGAGGACCGGAGCGCCGAGCCCGCCTGCGCCCACGACCAGCACGCGCGCCGCCCGAATCCGCGCCTGGCCCGCCGCGCCGACCTCGGGCAGGACCATCTGCCGCGAGTAGTCCGGCCGCGCAGCTCCCGGCCGGTGCCGTGCGCCTGCCGGCTCGTTGCCGCCGTGATCGGGGTGCGGCGCGTGCTCCGGACCCTCGCCATGCGCTGCCGGCGCCGCGCAGCGCTCGCAGTTGACCCAGCCCGAGTCGCCGTCGGCGTAGTGCTCCTTTTTCCAGATCGGGACGCGGTGCTTGACCTCGTCAATGATGAAGCGGCACGCCGCGAAGGCCTCGGCGCGATGCGGCGCGCTGGCGCCGACCCAGACGGCCAGCTCCCCGAGCCCGAGCGGCCCGATGCGGTGGACGCAGCGCGCGTGCGTCGCGCCGAACCGCCCCACGGCCTCCGCCAGGATGCGTTCGCCCTCGCGAACCGCAAGCGCCGCGTAGGCCTCGTACTCGAGGCGCGCGACGGCGCGGCCGTCGTTGCAGTCACGCACCCAGCCCTCGAAACTCGCGTAGCCGCCGCAGCTCTGGTCGGCCACCGAGGCTGCGAGCAGCCGCGCATCGAGCGGAACCGCGCTGAACTCGAACGCGGCCACGTCAGCCGCCGGCGACGGGCGGGATGAACACGACGCTCGCCCCGTCCGGCAGCGCCGCGTGCCACTCCGCGAACTCGCCGTCGATCGCGACCCGCAGCTGCGCGCGCGCGAGCGACAGTCCATGCCGGGCGCGCAGCTCCTCGTACAGGGCCGCCGGCGTCGCGGCCGCGGTCACGACCTGCTCGTCGCTGCGGCCGGCCTGCTCGCGCAACAGAGCGTAGTACTGCACGTGCACGCGCGTCATGACGGCGCTCCGCCGCCGCGGCCGAGCGCGAGCGCGTAGTCGGCGGGCGTATTGACGTTGTCGAGCGCGGCCGGTGCCGCGAGCGCGACCAGGTGCGCGTGGTGGCGCAGCAGGAACTTGCGCGGGCAGCTGGTGCCCGCCGCCACGAATGCCGCGAGTGCGGCGTGACTGGCGGGCTCCCAGATTGCGCACAACGGCTCCGGCAGGCCGTCCGCCGCGCTCCGGTAGGCGGTTGCCGGCGCGCGCGGATCGCGCGCGGCGATCAGCCGCTCGAGCGTGCCGGCGTCGAGCAGCGGCAGGTCGACCGCGACCACCAGCCACGCGTGGTCGGGCAGCGCCTGCTGCGCGGCCAGGATGCCGGCGGCGGGCCCGACGTCGGCGAGCCGGTCGACGATCTGCGGCCAGCGGGCGCGCAGCGCCTCGGCCTGCTGGTCGGGCCGCACCGATACGAAGCAGCGCGCGCAGTAGCGGCCGATGAGACCAAGCGCGCGCGCCAGCTGCGTCTCGCCCGCGAAGGTCAGCGCTGCCTTGTCGCGTTGCATGCGCTCGCTCCGGCCGCCGGCCAGCACCAGGCCTGCGAGCGGCGCCTCAGCGCTCACCGGGCGCCTCGTAGTCGGCCTTGCCGCCGCGCTTGCCGAGCAGGCGCGTGCCGTCGATGACGAGGTCGTGCGACAACGCCTTGCACATGTCGTAGACGGTGAGGGCGGCGACGCTGGCGCCGGTGAGCGCCTCCATCTCGACGCCGGTGCGGTGGTGCACGGCCACCTCGCAGCGAATCACGACGTCGTCGCCCGCGACGCTGATGTCGATGCGGCACTTTTCGAGGCCGAGCGGGTGGCAGAACGGAATCAGCTCGTGGGTACGCTTGGCGGCCATCGTCCCGGCGATGATCGCGGTGTGGAACACCGGGCCCTTGGCCGTCACGTAGCCCGCGGCCGCGAGCGCGCGCGCGACCGCGGGCGGCAGCCGCACCCGCGACTCGGCGGCGGCGCTGCGCGCGGTCACGTCCTTGGCGCCGACGTCGACCATCGTCGGGCTGCCGTCCGCGGCGACGTGGGTCAGAGTGCTCATCAGCCTCCGATGTAGTACATCTCGATCTTGCGCTCGGCACCGGCCGCATGCAGCTCGGCGCGCAACTCGCTGTAGCGGTCGTTGCGCGCGAGCCAGGCGCCGCCGATGAGGGCGGCGAGCGCCGCATCGTCGGCACCCGCCCGCAGCGGCGTGCGCAGGTCGAGCCCCTGGGTCGCGAACAGGCACGTGTACAGCACGCCCTCCGACGACAGGCGCGCGCGCGTGCAGGCGCCGCAGAAGGGCTGGCTCACCGACGAGATGAAGCCGACCTCGCCGGCGCCGTCGGCGAAGGCGTAGCGCTCGGCGACCTCGCCGTGGTAGCCGGCCGCGAGCGGTCGCAGCGGCCAGCGCGCGTGCACGCGGTCGTGCAGCTCGGCCGAGGTCACGACCCGTTCCCGGCTCCAGTGATTGCGCGTGCCGACGTCCATGTACTCGATGAAGCGCACGATGACGCGCGTGCCGCGAAAACGCTCGACCAGGTCGAGCACCGTGTGGTCGTTGCTGCCGCGCTCGACGACGCAGTTGATCTTGAGCGGCGCGAGGCCTGCGGCGAGCGCGGCCTCGATGCCCTCGACGATCTCGGCCGGCGATCCGTAGCCGCCGGACATGCGCCGGAACACTTCCGGATCGAGCGAGTCGAGGCTGACCGTGACCCGGCCGAGTCCCTGCGCCTTCAGCTCCTCGGCGTGGCGCGCGAGCAGCACGCCGTTGGTCGTGAGCGCGACGTCCTGGACGTCGGGCAGCGCCGCCAGATCGCCGACCAGTTCCGCGAGCCCTGCACGCAGCAGCGGCTCGCCACCGGTGAGCCGCAGCTTGCGCACGCCAAGGCCGACGAACAGCCCGGCCAGCCGGGTGATCTCGGCGAATGAGAGGCGCTCGGACGTACCGAGGAAGCGGTAACCCTCGCCGTAGGTTTCCTTCGGCATGCAGTACGGGCAGCGGAAGTTGCAGCGGTCCATCACCGAGATGCGCAGGTCGTGCAGCGGCCGGCCGCGGCGGTCGAGCGGCGCATTGGGATCGTGCAGTGCAACAACGGAAGTCATGGCTACCAAGTGTAGATCGGGACGATCGCGCCCGGTTCAAAGGCGCCACCGGGCGCCAGCTCGACAAATCCGGCAGTGTCGGCGAGCGCGCTGAAGTCCCCCGACCCATTCGTCCGGCGCGGCGTGACCGCGTCCGGGCGCCGGCCGTCCGCCGCGCGGTCGACCGGGATGAACGCGGTCAGGGAGTGCCGCGACTCCCAGCGCGTTGCGAGCGGTGCGTAGCGGGTCGCGGGCGCGGGCCTGCCCGCCAGGCGCGCGAGCGCCGGCAGCACGTAGCGGACCAGGCAGACGAGCGTCGAGACCGGGTTGCCGGGCAACGCGAACACCGGCTGGCCGGCGGGCGCCACGCCGAACCAGAACGGCTTGCCCGGCCGCTGGGCGACCTGGTGGAACACGCGCTGGACGCCGAGCTGCTCCAGCACCGAGGGCACGTAGTCGAAGCGCCCGGCCGACACGCCGCCGCTCAGGATCAGCACGTCGTGGGTGGCGACCAGCCGGGCGACGACCGCGCGCAACTGCGCCGGGTCGTCCGCGGCGTGGTCGTCGCTGATCTGCCGATGGCCCTCGAGCGTGAGCGCCGCCGCGATCGCGTAGGCGTTGGAGCGGCGGACCTGCCAGTCGGCGAGCGGCAGGCCGGGTGCCACCAGCTCGTCGCCGGTCGACAGCACCGCGATCCGCGGCTCGCGGCTGACCGCGATCGTCGCGCGACCGGTGGAGGCCGCGATCGCCAGTTCCGGGCCGCGCAGGTGCGTACCGGCGGCCAGCGCCCGGCTGCCGGCCCGGGCGTCCGTGCCGCGACGGTGGATGTTGGCGTGGAGCTCGAGCGCGACCGAGTCGCTGACGGTCGCGGTGCCGTCGGCAAGCAGCAGCGACTCGACCGGGATCACCGCGTCGGCTCCCGGCGGCAGCATCGCGCCGGTCATCACCTCGAGGCAGCTGTCCGTCGCCGCGAGCGGCTGCGGCCGGCTGCCTGCGGCGACGGTGCCGGCGATCCGGTAGCGGCGCCGGCCGGCGACGAATGAGTCGAGCGCGATCGCGATGCCGTCCAGCGCGACGCGGTCGAACGGCGGCTGGTCGCGCTCGGCGAGGAGCTCCTCGCGCAGCACGCGGCCCGCGGCCTGCTCGACCCGGCACGGCTCGGCGGCCAGCGGCACCAGCGCCGCGTCGATCGCCGCCGCCGCCTCGCCCGGAGTCAGCATCGGCCGGTCATTTCGGCTTGGCGTTCTTTTCCTTCCAGATGTGCAGCTGCACGTTGAAACGCTCGGCCACCGCTTCCATGTCGCTGACCGCGGCGTTGTGCCTCTGGACGCGGACGCGCTCGCGCGCGTCCTGCGCCTTCACTTCCTCGTCGCTCAGCTTGGTGCCGGCCGGCGCGGCCGGATGCTCGGTGTCTACGCAGTTCATGTAGGCGTCCATGTCGGCCATGAACTGCTTCACCGACTTCTGCGCCTCGACCATCTCCGGCTGGGTCGCGGTCGCGCCATCGGGAAACTGGCCGGGGGCCTTCGGATAGTTGCAGGTCGCGTAGCTCGCCGGGGCGGCAACCGCAATGCCGCAGGCGACGATACGCGCGGCGAGTGTCGGGATGCGGATCATGAACGGTCCTCGCTTACCGGCCGAATTGGCCGGAATCCGCGCCCATCTTATAGGCTCGGCGCCCGGGGGGCGATCCGGCGCCGGCCGCTCGCAGCCGGCCGTGCTAGGGCGGCCGCGCGCCGGCCGGTACCATTCCGGCGTGAGCCTGCCGACGACAGCCGGGTGCGCCCGTCGACCGCAGCCGCCGCCCGTGGCCGGCAGCGCGCGATGCCCTTGAGCGGCACCGCGGCCGGCGACCTGACGCCCGGCCGGGTCGTGGCGCTCGGCGCGGGCGTGCGGCGCATCGTCGCGCCGAACCCTGGCCGGATGACGGGCCCCGGCACCAACACTTACCTGTTCGGCAGTCGCGAGGTCGTGATACTCGACCCGGGGCCCGCGCTCGGTCCGCACCTCGACGCGATCAATGCGGCGCTCGGCACGGCGCGCCTCGCCGCCGTCGCCGTGACGCATACGCATCCGGACCACTCACCGGCGGCCGCGCCGCTCGCGCTCCGGCACGGTGCGCCGCTCGCGGGCCGTATGCCGCGCGACGCCGCCGGCCACGACCCGAGCTTCGTCGCCACGCTGCCGATCGCGGACGGGGACCGGCTGGCCTGCGACGCGGGCCCGCTGCTCGCGGTGGCGACGCCGGGACACGCCTCGAACCACGTCTGCTGGCACCATGAGCCGACGAGGATCCTCTATACCGGCGACCACGTGCTCGGCACGGTGTCGCCCGTGATCGTGCCGCCCGACGGCGACATGACCGAGTACCTCCAGTCGCTGGCGCGGCTCGCGACGCTCGACCTCGCGGCGCTCGCGCCGGGCCACGGACCGGTGCTCGCGGAGCCGCAGCGGGTCATCGCCGCGCTGATCCGCCACCGGCTCGAGCGCGAGGCACGCGTGCTCGCCGCGCTCGCGGCGCTGGGTCCCGCGACGCTCGACGCGCTGCTGCCGGTCGTGTATGCCGACGTCGCCGCCGAACTCCACGACGTCGCCCGCTGCTCGCTGCTCGCGCACCTGATCAAGCTCGGGCGCGAGGGCCGCGCCGGCCGCGCCGGGTCCGCCTGGGTGGCTCGGTGAGCGGAGTCGGCGTCTGCTGCCGGCACGTGGGGCTTGTGCTCGGCGGGCGCCGCGTGCTCCAACACCTCAACCTCGACCTCGCGCCCGGTGAGCACTGCCTGCTGCTCGGTGCCAACGGCGCCGGCAAGACGCAGCTGCTGAAGCTGCTGGCAGGCGCGCGCTGGCCGACGCCGACCGGCCGCGGGCGGCGCGACTACCGCGATGGCCGTGGCCGTGCGCTCGAGCTCAGCGAACTGCTGCCGCGGCTCGCCTACGTCGGCGGTGAGCGCCAGGACAAGTACCACCGCTACGACTGGAACTTCTCCGTCCAGCGGGTCGTCGCCACCGGCACCCACGGCGGCGACCGCCCGCTGGTCGCGCCCGGCCCGGCGGCCCGCCGCCGCGTGCGGCGGCTGCTCGTGCGCCTCAAGCTCTGGCCGCTGCGGCGCCGGAGCTTCCTGTCGCTCTCCTACGGCGAGCGGCGGCGCGTGCTGCTGGCGCGCGCACTGGCGGCACGCCCGCGACTGCTGCTGCTGGACGAGCCGCACAACGGGCTCGACCGCGACGGCCGGGCGCTGCTCGACCGCGAGCTCGCGCGTCTCGCGCGCACGCGCATGACCATCGTGCTGGCCGCGCACCGCGCCGAGGACGCACCGCGGGCGTTTCGCCGCGCGCTGGTGGTCGCGCGCGGGCGCCTCGTCTACGACGGTGCGCGGGCGGCCGCACCGGCGCGCTGGCTAGCCACGCCGCCCTGCGTCGTGGCCAAGCCGCTGGCGCGCCTCGCGTCGCCCAGGCCACCGAGCGCCGCCGCGCTCGTCGAGCTCCACGGCGTCGACCTCTACCGCGACTACCGCCCGGTCGTGCGCGGCCTCGACTGGCGCATCGCCGCCGGCGAACACTGGGCCGTGCAGGGCGCAAACGGCAGCGGCAAGTCGACCGTGCTCGGCTGCCTGTACGGTCTCGTGCCGGTGGCGCTAGGTGGCCGCATCGTGCGCCGCGGCCAGCCGCCGGGCAGCGACCTCGCGAGCTGGCGGCGGCGCGTCGGCCTGGTGTCGCCGGAACTGCAGGCCGAGTATCTCGCCGCGGTGAGCGTGGGCGAGTTCGTCGTCAGCGGGCTGCGCGCGAGCGTCGGCCTCGACGAGCCGCCCGCGGCGCGCGAGCTCGCGCGCGCGACAGCGGCGCTCGCGGGCATCGGGCTCGACGTCGATATGGCGCGTTCCGCGGCAACGCTCTCCTACGGCGAGCGCCGGCTGGCACTGTTCGCTCGCGCGCTGGTGCCGCGGCCCGAGGCGCTGTTGCTCGATGAGCCTCTGACCGGGCTCGACGCCTCGTTTCGCTCGCGGGTGCGGGCGCTGCTGACGGCGCTGGCGCACGCGGGCGTGCAGCTCGTGGTCGCGGCGCACCACGCGAGCGACTTGGTGCCCGAGATCGACCATGTGCTGCTGCTCGCCGGCGGACGGGGTGTGATCCGGGCGCGGCGTCCTGCGCCGCGGCCCCCGGCCTTGCACGGCGGCGCCTGACGCGCCACAGTCGCGGCGCGGAGGGGAGTGCATGTCCGGAGGGTTCACGCTCTACGTCGTGCTCGCGATGGTGCTCGGCGTCGTCACCGGCAGCCTCTGCCACGCCGGCGTCACCGACCCTGCGACGCTGGCCGCGCTCGGCGGCTACTTCGGCATCGCGACCGACGTGTTCCTGCGCCTGATCAAGATGATTATCGCGCCGCTGGTCTTCGCGACGCTCAGCGTCGGCATCGCGCACATGGGCGACACCAGCCGGCTCGGTCGCGTCGGCCTGCGCACGCTCGGCTGGTTCCTGCTGGCCTCGGTCGTGTCGCTGCTGCTCGGCACCGTCATGGTGACGCTGCTCGCGCCGGGCGCCTCGCTCGGCCTGCCGCTGCCGGGCGGCGGCGCCGAGAGCGGCGTGCCGGCGGCGGCGCTCAACCTGCGCGAATTCGTCACGCACCTGGTACCGCGGTCGTTCGCCGAGGCGATGGCTGCCAACGAGATCCTGCAGATCGTCGTCTTCACCGCGTTCTTCGGCACGGCGCTCGCCGCGCTCGGCGCCCGCGCCCGGATGCTGGTCGAGGTGCTGGAGGGCCTGGTGCAGGTGATGCTGCGGGTGACGGGCTACGTGATGCTGCTGGCGCCGGTCGCCGTGTTCGCGGCGATCGCCGCGGTCGTGACGACGCGCGGCCTCGGTGTGCTGGTCAGCTACGGCCGATTCATCGGCGGCTTCTACCTGTCGCTGGGCGTGCTGTGGCTGACGCTGTTCGCGCTCGGTTCTCTCGTGCTCGGGCGGCGCATCTTCAGCCTCCCACCGGCGATCCGCGCACCGGTGCTGCTCGCGTTCTCGACCGCGAGCTCGGAGGCGGCCTACCCGAAGACGCTCGAGCAGCTGGAGCGTTTCGGCGTCAACAACCGCATCGCGAGCTTCGTGCTGCCGCTCGGTTACTCGTTCAACCTTGACGGCTCGATGATGTATTGCACCTTCGCGACGCTCTTCATCGCGCAGGCCTACGGCATCGGCCTGTCGGTCGGGCAGCAGGTGTCGATGCTGCTGCTGCTGCTCGTGACCAGCAAGGGCATGGCGGGCGTGCCGCGCGCCTCGCTGGTCGTGATCGCGGCGACGCTGGCGCACTTCCACATTCCGGAAGCGGGCCTGGTGCTGATTCTCGCGGTCGACCAGTTCCTCGACATGGGCCGCAGCGCGACCAACGTCGTTGGCAATTCGATCGCGACGGTGGTGGTGGCGTCGTGGGAGGGCGAGCTCGCGGCACCGGGCGGTGCGGATCCGGCATGAGTCGCTCCGCGCCCCGCGACCGCTGCGGCACGCTGCGGCCCTGGGGCGTGGCGGCGAGCGAACGCAGACGACGCCCGGCTGCTGCCGTCAGCCGACCGGGCTCCCCCGAGCGCGAGCGAAGGCGCTCAGTCGAGCACGATCTCGGTCGTGAACACGATGCGCGCGGCGCCGCTGATCGTGATCTGGGTCGCCTTGCCGCCGACCACGTCGACCTCGACCTCGACCTCGCCCGGTCGTTGCATGCTGCTGCCCTGATAGCCGCGCAGCCGGGCGCGGCCGTTCGCCACCGGCAGCAGCCCGTGCTCGACCAGGTAGGCGCCGAGCATGCCGTGCGCGTTGCCGCTGACCGGATCCTCGGGAATGCCGAGCACCGGGGAGAACAGCCGCGATTCGGTCGTGCCGGGGCCGCGGGCATTGCGAACGAACAGGAAGAAGCCGTCGGCGCCGAGGTGTGGCGTCATGCGCTTGAGCTCCTCGAGGTCCGGCTGCAGCGACGCCAGCAGATGGGCCGAGCGCAGCCCGATCATCAGCCGCGTGCTGGTGCGCTTCGTCACCACCAGCGGGCACTTGGGGTCGAGCGCCGCGGTATCCATGCCGAAGATGTCGAGCAGCCGCGAGCGGGCGCCGGCGTCGATGGCCGGCTGGAACTGCGGCGCCGGAATGGCGACCGCGACGTGCACTGCGCCCGCGGTGCCGGAAATCTCGACGGCGTGGATGCCCGAGCGGGACTTCTGGCGCAGCCGTCCTGTCTTGGCCTCGCCGGCCGCGACCCGGGCGACGTGCGCCGCGACGCTGGCGTGGCCGACGAACGCGACCTCGCGGGTCGGCGTGAAGAAGCGCAGGTGCACGTCGTGATCGGGGCCGTCCGGCGGCAGCACGAATGCGGAATCAGAGTTGTTGATCTCGCGCGCCAGCGCCTGCATGTCGGTCTCGGCGAGGCGCTCCGCGCCGAGCACGACGCCGGCCGGATTGCCGGCGAACAACCGGTCCGTGAACACGTCGACTTGAAACACGGTGACGGCGCGCTTGGCCATGGGGCGGTCGACCTCGGACTGGCAGGGGCGCGATCTTACCAGCCTGCGCCGGCGGCCGGTGACGGGCGGGCCCGGCGCCGCCGGAGCGTGCGGTGAGCCTCGGCGGGCTGGCCGCGGCGATCTCGGCCGCCTGGGCCGGGACCTCGCCCGTCGAGGCGCTCGCCGCACTGCTCGGCGTGGTCTTTGTCGTGCTCGTGATCCGACAGCAGCGGGCCTGCTGGCTGGCCGGGCTCGCGAGCACGGTGCTCTACCTCTACGTCTTCTACGCGGCACGGCTGTACATGCAAGCGACCTTGCAGGCGTATTACGTCGCCGTCTCGCTGTACGGCTGGCGCGCCTGGCGTGCGGGGGCGGGCGGCGCGACGCTCCGGGTCAGTCGCTCGTCGTGGCGCACGCAGGGGCTGGGCCTCGCCGGCGTCGCCGCCGCTACGCTCGCGACCGCGAGCTGGCTCGCCCGCGAGACCGGCTCGCCCGACCCGCTGCTCGATTCGGTCACGACCTGGGCCAGCGTATTCGCGACCTGGCTGGTGGCGCGCAAGAAGATCGACAACTGGGCGTGGTGGCTGCTCGTGGACGCGCTGACGGCGGTGCTGTGCTGGCGCGAGCGCCTGTTCGCGTCCATGCTCATGTACGGACTGTACGTGGGGCTGGTCTTGGTCGGCTGGCGCAGCTGGTGGATCGACATGCAGGGACGGACGCTCGCACCGCGGGCCGGCGCGTGACGCGCGCGAGCGAGTCTCCGGTCGCCGCGGCGCTCGAGGGCTTCGCCGCCGGACGCGCCGCGCTTGCGGCGGGCGTTGTCGTCGAGGCGCTGGCGGGCGGCACCGCGAATCAGAGCGCGCGGGTCCGCTCGGCGGCCGGCGACTGGGTCGTGCGCCTGGCCGGCGCCGCCGACGGGACCTTCGCCATCAACCGCGTCGCTGAGCGCCAGGTGCACGCGGCGGCGGCGCGGCTCGGCTTCGCGCCTTCAATCGTGCATGCGAACCCCGAACAGGGGCTGCTGGTCACCGAGTTCATCGCCGGTCACACGATGAGCGCCGCGGAGCTCGCAGCGCCCGAGGGGCTGCGCGCGCTCGGCATGCGGCTCGCCGAACTGCACGCCGTGCCGCCGCCCCGCGACGTGCGCCGGCTCGACGTGCACGAGGCGCTCGCGCACTACATGGAGCTCCCCGACGTGCCGCCCGGCCCGGTGTCGCGCGCGGACCTCGGCGCGCGCCTGCGCTGCTCGCTCGCCAAGTACCGCCAGGACGCGGTCGCCTTCTGCCACAACGACCTGCATCACCTCAACGTGATCGTCGCGGAGCGGCCGTGGTTCGTCGACTGGGAGTATGGCGGGGTCGGCGATCCGCTGTTCGAACTCGCCGCGGTCATCGGCTACCACGACCTCGATCCGGCGCAGCGCGAGCTGCTGTTCGCGGCCTACGGGAAGCCGTTCGCTGCCGAGCGCGTCACGGAGATGTGCCTGGTGTTCGACTGCCTGCACGCTCTGTGGCTCGACGCCGCGCGGGCCTGGGACAGCCTCGCGGCCGGGCGGCGCGAGGCGCTGCTGGCTCGTCTGCGGATCGACCCGGCCGAGCAGGAGATCTAGCCTCGCCGCGCGGCGACGCCGGACGCGACGGTAAGCGGGCCGGCCGGCAGGCGGCTGCCGGATGGGCCGGCAGGCGGCTGCCCGAGTTGCGCAAACGGTTGCTGCCCCGCAATATCCGCCGCCATTCGGGCGGGCAACGGAGTCGCGGATGGCCGAGCTGGTGATCGTCGACAGGCGGGGCAAGGAGCATCGCGTCGCCGGGCGCGTCGGCGTCTCGGTCATGGAGACCCTGCGCGAACTCGACTACGGCGTGCCCGCGATCTGCGGCGGCATGTGCTCGTGCGCGACCTGCCACGTGTGGGTCGACGAGGCCTGGATCGGTCGGCTGCCGCCGCGCCAGGGCGACGAGATCGAGATCCTGCGCGAGCTCTCGAGTTTCAAGCCGACGTCCCGGCTCTCCTGCCAGGTGCCGTTCACCGAGTCGCTGTCCGGACTGCGGGTCGAGATCGCGCCCGACGAGTGACGACGTGCGGCCCGGCGCGCCGGCGCCGCGCACCCGCCACCGCGACCCCTAGCGCGCTTCCGTCTGGCGTCGCACCGCTTCGGCGGCCGCCGCGATCGCCGCCGGATCGCCGAGAAAGCGCCGACCGCGCGAGCGGAGCTGCCGGTCGAGGTCGTAGATCATCGGGACGCCGGTCGGGATGTTGAACCCGACGATCTCCGTCTCGCTCATGCCGTCCAGCATCTTGACGAGCGCCCGCAGGCTGTTGCCGTGCGCGACGACGAGCACGTGGCGGCCGGCGCGCAGCTCCGGCCCGATGCGCGCGGACCAGTACGGCTCGACGCGGGCGAGCGTGTCCTTGAGCGACTCGGTCGCCGGCAGGTCGGCCGGCGGCAGCAGCGCGTAGCGCGGGTCGAAACGCGGGTGGCGCCGGTCGTCGTCGGCGAGCGGTGGCGGCGGCACGGCGTAGCTGCGGCGCCAGATCTTGACCTGCTCCGCGCCATGCAGCGCGACCGTCTGCGCCTTGTCGAGCCCCTGCAGTGCGCCGTAGTGGCGCTCGTTGAGGCGCCAGCTGCGCTCGACCGGGACCCACATCCGGTCCATCGTGTCCTGCACGATCCACAGCGTCCGGATCGCCCGCTTCAGTACCGAGGTGAGCGCCAGGTCGAAGGCAAAGCCCTCGGCGGCCAGCAGGCGACCGGCCTCGGCGGCCTCCGCCCGGCCGAGCTCGGTGAGATCGACGTCGGTCCAGCCGGTGAAAAGGTTCTCGAGGTTCCAGGTGCTCTGGCCGTGCCGCACCAGCACGAGCCTGCCAGCGAAATCGGTCACGGCGGCGTCTCCCTCGGGCCACGGGCGGCCGGCACGGCGGAAACTAGCGGCAGACCTGCAGCGGGTCCAGCCCTCGGACCCGAGCGCGGCAGGCGTCCCGCGGCCGCGCTCAGTCGGCTTCCAGGCGTCGGAGCGATTGCAGCGCCACCGACAGCGTCGGAAAGTCGACCTCTTTGCTGCTCGCCATGTCGGCGAAGATGCGGCGCAGGTGCTCGACCGGCCGGCGGCGGGCCGCGAGCCAGGCGGCCGTCGCGCGGGCCGCATCGACCTGACGGCTGCGCCCGAGGACCGCGGCCGTCAGCGAGCTGTGCAGCTGGTACAGGTCGTCGCGCAGCGAGCCGCGCGCGACCGACTGCCAGTGGCCGGCGACCGGCAGCGCGTCGATCTGCAGCCGCAGCACGTCGAGCTCGAGGACCTCGCCCAGGTGCAGGTAGGTGCGTGCGACCGCCTCCAGCGGTGCATGGCGCCGCGCAGCGAGCTCGACGATGTAGAACGCCGATTGCAGCAACTCGAGCGAGGCCACCCGCACCGCGAGGCCCCGCGGCACGCCGGCGGCGATCGCGCGGTCGCGGCCGGCGTCGAGCTGCGCCGCCAGGCGCCCGGAGACCAGGCGCGATCCCGCGGCGAACAGCTGCGTGAGGCCGGGCCGGAGCTCCGCCACCGCCGGTTCGACGTCGAGCGCGCGCGAACGGTGCGCCAGTATCCAGTAAGTCGCGTGCCGGAGCGCGCGCCCGGTCGCGAAGTACATCTCGTACTGCGCGGCGGCCGGAACCTTGTTGTCGAGCAGCTCGATGTCGGCCCACAGGTCACGCATCGACGTGCTCTCGCGGGCAATCGCGTAGGCGCGGGTGATGGCGCCGAGCGAGGCGCCGGTGTCTTCCGCGACCCGCATCGCGAACGAAGGGCCCATCCGGTTGACGAGGCTGTTGGTGGTCGCGGTCGCAATGATCTCGCGCCGCAGCGGGTGGTCGCCGAGCAGGCCGCGGTAGCGCTCGAGCAGGATGGCGGGGAAATAACGCTCGAGCTCGTTCGACAGGTACGGATCCTCCGGTACGTCGGACTCGATGATCTGGTGGTAGAGCCAGATCTTCGAGTAGGAGAGCAGGATCGCGATCTCGGGGCGGCTCAGCCCGCTGCCACGCTGCAGCCGGTCCTGCAGCGTCGCCTCGTCGGGCAGGAACTCGAGTGCGCGGTCGAGGTCGCCGGCGCTCTCCAGGAAGCTGATCGCATGCGCGTGTTCACGGGCGCGTTCCCCGGCACGCGTCTCGAGCGTGCTGATCGCCTGGCTCTGCAGGTAGTTGTTGCGCAGTACCAGCGAGGCGACCGCGCCGGTCATGCGCGCGAGCAGGCGGTCGCGGTCGGCGCGTTTCAGACCGCGCCGGCGTTCCGCGAGCCGCAGCAGGATCTTGATGTTGACCTCGACGTCCGAGCAGTTGACGCCGCCCGAGTTGTCGATGAAGTCGGTGTTGAGGTGCCCGCCCTGCAACGCGTACTCGATCCGGCCGAGCTGCGACAGGCCGAGGTTGCCGCCTTCGCCGACGACGCGGCAGCGCAGGTCGCGCCCGTCGACGCGCACCGCGTCATTGGCGCGGTCGCCGACCTGCGCGTGGCTCTCGCTGCTGGCCTTGACGTAGGTGCCGATGCCGCCGTTCCACAGCAGCTCGACCGGCAGCTTGAGGATCGCCTTGATGATCTCGTTCGGGGCGACGGCGTCGGCGCTGATCTCGAGCAGCGCGCGCGCCTCGCGCGGCAGCCGGATCGATTTCTCGGCGCGCGACCAGACGCCGCCGCCGGGCGACAGCAGCTTGCGGTCGTAGTCGGCCCAGCTGGAGCGTGGCAGCTCGAACAGCCGCTGCCGCTCGCGGAAGCTGCGCGCCGGGCTCGGCGCCGGGTCGACGAAGATGTGCTGGTGGTTGAACGCCGCAACCAGCCGCGCGTGTGGCGAGCGCAGCAGGCCGTTGCCGAACACGTCACCGGACATGTCGCCGATGCCGGCGACCGTAAACTGCTGCGTTTCGGCATCGATGCCGAGCTCGCGGAAATGGCGCTTGACGCACTCCCAGGCGCCGCGTGCCGTGATCGCGATCTTCTTGTGGTCGTAGCCGGCCGAACCACCCGAGGCAAACGCGTCGCCGAGCCAGAAGCCGTACTCGGCGGAGACTGCATTCGCGACGTCCGAGAATGTCGCCGTGCCCTTGTCGGCCGCGACGACCAGGTACGTGTCGTCGCGGTCGCGTCGCACCGTCGCCGCCGGCGGCACCACGGCGCCGTCGACGATATTGTCGGTCAGGTCGAGCAGGCCGCGAACGAACTGCTGATAGCAGGTGACCACCTCGGTCGCCTGCGCGTCGCGTGCCGTCGGCAGGCGCCGGCAGACGAATCCGCCCTTGGCGCCGACCGGCACGATCACCGTGTTCTTGACGTTCTGCGCCTTCATCAGGCCGAGCACTTCGGTGCGGAAGTCCTCGTAGCGATCCGACCAGCGCAACCCGCCGCGCGCCACCCGGCCCTTGCGCAGGTGCACGCCCTCGAAGCGCGGCGAATGCACCCAGATCTCGAACATCGGCCGCGGCTCGGGCAGGCCGGGCACCGCGCCGGGGTCCAGCTTCAGCGACAGGTAGGGCTTCGGCCCCGCGCCGTCCGCGGCGCGCTGGAAGTAGTTGGTGCGCAGCGTCGCATCGACCGCGGACAGGAAGGCCCGCAGGATGCGGTCCTCGTCGAGGCGCGCGACCGCGGCGAGATCGGCATCGAGTTCCCGCCGCAGGCGCCGCGTCTGGCTGGTGCGCCGCGCTGCGGGCAGCGCCGGATCGAACTGCGCCACGAACAGGCGCGCCAGGCGCTCGGCCGTGCGGCCGTTGGCGACCAGTACGTCGGTCATGTAGCGCTGGCTGAACGGGATGCCGGTCTGCTGCAGCCACCGGCAGTAGGCACGCAGCACCGCGGCCTCGCGCCAGTCGAGTCGCGCACCGAGCACGAGGCGGTTGAAGCCGTCGTTGTCGGCCAGACCCTGCCACAGCGCGCTGATGGCCGCCGTCAGGCGCGGCCCGTCGGCCCCGAGGTCGAGCGCGGTCGCGCGCCGATACTCAAGCTCGAAGTCCTGGATCCAGAACGCGGTGCCGTCCTCGAGCTTGATCTCGTACGGCCGCTCGCTGATGAGGCGCAGGCCGAGGTTCTCGACTGTCGGCAGCACGTCGGAGATCGCGCGCGGCTCGCGACGCTGGTAGAACTTGAGATTGATGCGGTTCGCGCCGCCGCCCGCCGGACGATAGAGGCGCAGCTGCGGGCCGGCCGGGGCGCTGCCCAGTCCCTCGAGTATCTCGATGTCGGCGGCAGCGGCGGCGGGCGCCGTCTCGGCCGCGTAGGCCGCGGGCAGTGCCCGGCTGTAGCGGCCGAGCAGGCGCAGTGCCTCGGCCTCGTCGAAATGCGTGGTCAGCGCGGCGCGCAGCGCGTCGCTCCAGGTGAGCACGGCGTCGGCGATGCGGCGCTCGACGACAGCCGGATCGATGCTGGCGCTGCCGGCCGGCGTGCGCACGATCAGGTGCACTCGCGCCAGCACCGACTCCGACAGCTGCACCTGCGACTCGACGCTGGTGCCGGCGAAGGCGTCCCGGACGATCGCCTCGATGCGCAGCCGAACTTCGGTGTTGTAGCGATCGCGCGGCACGTACAGCAGGCACGACCAGAAGCGGTGGAAGCCGTCACGGCGCACGAACAGCCGCACGACCTGCCGTTCGTAGAGATTGACGATGCCGCGGACGATCGGCACCAGCTCCTCGGTCGTCGCCTGAAACAGCTCGTCGCGCGGGTAGGTCTCGAGCACGTGCGATACGGCCTTGCCGTCGTGGCTCTGCGGCGACAGACCGAAGTGCGCGATCACGCGCTGCACCTTGTGGCGCAGCACCGGGATGTCGTGCGGATTGCGGCTGTAGGCGCTCGAGGTCCACAGGCCCAGGAAGCGGTGCTCGCCGGTGACCTCGCCGCGTGCGTTGAAGGTCTTGACGCCGACGTAGTCGAGGAACGCCGCGCGGTGCACGGTCGCAGCGGCGTTCGCCTTGGTGATCACGAGCAGCGCGCGCGAGCGGGCGTGGTCGCGCACGCCACCGGTGATCGTCGCGGTGTGCATCGGCCGGCCGGGCCTGCCGGCGCGCAGCAGGCCGAGGCCGGAGCCCGGGTCCGGCACCAGCCGGTCGGCGGCGCGGCCGCGCTCGAGGCGGTAGTAGCGGGAGCCGAGGAACGTGAAATGGTTGTCCACCATCCAGTCGAGCAGTGCGCGCGCCTCGATGACCTCGTTCGACGGCAGCGGCAGCGGCTCGGTCTCGAGGCTCGCGGCGAGTTCGTGCGCGCGGCGAAGCATTTCCGGCCAGTCCGCGACTGCGACGCGGACGTCGTCGAGCACGGCTGCGATGCGGGCCTCGAGCGCCGCCAGCCGCGCCGGATCCGTGACGCGATCGATCTCGAGCAGCTGCCACGACTCCGGCCGCGCCGTCCGCGCGCCGGGCTCGGCGATGCGCCGCAGCCGGCCGCCGAGGTCCCGCTCGGCGGCGATGACCGGGTGCACGATCAGGTGCAGCGCGAGGTCCGCCTGGTTGACCGCCATGCCCATAGAGTCGACCAGGAACGGCATGTCCTCGCAGGCGATCATCACGACCGTGTGTGGCGAGCGGAAGCCGTCGCGGGCCGGGTCCGGGTTGAAGACGCGGACCCACGGGCGACCGGGCCGGCGGCGTCGCGCACCCTCGAAGTGCGTGAGCGCAGCGCCGGTGAGGTCGGCCGGCCCGCGCGTCACCAGGTCCTCGTCGGCGACGCCGTGGTAGTAGGTGCGGAGGAAGGTCTCCCGCAGCGGCCGTTCGGCCGCCGGGCCGCGGCCGCGCGCTGCACGGATGATGGCCTCGATCAGCCGCATCCGGCTGGCAGGGACTTTACCGAGCATGACTACCCCCTCGAGGAGCGGATCGTTCTGCTGTCATCCGGGCGCGACGTGACGGCGAGCCGCGCAGCGGCCGCGGCGGGTTCGATGCGCGCGGCGCGCACGGTGCGCGCGCGCCGCAGCAGGTCGTCGAGCAGCGCATCAAGCCTGGTGCGCGCGCGCGACGGCACGCCGCGCAGCACCTCGTCCTGGTAGGCGAGCGCCCATGGCACGACCTCGTCGTAGAGCGCGAGCCCGCGCCGCGTGAGCCGCAGCTGCGAGCGGCGCCGGTCCGACTCCTCGACCGTCCGCTCGATGCGCCGCGCCCGCAACAGCGAGGCCACGGCGCGGCTGACGGCGACCTTGTCCATCGCCGTGCGCTCCGCCACCTGCGCCGCCGACAGGCCGGGCTGTGGTGCCAGCACGGCGATCACGCGCCACTCCGGGATCGACAGCTGGAAGCGCAGCGCGTAGGCGCCGGCGAGCGCCGTGCTCATGGTGTTGGCGAGCACCGACAGCCGATACGGCAGGAAGCGCTCGAGCTCGAGCGTGCGCGGCGGGTCGGCTGGAGGCGCGGACTTCACGATTAGTTGCGATTGTAACCAAAGCCGGGCGGCTTGGGTCCTAGGGCCGGTGCGGGCGCGCCAGATAGTCGTGTGACTGCATCTCGGCGAGCCGGCTCGCGGTGCGCCGGAACTCGAAGGCCAGCCGCCCGTCCCGGTAGAGGCTGGCAGCCGGCGCGGCGGCCGATACGACGAGCTTCACCGCCCGCTCGTAGAATTCGTCGACGACTGCGATGAAGCGGCGCGCCGCATCGTCGTCGCCCGCGTCGAACACCGGCACGCCGCCAAGCACCACCGTGTGGTGCTGACGGGCGATCTCGATGTAGTCCGCCGTGGAGCGCGGCCCCTGGCAGAGCGCCGCGAACTCGAACCAGATCGTGCCGGCGGCCCGCCGCCGCACCGGGATGGTCCGCTGCTCGATCTCGATCGAGCCACCCTCGACTCCGGGCTCGCCCGCGATCGCCACGAAGCGCTCGAGCAGCAGCGCCTCGGCGTGCCGGTCGTCCAGGACGTAGAGCGGTGCGCGCTCGAGCTGTCGCAGGCGGTAGTCGCAGCCACCGTCGACCTCGACCGCGAGCGTCGAGCGCTCGAGCAGCGCGATCGCGGGCAGGAAGCGGCTGCGCTGCAGGCCGTCGCGGTACAGCCCGCCGGGCGGCACATTGGAGGTGAACACGAGCGTCACGCCGCGCGCCACCAGG
This sequence comes from Pseudomonadota bacterium, assembly GCA_025351005.1. Classification (GTDB taxonomy): domain Bacteria; phylum Pseudomonadota; class Gammaproteobacteria; order Steroidobacterales; family Steroidobacteraceae; genus CAIKZZ01. Next base: position 56,286 of record JANXWS010000003.1, on the reverse strand, counting down.
CCTCCGAACAGGCCGGCCAGCAGCATTGCGTCCGCGATGTCGCCGACGTGCAGCTCGTCGAGGCACAGCACGCGCGTGTCGGCGGCGACGTCGGCCGCGATCCGCCCGACCGGGTCGGCAATGGGCGCTGCGCGCAGCGCCTGCAGGCGCGAGTGCACCTCCTGCATGAAGCGATGGAAATGCACGCGCCGGGCTGGTGGCGCGACCGACTCGGCGAACAGGTCCATCAGCAGCGTCTTGCCGCGACCGACGCCGCCCCACAGGTAGACGCCGCGGACCGCGCGTCGCGGCGGTGCCCGGGCCAGCAGCGTCCGCAGGCGCCACCACCCGCCGGCCTCGCGCCGCAGGGCGCGCTGCAGCCGCAGTCGCAGCTCCTCGAGTCTCGCAACCGCCGCCAGCTGCGCACCGTCCGCCGAGTGGCGGTGCCGCGCGAGCTCCGAGTGGTAGCGACTGGTCAGCGTCACTCGACGGCCAGCTCCGGGCGGTCGCGAAACTGCGCCAGCGCCTCGGGGTTGGCGAGCGCGTCGGTGTTGCTGACGGGGCGGCCGTGGACCACGTTGCGGACGGCGAGCTCCACGATCTTGCCGCTGATCGTGCGCGGCAGGTCGGCCACCGCGACGATCTTGGCCGGCACGTGCCGCGGCGTGGTGTTGGCGCGGATGGTGTCCTTGATCCGCCGCACCAGCGCGTCGTCCAGCACGACGCCGGGCCGCAGCCGCACGAACAGCACGACGCGGACGTCCTGCTGCCAGTCCTGGCTGATGGCCAGCGACTCGAGCACCTCGTCGAGCCGCTCGACCTGGCGGTAGATCTCGGCCGTGCCGATGCGCACGCCGCCCGGGTTCAGCACGGCGTCCGAGCGCCCGAGGATCACGATGCCGTCGCTCCCGGTCAGCACCGCGTAGTCGCCGTGGTGCCAGACGCCCGGGAAGCGCTGGAAGTACGCCGCCTTATACCGCGTCCCGTCGGCGTCGTTCCAGAAGCCGAGCGGCATCGACGGAAAGGCGCGCGTGCAGACCAGTTCGCCGCGTTCGCCGCGCAGCGGCCGGCCGTCGTCGCTCCACACCTCGACCGCCATGCCGAGGCCCGCCGACTGGATCTCGCCGCGGCGCACCGGCAGCCACGGATTGCCGAGGCAGAAGCACGACAGGATGTCGGTGCCGCCGGAGATCGAGGCCAGCTGCAGGTCGGCCTTGACCGCATCGCGCACGTAGTCGAACTGCTCGGCGGCGATCGGTGAGCCGGTCGAGAGAATGGTGCGCAGCGCACCGAGGTCGTGGTGCTCGGCCGGCCGGTAGCCGGCCTTGTCGAGCGCGGCCAGGTACTTCGGGCTCGTGCCGAAGACGCTGACCCGCTCGCGTGCCGCCATCGACCACAGCACCTCGGGGCCCGGGTGGAACGGCGAGCCGTCGTAGAGAACGACCGTCGCGTCGCTCGCGAGGCCGGACACCAGCCAGTTCCACATCATCCAGCCGCAGGTCGTGAAGAAGAACAGCCGGTCCTCCGGCTTCAGGTCGACGTGCAGCAGGTGCTCCTTGCGATGCTGCAGCAGCGTGCCGCCGGCGCCGTGCACGATGCACTTCGGCACGCCGGTCGTGCCGGAGGAGTACATCACGTAGAGCGGTGCCGCGAAGGGCTGGCGCACGAACTCGAGCGGCGCGGCGCGCTCGAAGTCCGCGAGCCGCACCGCGCGCGGCACACGGCCGACGTCGGGGCGCGCCGTGAGGTAGGGCACGACCACGACGCGCTCGACGCTGTCGAGCTTGGCGAGCACGCCGGCGATCGGGCCGAGCGAGTCGATGGTCTTGCCGCCGTAGCAATAGCCGTCGGCGGTGAACAGCACTTTCGGGCGCACCTGGCCGAAGCGGTCGAGCACTCCGGCGATGCCGAAGTCGGGCGAGCAGGAGGTCCACACCGCGCCGCGGCTCGCGGTCGCGAGCATCGCAATCACGGCCTCCGGCAGGTTCGGCAGGAAGCCGGCGACGACGTCGCCCGGGCCAACGCCCTCGGCCGCGAGCCCGGCGGCGACGCGCGCGACCTGCTCGTGCAGCTCGAGGAAGCTGATCACCCGGCGCGCGCCCTGCTCGTTCGCGAACACGATCGCGGCGTGGCCATCGCGGCGTGCGAGCAGGTTCTCGGCGAAGTTGAGCCGGCTGCCGGTGAACCAGCGGGCATCCGTCATCCGCCCGCCGTCCTCGAGGACGGCCCCCGGGCCGTGTTCGGCGCGCACGGCCGCAAATTCCGCGAGCGCAGCCCAGAACGCGGCCCGCTCCTCGACCGACCACTTCCACAGCGCCTGCCAGCTGGCGAGCGGGTCGCGGCCGGGTTTGGGCGCGCCGTGGCGCGCATGCACGTAGGCGGCGAAGCGCGTCAGGTTGCTGCCGGCGACGCGGGCCGGCGAGGGGGTCCAGATCGGCTCGTCCATGGGCGCGAAGTTTACAGGCTCGCGCGGCCGGGGCTGCGCGGCCCTCGTCGTGCGCTCAGCGGTACGGCACTCCGGGCAGCACGCACAGCATCTCGTAGAGCAGGTTGGCGCCGAGCAACGCAGTGTTGCCCGTCGTGTCGTACGGCGGGCTGACCTCGACCAGGTCGCCGCCAACGAGCCGCAGGCCGCGGCAGCCGCGGATGATCTCGAGTCCCTGCGAAGCCGTCAGGCCGCCGACTTCGACGGTGCCGGTGCCCGGTGCGAAGGCCGGGTCGAGTCCGTCGATGTCGAAGCTGAGGTAGACGGGACCGCTGCCGAGACTGGCCGCGACCTCCTGCATCAGCGGCGCGAGCGACCGGTACCAGCACTCCTCGGCCTGCACGACCCGAAAACCCTGCTGCCGCGACCAGTCGAAGTCGTCGGCGGCGTAGCCCGTGCCGCGCAGCCCGATCTGCACGACGCGCCGCCCGTCCAGCAGCCCCTCCTCGACGGCACGGCGAAACGGCGTGCCATGCGTGATCTTCTCGCCGAACATCTCGTCGTTGCTGTCGGCATGGGCATCGACATGCACCACGCCGAGCGGTCCGTGGCGGCGGCTGAGCGCGCGCAGGATCGGCAGCACGATCGTGTGGTCGCCCCCGAGCGTCAGCGGCGTCGCGCCGGTCGAAAGCAGCCGCTCGTAGTGGCGCTCGATGATGTCGACGCTCTGCAGCAGGTTGAAGGTGTTGATCGCCACGTCGCCGACGTCGGCGACGCGCAAACCGTCGAACGGTGCCGCGCGCGTCGCCATGTTGTACGGCCGCAGCATGCGCGACTCGTCGCGGATCTGGCGCGGCGCCAGCCGGGCGCCGGGCCGGTTCGACGTGCCGATGTCGAACGGCACGCCGATGAACGCGACGTCGAGTCCGTCGTCGAGTTCGCAGGCGGGCAGCCGCATGAACGTGGCCGGACCGCCGCAGCGGGGCATGGCGTTGCCGGAGAGCGGCTGGAACAGCTGCTTCTTCACCGCAGGTCGCCGCCAGCGTTCACGGCGGTCGCGTCGCGGCCAGGCTCGGCCGCTCGCGCACCGTGTGCCACCAGTCGCGCAGTGCCGGATGGGCCGCGCCGGCGCCAAGCTCGGGCAGACGGAAGTCGAGATAGCCCAGTGCCACCGCGATCGCGATCGCGCCGAGATCGAACGGCGCCGCCGGCGGCGGCACGTCGGTGCCGATCGCCGCAACCGCCCGGCGAATCGCCTCGGCCGCCCGCCGCGGCGCGTCCGTCGAGCGCTCGCCCGGGGGCCTGCGTCCTTCGAGCACGATGGCGACCGCCGCATCGAGCATCCCGTCGGCGAGCGCCTGGCGGCGCAACACCTCCCAGCGCTCGCGCCCGGCGGCCGGGACCAGTTTGGGCCCGCCGCCGTTGGCGTCGAGATATTCGCAGATGACGGGACTATCGTAGAGCACCAGCCCGTCGTCGCCGACGAGCACCGGTATCTTGCCGAGCGGATTGAAAGGCACGATTGCCGCCGGGTCGGGCCACGGGCTCGCGAGGTCCAGCTCGAGACGGGCGCCGAGGCCCTTCTCGATCGCGACTACGCGGACCTTGCGGGCGTAGGGCGAGGTCGTCGAGTAGTAGAGCTTCATCTGCCGAGCCGTCCCAAGTGCCGCGGTCGCGGTCCGCCGCCGGCATCATGCCTGCCACCGCCTGGCGCCGCCACGACCGGGGCTCAGACCACGCTCGGCACCAGCACGGGCGTGTCGATGTCGATGCCGCTGATCTCGAAGCCGCGCCGGAAGTCGCGAACGTGCCTGGCCATCCAGTCGCGCGCCGTGGCGCCGTCCTGCGCCGCGATCGCCGCGAGCACGCGCTGCTGCGCGGCGGCGATGCGGCTGCGCGCCGGCGGCGCCCGATCGATCATGACCTCGAGCGCGGCCGCGAGCAACCGCAGCAGCGGCTCCTGGGTCAGCGGCAGGACCCGGTTGCCGCTGGCCGCGGCGATCGCGCGGAAGAACTCCGCCACGCCCTGCGTCGCCGCGCGGGCGCTCGCGTGGTCGGCGGCGTAGCCGGCCACCGCCGCCTCGAGGCGCGCGAGCCCGGCTGAGGTTGCGCGCAACGCCGCCGCCTCGGCCGCCGGTGGCTCGAGCAGCTCGAGCGTCTCCCACACTTCGCGCACCGTGACGTCGTTGAGCGCGAGCGCATTTCCGACGCGGTCCGCAACCTGCGCTGCCGCGGGCCGGCTCACGACCATGCGCTTCGTGCCGCGGCGGCGGGCGACGAGGTTGGCGCTCTCGAGCTCGCGCAGCGCCTCGCGCACGGTCGAGCGGTGGACGCCGAACTGCGCCGCAAGCTCCGCCTCGACTGGCAGCGGGTCGCCGTCGCGCAGCGTGCGATCGAGAATGCGCGCCGCGATCGCACCGGCCACGCGGCGGTAGCCGGGCTCGAAGGGGCGCGGCGCGAATGCGGCCTTCATCCGGCCCCGATCAGCTCGCGGCCGATCAGCATGCGGCGGATCTCCTGCGTGCCGGCGCCGATGTCGTAGAGCTTGGCGTCGCGCAGCAGCCGCCCGGTGGGGTAGTCGTTGATATAGCCGTTGCCGCCGAGCGCCTGGATTGCCTCGAGCGCGACCTGCACGGCGCAATCGGAGGCCTGCAGCAGGCAGGCGGCCGCGGCGCGGCGCGTCTTGCGACCGGCGTCGCAGGCGCGGGCCACGGCGTGCACGTAGGCGCGGCTCGCGAACAGGCTCGAGTACATGTCGGCGACCTTGCCCTGCATCAGCTCGAAGGACCCGATCGGCTGCCCGAACTGGCGCCGCGCGCGGACGTAGGGCAGCACCGCGTCCAGTGCCGCCGACATCAGGCCGAGCGGGCCGCCGGCGATCACGACGCGTTCGTAGTCGAGTCCGTTCATCAGCACCTCGATGCCGCCGTTCTCGCCGCCCAGCACGTTCTCGACCGGGACCCGGCAGTCGCTGAATACCAGTTCGCCGGTCGAGGAGCCGCGCATGCCGAGCTTGTCGAGCTTCTGCGCGACCGAAAAGCCGGCCGTGCCGCGCTCGACGACGAACGTGGTGACGCCGCGGCTGCGCCGCTCGGGAGCGGTCTTCGCGTAGACGACGACGATGTCCGCGTCCGGGCCGTTCGTGATCCACATCTTGCGGCCGTTGAGCACATAGTGGTCGCCGCGGCGCTCGGCGCGCAGGCGCATGCCGGCGACGTCGGAGCCCGCTTCCGGTTCCGATATGGCGAGCGCGCCGACGTGCGCTCCCGATACGAGCTTTGGCAGGAAGCGCTCGAGCTGCGCGGCCGTGCCGTGCAGCCGCAGCTGGTTCACGCACAGGTTGGAGTGGGCGACGTAGCTGAGGCCCACGGCACCCGAGGCGCGCGAGATCTCCTCCATCGCGAGCACGTGCGCCAGGTAGCCGAGCCCCGCGCCGCCGTACTGGTCGGGAACGGTGATGCCGAGCAGCCCCTGCGCGCCGAGCTCCGGCCACAGGTCGCGGGGGAAGGCGTCGTCGCGATCGATCGCTGCGGCCCGCGGCGCGATGCGTTCGGCTGCAAAGCGCCGTACCGCGTGGCGCAGCTGCAGCAGGTCGTCGTCGAGACCGGCATCGAGGTCGTCGTCGTGGCTCGCGCCCTCTTCGGCCATGCTGGAATCCATTTCCGAGATCAGATAGTATGATTGTCCGACAATTATGGTCTGCAGCGCAAGATGCTTCGCCTGAAAAGCCAGATTGACGTGAAAAGCGCCGATTTCGCTGCCAACAGGTTGGCAATGGAGTCGTTAGTCGCCGATCTCCGGAAGACGGTGGGGACGATCTCAGCCGGCGGCACGGCTCGCGCCGTCGACAAGCACCGGGCCCGGGGCCGCCTGCTCGCGCGCGAGCGGATCGACCTGCTGCTCGACCCGGGCGCCCCGTTCCTCGAGCTGTCGGCGCTGGCCGCACATGGGCTCTACCGCGGCGAAGTACCGTGCGCCGGCATCGTCACCGGCATCGGCCGGGTCTCCGGGCGCGAATGCGTCGTCGTCGCCAACGACCCGACCGTCAAGGGCGGCACCTACTACCCGCTGACCGTCAAGAAGCACCTGCGCGCCCAGGAGATCGCGCGCGAGAACCGGCTGCCCTGCGTCTACCTGGTCGAGAGCGGCGGCGCGTTCCTGCCGGCGCAGGACGAGGTCTTTCCCGACCGCGAGCACTTCGGCCGCATCTTCTACAATCAGGCGACGCTGTCGGCGGCCGGGATCGCGCAGATCGCGGTCGTGCACGGCTCGTGCACGGCGGGCGGCGCCTACGTGCCGGCGATGGCCGATGAGAACGTCATCGTGCGCAACCAGGGCCAGGTGTTCCTCGGCGGCCCGCCGCTCGTCAAGGCGGCCACCGGCGAGGAGATCGACGCGGAGTCGCTCGGCGGCGCCGACGTGCACTGCCGCGAGTCTGGCGTCTGCGACCACTACGCCGAGAGCGACGCCGACGCGCTCGCGATCGCGCGACGCATCATCGCCCGGCTGAGCGCGGCGCCCGAGCGCGCGCCGCCGGCGGTGGCGCGCGAGCCGCTGTACGACCCGGCCGAGCTCTACGGCATTGTGCCCTCGAGCCTGCGCCGTCCGTACGACGTGCGCGAGCTGCTGGCGCGGCTGGTCGACGGATCGCAGCTCGACGAGTTCAAGCAGCTCTACGGGACGACGCTCGTGACCGGTTACGCGCACCTTGGCGGCTACCCGGTCGGAATCGTCGCCAACAACGGCATCCTGTTTTCCGAGAGCGCGCTCAAGGGCGCGCATTTCGTCGAACTGTGCGCGCGCGAGCGCATACCGCTGCTGTTCGTGCAGAACATCACCGGGTTCATGGTCGGCCGTCGCGCCGAGGCCGGCGGCATCGCCCGCGACGGCGCCAAGATGGTGGCGGCGGTGGCGGCGGCCCAGGTGCCGAAGCTGACGCTGGTCGTCGGCGGCAGCTACGGCGCCGGCAACTACGCGATGTGCGGCCGGGCGTACGGCCCGAGGCTTCTGTTCCAGTGGCCGAACGCCCGCACTTCGGTGATGGGCGGAGAGCAGGCTGCGCTCGTGCTGGCGACCATCCGGCGCGACCAGCTGCTGGCCGCGGGGCGCGACTTCGGGGCGGACGAGCAGGCGGCGTTCATGGAGCCGATACGCCAGCAGTACGAGCTGCAGGGTCACCCGTACTACGCCAGCGCGAGGTTGTGGGACGATGGTGTCATCGATCCGCTCGACACGCGCCGGATCTTGACGCTCGCGCTCGCCATGGTCCGCAACGCGCCGGTCCCCGAGACCCGCTTCGGCATCTTCCGGATGTAGCCCGCATGGAACCGAACCTGCTCGAGACGGAGCCCGTGCCGGGCGTCGCGTGGCTGTGCCTCAACCGCCCGGCGAACCGCAACGCGCTCGACGGCGCGCTGGTCGCGGCGCTGCACGAGGCGCTGCTGCGCCACTGCGAGCGCCCGGCGACCCGCGTGGTGGTGCTCGCGGCCACCGGCAGCGCGTTCTGCGCCGGCGCCGACCTGCCCGCGATGGGCGCGCTCGGCCGCGGCCCCTGGCAGGCCAATCTCGATGATGCGCACGGCCTCGCGCGGCTGTTGCTCGCGCTGCGTCGTTGCAGCCGGCCGACGCTGGCGGTGGTGCAAGGGGCCGCGATCGGCGGGGGCGTCGGGCTCACCGCCGCCTGCGACCTGGCGATCGGCTCGACCGCGGCGCATTTCCGGCTGCCGGAGGTCCGACTCGGCCTGGCGCCGGCGCTGATCTCGCCGTACGTGCTCGAGGCGATCGGCGCGCGGCAGGCTCGCCGTTACTGCCTGAGCGGCGAGCCGCTCACGGCCGAGCGCGCCTGCGAGCTCGGCCTGCTGCACGAGGTCGTGGCGCCCGCGGCGCTCACCGAGGCGGCACTTGCGCTCGCGGGCGAGCTCGCGCAGGGCGCGCCCGGCGCGCTCGCCGCCTGCAAGCAGCTGCTCGCCGACGCTGGCCACCGCGGTCCGAACGAGGCGCTCGCGGCGGATACCGCCGAGCGGCTGGCGCGGCTGCGCGCGGGCGCCGAAGCGCAGGAGGGGATCGCGGCGGCGATCGCGCGGCGCACCCCGGGATGGCGGTCCTGATGTACCGGCGGCTGCTGATCGCGAACCGCGGCGAGATCGCCGCACGCGTCATCCGCACCTGCCGACGCCTCGGCGTCCACTCGATCGCTGTCTATTCCGATGCCGACGCGGGTGCGCACCACGTCCGGCTCGCGGACGAGGCCTGGCGGCTGGGGCCGGCACCGGCCCGCGACAGCTACCTCGCGATCGAGCGCGTGCTCGAGGTCGCGCGCCGCGCGCGCGCTGACGCGATCCACCCGGGCTACGGGTTCCTGTCGGAGCGCGCCGAGTTCGCCGCCGGCTGCGCGGCGGCCGGCATCGACTTCATCGGTCCGCCGGCTGCCGTCATCGCGGCGATGGGTTCGAAGCGCGCCGCCAAGGAGACGATGGCCGCCGCCGGCGTGCCGGTGCTGCCCGGCTACCACGGCGCGGCCCAGTCGCTCGAGGAGCTCGAAGCGGCGGCGCTCGCCGTCGGCTTCCCGCTGATCATCAAGCCGAGCGGTGGCGGCGGCGGCAAGGGCATGCAGATCGTCACCGCCGCAGCCGGGCTCGGCGAGGCGCTGCTGGGCGCGCGGCGGCTGGCCGCGAGCGCCTTCGGCGACGCGACGCTGCTGATCGAGCGCTACCTGACCGCGCCGCGCCACGTCGAGGTGCAGGTTCTGTGCGACACGCACGGCCGGGCGCTGCAGCTCGGGACCCGCGACTGCTCGGTCCAGCGTCGGCACCAGAAGCTGATCGAGGAGGCGCCGGCGCCCGCGATCCCGGACGAGGTCCGCGCGCGGCTGCATGCTGCCGGCGTCGCGGTCGCGCGTGCGGCCGGCTATGTCAATGCCGGCACCGTCGAGTTCCTGTACGCGGACCGAGAGTTCTGGTTCATGGAGATGAACACGCGCCTGCAGGTCGAGCACGCCGTGACGGAACAGATTTTCGCCCTCGACCTGGTCGAGTGGCAGCTGCGCGTTGCCGCCGGCGAGCCTCTGCCATTTGCCCAGGAGCAGCTGCGGCCGCGCGGGCATGCCATCGAGGTGCGGGTTTGCGCCGAGGATCCGAGCGCCGACTTCGCGCCGAGCGCGGGCCGGCTCACGACGCTCGACTGGCCCGACGACGTGGCCGGACTGAGGGTCGACGCCGGCTTCGAGGCCGGCGACGACGTGCCGTCGCAGTACGACTCGCTGCTCGGCAAGCTGATCGGCCACGGCGGCACGCGCGCCGAGGCGCTCGCAGTGCTCGCGAGCGGCCTCGGCCAGCTGCGCATCGCCGGCATCGCGAGCAATGCCGCGTGGCTCGCAGGTGCGCTCGAGGTTCCCGCGTTCGCCGCCGCCGAGCTGAGCACGCGCTTCGTCGCCGAGCACGGCGCGGCGCTCGCGGTCGTGCCCGATCCCGCGAGTGAGGAACTCGCGATCGGGGCGGTCGCCGTGCTCGAGTGTCCGGCCGGGCCGGGCGCCGCCAGCCGGTCCCCGTGGGACGCGCGCGACGCCTTCCGTGTCGGCCTGCCGGCGATCCAGACCCGCGTGCTGCGGGTCGCGGGCCGCGACCACCGCGTGCTGCTCGAGCGCGTCGCCGACGGCTGGTCGGTGCGGACGCCGACCGCGACTCACCAGGTGGCGGCGCGCCCGCGCGCGGGCGGCCTCGACGTCAGCGTCGACGGCATGCACCGCGCCGTCGATCTCTGCCGCTCCGGCGACCGCATCTCGCTGTGGAGCGGGGCGCGTCGGCTGGACCTGGAGCTGATCGACCTGCGGCACGTCGAGGTGCAGGCGTCGGCGCACGAAGGAGAGCTGATCGCGCGCCTGCCTGGCACCGTGGTCGCCGTGTCGGTGCAGGCCGGCGAGCGCGTCGAGGCCGGCGCGACCTTGCTCGTGCTCGAGGCGATGAAGATGGAGCACGCGGTCCTGGCGCCGCGGGCTGGCACCGTCGCACGCGTCCACTTCGCGCACGGCGACCGGGTCCCGGAGGGGGCGGTGCTGGTCGAGCTCGAAGCTCCCGACAGCTAGCAGCGGGGCGCCGTGCGGGCCGAACGGCTCGCGACTGCCGCAGCGCGCCGCGTCACAGGTTGGCGTAGTTCGGCCCGGAACCGCCCTCGGGCGTCGTCCACGTGATGATGCCGTAAGGATCCTTGATGTCGCACGCCTTGCAGTGCACGCAGTTCGAGGCGTTGATCTGCAGCCGCTTGCCGCCACCGCCGCGCTGGTCGTCGACCATCTCATAGACACCGGCGGGGCAGAACCGCTCGCACGGATTGCCGAATTCGGTCGCGCAGCGGTCGGCGCAGATGCTCGTGTCCCGCACCTTGAGGTGCACCGGTTGACTCTCCTCGTGCGTGGTGCCGGCGAAGTACACGGCCGCCAGCCGGTCGCGCGGCTTGAGCTCGCGCCCCGCCTGCCAGTGCCGGTCGGGCGTCCGGTATTCGTCGAGACGCTTCAGCTGACTGAAGTCGGCCTTGTTCTTCAGGGTCCACGGCGTCCGCCCGCCGGTCACGGTCTCGAGTGCGCCGTTCGCAAGCCCGAGCCACAGCCCGCGTTTGAAACCCGGCTTGAAGTTGCGGACCTTGCGCAACTCCTGCGCGGCCGGCGAGGCGCGGAACCGGGCATCGAAGCCGGCCGGCGAGCCGGTCTCGACGAGGTGCTCGGCCGCCAGCGAGCCGGACCGTATCGCCTGATGCACGCCCTTGATCTTCGGCACGTTGATGAGGCCGCCGGCACAGCCGATCAGCACGGCGCCCGGCATCTCGAGCTTCGGCAGCGACTGCCAGCCGCCCGCCGCGATGGTGCGCGCCCCGTAGGTCAGGATCTCGCCGCCGGCCAGCAATCGCTTCACGGACGGGTGGTTCTTGAACTGCTGGAACGCCTCGAAGGGCTTGAAGCGCGGATCCTGGTAATCGAGCCCGGCGACGTAGCCGACGTACACGCGGTCATCGTTCAGGTGATAGAGGAAGCTGCCGCCGTACGAGCTGCGGTCCGCCGGCCAGCCGATCGAGTGCTGGACCAGGCCCGGTTCGGCGCGGCCGGCCGGCAGCTGCCACAACTCCTTGAGGCCGAGGCCGTAGGTCTGCGGACAGCAGCCGGAGTCGAGCGCGAACCTCGCGACCAGCTCCTTGGTGATGCTGCCGCGCGCGCCCTCGGCGAGCACGGTGATCGGCGCGCGAACCTCGGGCCCGGGGGCGAAGTTCGGTCCGGGCGTCCCGTCCCTGGCGAGGCCCATGTCGCCGATCTGCACGCCGGCCACGGCGCCGTGCTCGTCGAGGAGCGCCTTGGCCGCCGCGAATCCGGCGAACACGTCGACGCCGAGCGACTCGGCCTGCTGCGCCAGGTACGGCGTCAGCATGCCGAGCGAGAGGATGAAGTTGCCTTGGTTGTGCATCTGCGGGGGCGTCGGCATCCAGATCGAGCGCGTCGCGGTCAGGAACCGGAACTCGTCGCGCGTTGCCTGGAGGCAGATCGCGGGCGGCGTCTGGCGCCAGTCGGGCAGCAGCAGATCGAGCGGGCCGGGCTCCATGACGCAGCCGGACAGCGAGTGCGCGCCGACCGCGGCGCCCTTTTCGAGCACGCAGACGCTGAGGCCGGGCTTGAGCTGCTTCAGCCGGATCGCGCAGGCGAGGCCGGCCGGCCCGCCGCCGACGATTACCACGTCGTATTCCATCTGGTCGCGTTCGATCGTGTTCGTGCTCATGTCGGCGTTCGCTCTGGGTGTGTCAGCGGAATTCGGCGCCCTGCAGCGCCTCGAGCGCGAGGATGCCGGGCCGGATCGTGGCCAGGTCGCCGACGACGACCAGCGTCATCGCCTGCGAATCGAGGTCCGCCGCGGCCGCCGCGCGCACCTCGTCCGGCGTGACGGCCTGCAGGCGCTCGACGTAGTGGACCAGCCAGTCGCGCGGCAGGCCCTGCTGGTCGAGGAACGCGAGCTGGCCGAGCAGTCCACCGCGGCTCGAGGCGCCGAGCACGAACGTGCCGGCGCGGTAGTTCCGAACCCGCTGCAGCTCGTCCGCCGCCGGCGGGGCGGCCCGCAGCCGAGCGAGCTCGCGGAAGATCAGGTCGAGGGCGGCGGCGGTATCCGGGGCATTGATGTCGGTCGACAGCAGCCACGACGCTACGCCGGCGTGCGGCGTGATGTAGGTGCCGACGCCGTAGGTATAGCCCTTGTCCTCGCGCAGGCTCTGGTCGAGGCGCGAGATCAGGCCGCTGCCGCCCAGGAGCGCGTTCGCGACCGACAGCGGCATGAACCCGGGCGCTGCAGGGGACCGCACCGGCAGGCCGAGCATGACCGTCGACTGGGCGGCGCCGGGGCGATCGATCAGGCGCACGACGCGGGCCCGCGACCCCGACGGCGACACGTGGCTGGCCGGCGGTCCCGCGCTCCAGTCGCCGAACGCGGCCAGTAGCGCCCGCTCGACCGCCGCGCCATCGAACCGCCCCGCGATGTAGACGTGCGTGCGCGCCGCGCCGAACTGGCTGCTGACGAAGCCTCGCACGTGGTCGATGGTGACCGCGGCGAGTTCCTCCGCGGTCGGCAGCGGTCGACCGTAGACACTATCGCCCCACAGCAGCTGTGCGAACGCCTCGCCGGCGACGCCCTGTGCCTGCGAGCGTTGGATAGCGACGCCGCGCGCCATGTCGGCCTTGAGGCGCGGCAGCTCGGCCGCGCGCAGCCGCGGTCGGCGCAGCACGTCGCCGATCAGCGCGATCGCATCGCTGCTGCGCTCGGAGAGCACGTCGAGCCAGACGGTGGTCTGGTCGGGCCCGGCGTCGATGTTGAGGCTGCCGCCCATCTCGGCGGCGAGCCGCGCGACCGCCGGTCCGCTCAGAGTGCCGGCGCCTTCCTTGAGGCAGGCGGCGACCAGGTCGGCGACCGCGTGCTGCCCGCCCGCGCTGCTGCTGCCGGCCTGGAGCACGAACATGATCGTCGCCTTGGGCGCCGTCCCGAAAGGCACGAGCGTGACGGCGAGCCCGTTGTCGAGCCGGTACTCATGGCGCTCCGCCAGCGCGAACGGATGCGGTGTGCCGACCGGCGGCACGGCCTCGTGTGCCAGTGCGGCCGCCGCAGCGAGCGCGAGCAGCGTGGCGGCAAGCGCGGCGGGCACGCGCGTGCGCTTCATCGTGGCGCGTTCCCGGCGGCGAGCCCGAGGCGGGTGCGGTTGGTCGGCGTCAGATACTCGCGCGCCGTCTTCTGCAGCAGCGCCGGCGTCACGCGGCGGAAGTCGGCTTCGATGCGGTTGATCCGGCCGGGGTCGTCGTCGAAGAGAGCCGCGCAGGCGAGCAGGTCGACGAGCCCGAAGCGGCTCGGGCTGTCGGCGACGTCGTAGAGGCCGGAGCGGATCTTGGTCAGCGCGCGCTCGAACTCGGCCACCGGGACGCGCTCGCGGCGGATGCGCGCGAGGACGTCGTCGAAGTCGCGGGTGATCGCCTCGTCGCTGGCGGCGGCGTCGTGGATCAGGAATGCGGTCCACAGCGAGGGACCGCCATCGTCGAACATGGTGCCGAGCAGGTTCATGCCGCCGTCGACCGCATCGCCGTAGCCGCGCGTCGCGACGAGCCGCTGCCAGAGGCGGCTGTCCTCGCCCTGCAGCAGGATCATGTCGAGCATTCCGAACGCGTACCACTCCGGCGTGTTGCGCGGCGGTACGTGGTAGCCCCAGGCGATCGCCGGGCGCGGGGCGTTGCGGTCGGTGTCGGTCGCGATGCGCTCGGCCGTCTGGCGCGGCTCGGCGACGTCCGGGCGCGGCGGCTCGGGCCGTGTCGGCAGCGGCGCGAAGTAGCGCTCGATCGCCGCCCGCGTGGCGGCGGGCTCGAAGTCGCCGGCGATCACGAGCACGGCGTTGGAGGGCACGTAGTACGTGTCGTAGAAGGCTTGCGCGTCGGCGAGCGTCGCCGCGTCGATGTCGCCGAAATCGCCGTAGAAGTTGTGCGCATTGAACCAGTTGAGGTTCGCCCGCGGCGGCAGGCTGAGCCACGGAAAGCCGCCGTAGGCGCGGTTCAGGACGTTGACCCGCACCTCGTTCTTGACCACGTCCTTCTGGTTCTGGAGGCTCGTGGCGGACAGCGCCAGGCCGCGCATCCGGTCCGCCTCGACGAACAGCACCGGCTCGAGCACGTGGCTCGGCACCACCTGGTAGAAGTTCGTGAAGTCCATGCGCGTCGAGCCGTTCTTGATGCCGCCGTTGCCGGTGACGATCTTGTCGGCCTCACCCTTGGCGAGGTTGGCCGTCTCCTCGAACATCAGGTGCTCGAACAGGTGCGCGAATCCGGTGCGGTCGCGCGGCTCGGTACGAAATCCGATGTGGTAGTAGACGGCGACCGTGACGGTCGGCGCCGAGGTGTCGCGCGACAGCACGACGCGCAGGCCGTTGGCGAGCCGGTAGTAGTCGACCGGCACGGCGAGGCGCGCGCCGGTCGTGGCGCGCCGGCCTTCCGGCATCGGCGCGTGCGCGCAGCCGGCGAGCAGCGCGAGCGCGCAGGTCGCCGCGATCGTCAGGACCTTCGGCATCGTGCTTCGGCGGGTGGTGGCGGGGGCCTGATTATGGCGCGAGCGTGCCTCGCGCCGGTAGCGGCCCCGCCGGCGAATCGCTACTTCGGCTGCATCCGGATCGCGCCGTCGAGCCGGATCGTGGTGCCATTCAGCATCGGGTTGCGGACGATCGCGAGCACCAGCTCGGCGTACTCGGCCGGCCGGCCGAGCCGCGACGGAAACGGCACCTGGGCGCCGAGCGAGGCCTGCAGCTCGGGCGTCATGCCGGCCACCATCGGCGTCGCGAAGATGCCGGGCGCGATCGCCATTGCGCGGATCCCGTAGCGGGCAAGTTCGCGCGCGATCGGCAGCACCATGCCGATGACGCCGGCCTTGGTGGCGGCGTACGCGATCTGGCCGATCTGGCCCTCGTAGGCGGCGACCGACGCGGTGTGGATCAGGAGGCCGCGTTCGCCGTCGGCGCCCGGCGTATTCGCCTGCATCAGCTGCGCCGCAGCCTTGTCGACGTGCAGCGTGCCGGTGAGGTTGATGGCAACGACGCGCGCGAAGAACTCGCCGGCCATGGGCCCGTCGCGACCGAGCAGCTTGCCCGCGCCGACGATGCCGGCGCAGTTCACCGCGAGGTTTAGGCCGCCGAGCGCGGCGTGCGCCGCGCGCACCGCGCCGTCGACGCCCGCCTCGTCGGTGACGTCGCAGTGGACGAACAGGGCGTGCGACCCGAGTGCTGCGGCGGCCTGCCTGCCGGCCTCGTCCTGCACGTCTAGCAGTGCCACCCGACCGCCCTCGGCGACGATGCGTTCTGCGACGGCGAGTCCGAGTCCGGAGGCGCCGCCGCTGACGACGGCCTTGAGGTCTGCGGGGAGCATCGGTCGATTGTCGCGCTCGGCCGCCCCGCTGGCTACCGGTGGCTCAGATCCGCAGGCCGCCATCGACCGCGATCGTGCGGCCGGTGAGGAAGTCGTTCTCGACGATGAACATCGCGGTCTGCGCGATCTCGGCGGGCTGGCCGAGGCGCTTCAACGGCACCGGCGCGGTGACTTTTGCGAGCGTCTCGGGCGTCATCGTCGAGAGGATGTCGGTGGCGCAGAACCCGGGCGCGATTGCCGCGACACGAATCCCGTAGCGCGCGAGCTCCTTCGCCCAGGTGGTCGCCATCGCCGCCACGCCCGCCTTCGAGGCGGTGTAGTTCGTCTGGCCGGCGTTGCCGTCCTTCGAGATCGAGGAGATGTTGATGATGACGCCGCCGCGGCCGGCGCGGATCATGCGCTCCGCGGCTTCGCGGCCGCACAGGAAGGTGCCGGTCAGGTTGACGGCTATCACGGCGTTCCACTGGTCGAGCGACATCTTGCCGACCACCGCGCCGTCCCTGACCTTGACCAGCAGGGCGTCCTTGACCGTGCCGGCGTTGTTGATGAGGACGTCGATGCCGCCGCCATCGCGCACGATCGCGTCCATCGTCGCGATCACCGCCTCTTCGCTCGTGACGTTGCAGACGTAGCTTCGGGCGTCGACGCCGCGCTCGAGACAGAGGCGCCGCGTCTCCTCGAGGTCGGCCGTATTGAGGTCGATCAGGGCCAGGTTCCCGCCGCGCGCCGCGAATGCGAGCGCCATCGCGCGCCCGAGGCCGCGACCGGCGCCGGTGACCGCGATCCGTCTGCCTTTGATCTCCATCGTGACTGTAACCTCTGTCGTCGCCGCGGCCGGTGGCTGCGCGACGACCGCGCGGGCAGTCCCGCGGCGCCGGTCTTCTGTCCGCGGGCCAGGGCCGAACGGAGACCGGGATGCCGCGTATCGCACTGCCACAGGAATGGATGTAAAACTAACCGTGTCCAGCATGTTAGCGCCTCATGCAGCGCAACAAAAGCGTACTGGTCGCAACTGCAGCAATCTGTTCGGCAGGGCACGCGACGGTCGCGTAACCCGCTGACGCGGATCGGGATGCAGGCGCGGTCGACCACGGGCACCGGGCTGCCGCGGCGGGCCCGGCTCGTGGTTCCGGGTGTTACGCCGCTTAGACCAGTTCGACGGCTACCGCGGTCGCTTCGCCGCCGCCGA
The DNA here is from genome assembly GCA_025351005.1 of Pseudomonadota bacterium. Classification (GTDB taxonomy): domain Bacteria; phylum Pseudomonadota; class Gammaproteobacteria; order Steroidobacterales; family Steroidobacteraceae; genus CAIKZZ01. The sequence goes on along the minus strand of JANXWS010000003.1, from coordinate 39,279 downwards.
TGCAGAGCGATGCCACGCCCCGCTTGCCGCCGCGTGCCTGCATCGCGCCGAGCAGCGTCGCCAGGATGCGCGCGCCGGTCGCGCCGATCGGATGGCCGAGCGCGCAGGCGCCGCCGTTGACGTTGACCCTGGCCGGGTCGAGCTTGAGATCGTGCATCGCGGCCATCGCGACCGCCGCGAACGCCTCGTTGATCTCGTACAGATCGACCTGGTCGGCGCGCCAGCCGGCGTTTTTCAGTACCTTCTCGATCGCGCCCACCGGCGCGGTCGTGAACCACTCGGGCGCGTGCGCGTGGCTTGCGTAAGCGACGATCCGGGCGATCGGCTTCAGGCCCTGCGCCTGCGCGGCCGCGCCGCGGGCGAGCACCAGCGCCGCCGCCCCGTCCGCGATCGACGAAGAGCTGGCGGCCGTCACGGTGCCGTCCTTGCGGAAGGCCGGCTTCAGCTGCGGGATCTTCGCGATGTCGCAGCTGAACGGCGTCTCGTCCTTCTCGACGGTCGTGTCGCCCTTGCGGCCCTTGAAGGTGACGGTGGCGATCTCCGCGGCGAACGCGCCGCTCTCGACCGCCTTCAGGCTGCGACGCACCGACTCGGCCGCGAACTCGTCCTGCTGCCCGCGCGTGAAGCCGTATTTCTGCGAGGTGTTCTCGGCGAAGCAGCCCATCAGCTGGCCGTCCCAGGGACTCTGCAGGCCGTCGTAGAACATGTGGTCGATGATCTCGCCGTTGCCGAGGCGGTAGCCGGAACGCGCCTTCGGCAGCAGGTACGGGGCGTTGGTCATCGACTCGAGGCCGCCGGCGACCGCGAAGTCTGTGTCGCCGGCCCGCAGCGCATCCGCCGCCATCATCACGGCGCGCATCGCGGAGCCGCACATCTTGTTGACGGTCGTGGTCGGCACGGAATTCGGGAGGCCGGCGCTGAGCGCCGCCTGGCGCGCCGGTGCCTGGCCGAGGCCGGCCGGCAGCACGCAGCCCATGATCACTTCCTGGACGGCGTCCGCCGGCAGGCCGGCCGCCGCGAGCGCGGCCTTGATCGCGGCCGCGCCCAGAACCGGGGCGGTTGTCGGGGCGAAGACGCCCTGGAATGCACCGATCGGGGTGCGCTTGGCAGCCAGGATGACGACAGATTCGGAGCTCATGCGGTACCCCTCGGTGAATTGGCGCATGAGTCTACGCCTCACGCTTTTTGCGGTGCAACGCGGCTATCCGACGGCGGCTGGCGGCGCAGCCGGGACCCGCCGACGGTGGCGGTTCAGGCCTCGAGGTCGGGTTCGCCGCTCGCGGCCAGGATCGCCCGCCGGGCGGCCTCGCGCAGGTAGCGGGCCGCGTCGCGGTCGCTGCCCGCCGGCGCCGGCACCACCGGGAGGATCTCGACCTCGATGCGACCGGGACTCGGCAGTACCGCGGTCGGATGCAGCACCGCGCGCGTGCCGCGGATCACCGCCGGCACCACGGGGAGCCCCGAGCGGGCCGCAGCGACGAACGCGCCGCTGTGGAAGCGTCCGACACCGGCGCGCTCGACGAAAGTGCCCTCGGGAAATGCCGCGATGCTCTGGCCGGAGCTCGCCGTGCGCAGCACCCGGCGCGCGTCGGCGGCGCCGCGGCGGTGGTCGAAGCGGTCGACGAACTCGGAACCCAGCCGGCGCAGGAGCAGGCTTGCGAGCGGAACCCGCACCATTTCCTGCTTGATCACGAACGCGAAGCGGGGCGGCAGCGCCGCGTGCATGACGACGCCGTCGAGGTAGCTCGCGTGGTTCGCGACCACGACGCAGGGTCCCGCGGGGAGCCGCTCGAGGCCCCGCACCTGGAAGCCGATGCCGGCGAGGCGGAAGAAGAGGCGGGCCCCGTAGCGGACCAGCCGGCGGCGCCGGGTCAGGTCGGCGAGCGGCAGACTGAGGAGGAGTGCGGTCGCCCCGACCAGCACGAACGCGGCCCAGCACCACACTCCGTAGGCGGTCCGGAAGGCTAGTCTCATTCGGCCAGACCCGGGGTCCGCGACCCGCGACTAATTGTGATCTGAGTCTCTTTATGTAAACCGGAACCGGCTTTCGTGAGGCAAGTCACGCATCCCGGCCGTACCGCTGAGGATACTGCCCCGGAACGTCCGCCAACCAGCGGAACTGGTACGGCGGCCGTGCAGGGATGCGTCGGCGTCCTGCCGGTCACGACCGGCACGATCGATCCCCGCGAACCGGTCCGGAGCGAAGTGGTCAGATGAATTCGGCGGTCAAGTCCAGCATGCACGCCAGCGTCGCCAAGTCACTCAAGGAGCCGCTGGCCGGAGCCGATCCGGCGATCGGTCGCTTCCTCGACGCCGTCTGGATGGAACGCGGCCTGTCGCCTAATACGCTCGCCGCCTACCGTGCCGACCTCACAGCGCTCACCCGCTGGCTGACGGCGCACCGCGTGCTGGTGACCCGCACTACCCGCAGCGACGTGCTCGGGTTCATCGCCTCGCGCGTCGAGGCCGGCGCACGGCCGCGCTCGACCGCCCGGCAGCTGTCGAGCTTCCGCCGCTTCTTCCGCTTCCTGGTCCGCGAGGGTGCTGCCGCCGACGATCCGACCGCGCAGATCGCGATGCCAAAGATCGGCCGCTCGCTGCCGAAGTCCCTGACCGAGGCCGAGGTCGAGTCGCTGCTGGCCGCGCCCACGGTCGCCGACCCGCTCGGCCACCGCGACCGCACCATGCTCGAGGTGCTGTATGCGACCGGGCTGCGCGTCTCGGAGCTCGTCAACCTCAAGCACTCGCAGGTCAACACCAACCAGGGCGTGATCCGCATCGTCGGCAAGGGCAATCGCGAGCGCCTGATCCCGGTCGGTGACGAGGCGGTCCGATGGCTGGCCGAGTTCGTGCAGGGACCGCGCACCGAGATCCTGCTCGAGCGACAGACCGACTACCTGTTCCCGACGCGGCGCGGCGACCGCATGACGCGTCAGGCGTTCTGGCACATCATCAAGCGCTACGCGCGCAAGGCGGGCGTGCAGAAGGAACTGTCGCCGCACACGCTGCGTCATGCCTTCGCGACGCACCTGCTGAATCGCGGGGCGGACCTGCGCGTGGTGCAGATGCTGCTCGGCCACAGCGACCTGTCGACGACGCAGATCTACACGCATGTGGCGCGGGAGCGGCTGAAGGAGCTGCACGCGCAGCATCACCCGCGCGGCTGAGCCGGCGGCCGTCCTGCGTTTGCTAGAATCCGGGAACTATCGCCGCCGTCCGGCGTCGGAACGCCCAGCCGGAGCGGAGTCATGATGCCCACCCCAATTGCCTGTCGCCGCGTCGCGGCCGCGGCGCTCGCGTTCAGCATCGCGAGCGCGCCGGCCCTGGCGGAGGCGCCGAAGCCTGATCCGCGGGCGGAGATCGCCCGGCGCCTCGACGTCGGCGTCGACGCGATCCGGCCGAGCGTGATCCCGGGAGTCTACGAGGTCGCGCGCGGCGGCGAAGTCCTCTACATGACCACCGACGGGCACTACGCCTTCTCCGGCGACATATACGACACCGATCGCCGCAAGAACCTGACCGCACAGCGACGCAACGAGGCGCGTATGGCCGCGCTGCAGACCGTCTCCGACGACGACGCCATCATCTTCTCGCCGAGCGTGCCGCGTTACACGGTGACGGTGTTCACGGACGTCGACTGCCCGTACTGCCGCCGGTTGCACAGCGAGATCGCCGAGTATGTCCGGCTCGGCGTGAAGATCCGGTACATGTTCTTCCCGCGCAGCGGGCCCGGCACGGACTCGTGGCGCAAGGCCGAGGCGGTGTGGTGTGCGCCGAACCGCCAGGAGGCTCTGACGCGCGCCAAGCAGGGCGGCGAGCTGAAGGCTGCGGCCAAGGACACCTGCAAGACGCCGGTGGCGCGCACCTTCGAGCTCGGCAAGGAACTCGGCATCCGCGGCACGCCCGGCTTATTCACCGAGCGCGGCGAGTACCTGTCGGGCTACCTGCCGCCCGCGGAGCTGGTCGAGAAGCTGAAGCAGCTGGCCGCGGGCGACGGCAGCGGCTGAGGCTCAGCGCTCGAGCAGCTTGAGCTTGTCCGGCTTGCCCTTCCACGCATCGGCGTCGGCTGGCGCCGGCTTCTTCTCGTTGATCACGGGCCAGACCTTGGCGAGCTCGGCGTTCAGCTTCAAGAACGAATCCTGCCCGGCCGGGACCTCTTCCTCCGAGTAGATCGCGTCGACCGGGCACTCCGGCTCGCAGAGCGTGCAGTCGATGCATTCGTCGGGATCGATGACCAGGAAGTTGGGGCCCTCGTGGAAGCAGTCCACCGGACAGACCTCCACGCAGTCCATGTACTTGCACTTGATGCAGGTCTCGGTGACCACGAACGTCATGGCGGGTCTCGACGGTATCCGGATCGCGACGGCGCGCGCGCGGGAGGCGGCGCCGGCCGCGGGGCATTCTATACGAGGCCGGCTAGGACGGGGCGGTGCGGCGCCAGCCGGGCCGGCCGACGTCGGTGACGTGCAGCTCGTCGACGCCGCGCGCGCGGTCGTCGATGTAGCGTCGCAGCGCGAATTCGACGCTCGGAAACGCGATCTCGGCCCACGGGATGTCCTCCGGCCGGACGAGCTCGGCCTCGAGACTCTCCTGACCGGCCCCGAATTCGGGCAGCGGCAGGCGCGCCCGGAACATCACGTGCACCTGGTGCGCGTGCACGACGTTGACCACCGCGAGCAGGCTGCCGATTTCGACCGCGGCGAGCGCCTCCTCGAGGCATTCGCGGGCCGCCGCCGCCTGCAGGGTCTCGCCGTTTTCGAGGAACCCCGCCGGGATGGTCCAGTAGCCGAGCCGCGGCTCGATGGCGCGCCTGCAGATCAGGATGCGGCCCTCGTGGTCGGGCACGCAGCCGACGACCAGTTTCGGGTTCTGGTAGTGGATCGTGCCGCAGGCCGGGCAGACGTGCCGCGGCAGGTTGTCGCCGGGCGGGACGGACATCTCCACGGCATGGCCGCAGTGGCTGCAGTACTTCATGGTCTTCGCGCGGGCTGGTGCCGGTGGAGGGAGTCGAACCCACACGCCTTTTGGGCGGACGATTTTGAGTCGTCTGCGTCTACCAATTCCGCCACACCGGCGCGGGCGGGCATCCTAGCATGCAGCCGGCAGCGGCCGGCTGCGACGCTTCCCCTCCCTGGCGCATCCTAGTCAGTAGTGAAGCTCACCGACATCGACCTGTCGCCGGAGACGGTTGATCGCGCCCGGCGCGGCGATCGGGAGGCGCTGGGCGAGTTTTACGCGGCGTGCTCACGGCCGGCCTACACGCTGATCCGGCGCATCGTGCCGGGCCCGGCAGCCGACGACGTGTTGCAGGACGCGTTCATCGACGCGATCCGCGGCCTGCCGCGCTACGCCGGCGACGCGCCGCTCGGCGCGTGGTTTCGCAGCATCGTCGTGCGGCGCTGCTTCATGCACCTGCGCTCGCCCTGGCAGCGCAGCCGCGAGTGGCTCGACGATCTGGTCGAACGCAGCGATCTCTCGGCAGCGCCGGTCGCCGCGGGGCTCGCGCTCGATCTGGAACGCGCGCTCGAGCGCCTGCCGTCCCTCGCGCGGCTGGTGGTCTGGCTGCACGACGTCGAGGGTTATACGCACGAGGAGATCGCGGCCGTGACCGCACGCACGACGAGTTTCTCCAAGTCGCAGCTCGCCCGCGCCCGCGCGCGCCTGCGGACCATGCTCGAGCCGCCGGCGGGCGGCAAGGCCGGCCCGGTCGCGATCGGAGCCGCGGCGTCCGGCCGGATGCGGAGTGAACTGACATGATGCCCGATGAGCCGCTGCCGGCACTGCGACGCGCGCTCGAGCAGCTGCCGGCGTGCGAACCGCCAGCGGGCGCCTGGGACCGGATCCGCGCGCGCCTCGATGCGCCGCCGCGCCGGCGCACGAGCGCGGTCGCCGCCGGTCTTGGTGCGTGTGCGCTCGCGGCGCTCGCGCTGTGGGCGGCCAGCCGGCCGGCCGGCGAGCCGACTGCGGCGGGGCCGCGGCCCGCGCCGCCGCATCAGGAGCTCGAGCGGCGCTCGGCCGAGCTCGAGCGACTGCTGGCGGCGCTGCCGCCCGGCCTCGCGACGCGCGCGAGCACCGGCCTGACCACGGCGCTCCTCGAGGACCGCATCGCCGCGGTCGACGACCACCTGAGCGGCGCACCGGACGGTGAGCTGTCGCCTGCCGCCACCCAGGCGCTGTGGCGCGAGCGGGTCATGCTGCTGGATTCGCTGGTGCGCGTCCGCTACGCGGCCTCGGTCGCGCAGGCGCTCTGACTTCCGCCCTTTGACTGGAGGTACGACGATGAACCGCTATACCCACGGCCGGACCGCGCCGCTGGCCGCGATGCTGCTCTGGACAGTCGCCGCGAGCGCTGCCGCGCCGCCGGCCGAACCGCGGGCGATGCCCGATAGCGCCGCGATCGAGCGCAAGCTCGAGGCGGCCCGCGAGCGCCTCGAGGCGGCCGCCCGCGAGGTGGCGGAGCTGTCGAGCGAGCTCGTGCCCGAGGAAATGCTGGATCTGGAGCTGCACATAGGCCACCCGCGACCGATGCTCGGCGTGCAGCTGGGCGAGGTGCGTGCCGGCGGGGGCGTGCGCATCAACGAGGTGAGTCCCGGTGGCCCGGCCGCGGCCGCCGGCCTCAAGGCCGGCGACGTGATCGTCAGCGTCAACGGCCACCCGGCGACCGGCGCGGCCGAGGTCGCAAAGCAGGTCCACGCGCTCAAGCCCGGCGAGGAAGCCAAGCTCGAGGTCGACCGCGGCGGCAAGATCGAGCAGGTCGCGGTGGCCGCGCGGGCCCTCGACCCGCGTTTCAGCCTGCTGCACGGTGACTTCTTTGACAAGCACTTCCCCGACTTCGCCGGCGGCAACTTCGTGTTCGCAGACCACGACGAGCTGGTGCACGGCGGCCACTGGGGCGGACTCGAGCTCGCGCCGCTGTCGCCGGACCTCGGCCGCTACTTCGGTGCCGACAAGGGACTGCTGGTGATTCGCGCGCCGGCCGGCGGCGCGCTCAAGCTCAAGGATGGCGACGTCGTCACCGCGATCGACGGACGAGATCCGGCCGGGGTATCCCACGCGCTCCGGATCCTGCGCTCCTACGAGCCCGGCGAGCACGTCACGCTGTCGATCCTGCGCGACCGCAAGCCGAAGAAACTCGAGCTGACGATGCCGCCTGCGCCGCCGGCGGCAGGGCACGGCCACCATATGGCACCGCCCGCACCACCCGCCCCGCCGGCGCCGCCGGCGGCGCCCGATCGTCCCGACTGAGGCGGCCCGCGCGGTGGGCCTGCTACCATCGCGCGCGCCATGGCCGAGACCCCCGCCGCCAGGCGCCTGACACGCGCTGATTTCCGCTTCGAGCTGCCACCAGAGCTGATCGCGCGCGAGCCCACCGCGGTTCGCGGCCAGAGCCGCCTGCTCGCATTTGACGCGGCGACCGCCACGCTGCGCGACCTGCGCTTCGACGACCTGCCGGAGCTGCTGGCGCCGGGCGACCTGCTGGTGCGCAACGACACCCGGGTGCTGCCGGCCCGGGTCCACGGCCACAAGGCGAGCGGTGGCGCGGCCGAGATCCTGCTCGAGCGGATCCTCGCCGAGCGGCGCTTCACGGCCCAGGTGCGGGCGAGCAAGGCGATGCGCGCCGGCCAGCGGATCGAGCTGCCGGAGGGCGCCGTCGCGGTCGTGCTCGGGCGCCACGGCGAGCTCATCGAGTTCGAGCTCGACCGCGCCGTCGGCGCTTACTTCGAGGCGTGCGGGGAGATACCGCTACCGCCCTACATCGGCCGCGCGCCGGCCCCGGCCGACCGCGAGCGCTACCAGACGGTGTATGCGCGCGCGCGCGGCGCGGTCGCCGCGCCGACGGCCGGACTGCATTTCGACGCGGCGTTGTTCGCGTCGCTCGCCGCGCGCGGCGTGGCCGTGGCCGACGTCACCCTGCACGTCGGCGCCGGCACCTTCCAGCCGCTGCGCAGTGACGACCTGGACCAACACCGCATGCATCCCGAGTGGCTCGCGGTGTCCGCCGCGACCGTGGCCGCGGTCGCGGCCGCCCGCGCCCGCGGCGGCCGCGTGGTCGCGGTCGGCACGACGGTCGTGCGCAGTCTCGAGACGGCGGCGCAGGGCGGCGCGCTCGCGCCCTACGAGGGCGAGACACGCCTCTTCATCCGGCCCGGCTTCCGCTTCCGCGTCGTCGACGCGCTGCTGACGAACTTCCACCTGTCCGAGTCGACGCTGCTCATGCTGGTGGCCGCCTTCGGCGGGCGCGAGGCGGTGCTCGCGGCGTATGCGCACGCGATCCGCGCGCGCTACCGCTTCTTCAGTTACGGTGACGCGATGTTGGTGGCGCCGGCGGCACCGGCCGGGACCGGTACGTGAAATTTGAACTGCTCGCGAGCGAGGGCGCCGCGCGGCGCGGCCGCCTCGAGTTCGGCCGCGGCCGGGTCGAGACGCCGGCGTTCATGCCGGTCGGCACCTACGGCACCGTCAAGGCGGTCACGCCCGAGGAACTGCTGGCGGTCGGCGCCGAAATGGTGCTCGCCAACACCTTCCACCTCTGGCTCCGGCCCGGGCTCGAGGTCATCGGCCTGCACGACGGGCTGCACCGGTTCATGCACTGGCAGCGTCCGATCCTGACCGACTCGGGCGGCTTTCAGGTCTTCAGCCTCGCGAAGCTCCGCCGCCTGACCGAGGCGGGAGTGGGCTTCCGCTCACCGGTCGACGGCGCGGAAGTGTTCCTGTCGCCCGAGGAGTCGATGCGCATCCAGCGCGTGCTCGGCGCCGACGTTGCGATGCAGTTCGACGAGTGCACGGCGTACCCGGCCACCGAACGCGAGGCCCGCGAGTCGATGGAGCGCAGCCTGCGCTGGGCGCGTCGCAGCCGCGATGCCTACTACGGCGAGGCCTCCGGCGGCGCGCCCGGGGTGCTGTTCGGCATCGTCCAGGGAGGCACTTACGCGCCGCTACGGGCCGCCTCCTGCGCCGGCCTCGCCGCCCTCGACCTTCCCGGCGTTGCGGTCGGCGGGCTCGCGGTCGGTGAACCCGAGGACGAACGGCTGCGCGTGCTCGAGGAGACGGTGCCGCTCCTGGCCGCGGACCGGCCGCGCTACCTGATGGGGGTCGGCCGGCCACAGGACATCGTCGAGGCGGTGGCCCGCGGCATCGACATGTTCGACTGCGTCATGCCGACCCGCCACGCACGCAATGGCCACCTGTTCACGCGCTCGGGTGTCCTCAACATCAGGAATGCGCGCTACGCGTGCGACCTCGGGCCGATCGAGGACGGCTGTGCCTGCTACGCGTGCCGGCACTACTCGCGCGCCTACCTGAGGCACCTCGACCGCGCCGGCGAGATCCTCGGCAGCCGTCTGCAGACCATCCACAATCTGCATTTTTATCAGTCCCTTATGGGCGCCATCCGGGCGGCGATCGAGGCCGGCCGCTTTGCCGCGTTGCGTGCCGGGGTGCGGGCCGCGGCGGCCGAGGGTGCCGACGAGCCTGTGGCATAATGCACGGCTACGCCCAATGCGGCAGCACCCGTAGGACACCGCGATGGATTTCCTCATATCGACCGCCCAGGCGCAGCTCGCCGGCGGCTCCCCGTCCGGCAACTGGATGTCGATGCTGCCGCTGGTGGCGCTGTTCGTTGCGTTCTATTTCCTGCTGATCCGGCCGCAGACCAGGAAAGCGAAGGAGCATCGCGAGATGGTCGCGAAGATCACGGTCGGCGACGAGGTCGTGACCGCCGGCGGCATTCTCGGCCGCATCAGCGAGGCCGGCGAGACCTTCGTGGCGCTCGAGATCGCCGCTGGCGTCACGATCAGGGTGCAACGTTTCCAGGTCACGCAGTTGCTGCCGAAGGGCAGCTACAAGAGCGCCTGACACGGAGCGCCGCCCGGCATGAACCGCTACCCGCCGTGGAAGAGCCTGCTGTTCGCGGGCGTGATGCTGCTCGCGCTCGTGCTGGCGCTGCCGAACGTGTTCGGCGAGGCGCCGGCGCTGCAGCTGTCGCGCAAGGACGGCGAGCCGTTCACCGGTGACAGCGCGGTGCAGACCTTCCGCGAGCTGCTCGCGGCCCAGCAGCTGACGCCGGACGCGGCCTTCGTTCAGGACGGGCGCGTCGTGCTGCGCTTCGCCGACGTGCCGGGCCAGCTCAAGGCCCGCGACCTGATCGACGCGTCGGCTCCAGGCTCCTACGCGATCGCCACCACCTTCGCGTCCCGGGCGCCGGCGTGGGCGCGCCTGATCGGCCTGAAGCCGATGAGCCTCGGCCTCGACCTGCGGGGCGGCATTTACCTCGTCTACGAGGTCGACGTCGAGGGGGCCGTCAAGCAGACCCTGCAGCGGCTCGAGCGCGACTACCGCCTGGCGCTGCGCGAGAAACGCATCCAGTACGACTCGGTCGAGGGCGGCAGCGGCGCAGTGGTCGTCAACTTGAAGGATGGCGCGCGGCTCGAGGACGCCCGCAGCGCGCTCGCCGCGGTCGATTCAAATGTCACCCTCGAGGTGACCGGCGGCGGTAGCGGGCCGGCGACCGTGCGGGCGACGCTGTCGGCGGTGCAGGTCAAGCAGCGCCAGGACTTCGCGATCCAGCAGAACATCACGGCGCTCAGCAACCGCGTCAACGCGCTCGGCGTCTCGGAGGCGAGCGTCCAGCGCCAGGGCGCGAACCGCATCGCCGTGCAGCTGCCCGGCGTGCAGGACGCGAGCGAGGTCATTCGCCTGCTCGGCAAGACCGCGACGCTCGAATTCCGGCTGGTCGACCAGAGCGGCAATGCGCTCGAGGCGCTGCAGACCGGGCACCCGCCGCTCGGCACCAAGCTCTACCAGGACCGCCGCGGCCAGCCGGTGCTGCTCAAGCGCGAGGTCATCGTCACCGGCGAGCAGCTCACCGATGCGACCTCCGCCTTCCAGCAGGGCGAGCCCGCGGTCAGCGTCCGGCTCGACGCGCGCGGCGGCGACGAGATGCTGCGCACGACCCGCGAGAATCTCGGCAAGCCGATGGCGGTCGTGTTCATCGAGCGCGAGCGCCAGCTGCGTGACCAGGGCGGCCAGAAGGTGGCCGTCGACGTCACGCGCGAGGACGTCATCAGCGTCGCGACCATCCGCGGCGTATTCTCGAACCAGTTCGTGATCACGGGGCTCACGCCGCGCGAGGGCCAGGAGCTCGCCAAGCTGCTGCGCGCCGGCGCTCTCGCGGCACCCGTCTTCATCGTCGAGCAGCGGCTGATCGGGCCGAGCCTCGGCCAGGACAACATCGACAAGGGCGTGCGCGCGCTGGCCATAGGCTCGGTCGCGCTGTTCCTGTTCATGGCGGTCTACTACAGCGCCTTCGGCCTGGTCGCGAATCTGGTGCTCGTCTGCAACGTCGTGCTGCTGACCGCCTGCCTGTCGCTGTTCGGCGCGGCGCTGACCTTGCCCGGCATTGCCGGCATCGTGCTTACCGTCGGCATGGCGGTCGACGCCAACATCCTGATCTACGAGCGCATCCGCGAGGAGCTGCGCAACAAGAATTCCCCGCACGCGTCGATCAAGGCCGGCTTCGAGAAGGCCTTCTCGGCGATTGCGGACGCGAACGTGACGACCCTGATCGCAGGCGTCGTGCTGTTCCTGTTCGGCACCGGCCCGATCAAGGGCTTCGCGGTGGTGTTGTCGGTCGGCATCCTGACGACGCTCTTCACTGCGCTGATGGGCAGCCGCACGATCATCAGTTTGATCTGGGGCCGCCGCGTGTCGATCACGCGCCTGCCGGTCTGAGCCGCGACGGGAGTCCCTCGGCATGGAATTCTTCCACAGCGTCCCGCGCTTCCGCTTCATGGCGCAGCGCCGGACCTGCTACATCGTCTCGGCGCTGCTGGTCGTGGGCTCGCTGGGCGCGGAGGCCTTCCACGGCCTGAACCTCGCCGTGGACTTCACTGGTGGCGTCGTCGTCGAAGCGGCCTACTCGGGGCCGGCCGATCTCGACCGGACCCGCGAGGCGCTCAGGAGCGCGGGTTACGGCGACGTCGCCGTGCAGAGCTTCGGCTCGTCGCGGGACGTGCTGGTCCGGCTGCCGCCCCTCGGCGCGAGCGAGTCCGCCGGGACCGTCACCCAGAAGATCTCGACCGCGCTGAAGACGATTGACGCGGGCGTGCAGATCCGGCGCACCGAGGTCGTCGGCCCGCAGGTCGGCAAGGAGCTCGTCGTCAAGGGCGTGACGGCGATGGCGGTCACGGTGCTGCTGATCCTGGTCTACATCGCATTCCGCTTCCGCTGGAAGTTCGGCGTCGGCGCGGTGCTTGCCACGCTCCACGACCCGTTCGTCGTCGTCGGCGTGTTCGCGATCACCGGCATGACCTTCGACCTGTCGGTGCTGGCGGCGGTGCTGGCCGTCATCGGCTACTCGATCAATGAGACGGTGGTCGTGTTCGACCGCGTCCGCGAGCTGTTCCCGATCATGCGCAAGTCGGCGCCGATAGAGGTCTTCGACCGCGCCATCAACGAGACGCTGTCGCGCACGGTCATTACCAAGCTCGCGACGCTGATTGTCGTGGTCGCGCTGTACGGGTTCGGCGGGGAGGCGCTCAAGGGGTTCGGGCTGGCGCTGATCGTCGGCATCCTGGCGGTGACGTATTCGTCGATGTACGTGGCGAGCGGGGTGGCACTCGATCTCGGCTCGTCGCACCGCGACCTGATGCCCGCGGAGCGGCGCGCGCCGGTCGACGACCTGCCCTGAGGCGGCGGGACGGGCAGCATGCTCGGCCTGCTCGCGGATCCGTCGGCCTGGGCGGCGTTCGTTGCACTCACCCTGCTGGAGGTCGTGCTGGGCATCGACAACATCGTCTTCCTGTCGATCCTGGTGTCGCGCCTGCCGGCGGAACGCCAGCGGGCGGCGCGGCTGGCAGGCCTCGGACTCGCGATGCTGACCCGGATCGCGCTGTTGTTCTCGGTCACGTGGCTGATCGCGCTGCGGGCGCCGCTGTTCGGCGCCGGCGGCCACGACGTCTCGAGCCGTGACCTGGCGCTGTTCGGCGGCGGCCTGTTCCTGCTGTGGAAGAGCGTGGTCGAGTTGCGCGCGAGCGTCGCCGCCGGCCGGCCGCGCCCGGCGCGGGCGGCGCGCATCCAGCAGCGCGTGACCCCTGTGGTGCTGCAGATCGCGGTCGTCGACGTGGTGTTCTCGCTCGATTCGGTGTTCACCGCGATCGGGCTCGCGCAGCGGATCGAGATCATGGTCGCGGCAATCGTGCTGGCGGCGTTCTTCATGATGTTCGTGGCGGGCGGGGTCGGCCGCTTCATCGACCGCAACCCGACGATCCGGGCGCTCGCGCTCGCGTTCCTGATCCTGATCGGCGTGGCCCTGATTGCGGACGCCTTCGAGTTCCACATCCCACGGGCCTACCTGTACCTGGCGATGGGGTTTGCGGCCGTCGTCGAGTTCGTCCGCATGCGCCTGCGCCGCGGCGGCGCCGAGGGCCGGACATGACCGAGTCCGCGCCGGCCAACGGCGAGCGCTACGGCGGCCGCGTCCACCACGGCGGCGCGCTGCACGTGCTCGCCCTCGGCGCGCTCGGTGTCGTCTACGGCGACATCGGCACCAGCCCTCTATACGCCTTCAAGTCCTGCCTGAGTGCAGTCGGCGGACTGGCCGGCGCGCCGGCGGTCGTGCTCGGGATCCTGTCGCTGGTGTTCTGGGCGATCACGCTGATCGTGACGGTCAAGTACGTCGGCCTCGTGCTGCGCGCCGACAACCGTGGCGAGGGCGGCGTGCTGGCGCTGACCGCGCTCGTCGTCACCGAAGGGCGTGCGCCGTACCCGCGGCTGCTCGCGGCGCTCGGGCTCGCGGGTTGCGCGTTCTTCTACGGCGACGGCACGATCACGCCGGCGGTGTCGGTGCTGAGCGCGATCGAAGGCCTCGAGCTCGCGCACCCGGATTTCGCCTCAGCCGTCATCCCGCTGTCCGTGATCGTGCTGCTCGCGCTGTTCGCGGTGCAGCGCCGCGGCACCGGCAGCATCGGCAGCCTGTTCGGTCCGGTCATGCTGGTGTGGTTCGCGGTGCTCGGCGTGCTCGGCGGCGTGCAGATCGTCCGCCACCCGCAGGTGCTGGCGGCGATCAGCCCGTCGTACGCAATCGTGTTCCTCGTGCACCACCCGGCGATCGCGATGACGGTGCTCGCCTCGGTGTTCCTCGCCGTTACCGGCGGCGAGGCGCTGTATGCCGACCTCGGGCACTTCGGGCCGGCACCGATCCGGGTCGCCTGGTACGGGCTCGTATGGCCGTCGCTGACGCTCAACTATTTTGGCCAGGGCGCGATGGTGATCGCGGATCCTTCGACGGCGGAGAACCCTTTCTACCTGCTCGCGCCCGCGCCGCTGCTGATTCCGCTGGTCCTGCTCGCGACCGCGGCGACGATCATCGCCTCGCAGGCCGTGATCTCGGGCGTGTTCTCGATGACCCAGCAGGCGCTGCAGCTCGGTTTCCTGCCGCGCATGAAGGTGTCGCAGACGTCGGCCGAGTCGATCGGACAGATCTACGTGCCGGCCGTAAACGCGATGCTTTGCGCCGCGACCGTCGGTCTGGTGCTCACGTTCCGGACCTCCGACAACCTGGCCGGCGCCTACGGCATCGCGGTCGTCTGCACGATGCTGATCACGGCGCTGCTGCTCGACGTGCTGCTCAAGGGCCGCGCCGCGACCGAGCGCCGCAGCCGCTGGCTGCTGGCGCTCGCGCTGCCGCTCGGCGCGGTCGACGGGGTGTTCATGCTGTCGAACGTCGAGAAGATCCCGCACGGAGGCTGGTTCCCGCTGCTCTGTGGCCTGCTGGTGTTCGTGACCATGCGCAGCTGGATGCGCGGCCGCACGGTGGTCTCGGAGCAGATACGCCGCCACGAGCGGTCGGTCGCCGAGTTCGTCGAGCAGCTCGGCCGGCAGCCGCCGCAGCAGGTGCCGGGCACCGCGGTGTTCCTGTCGAGCAACAGCGACGGCGTGCCGCGCACGCTGACCCGCAACGTCCGCTACAACGGCGTGCTGCACGAACACACCGTGCTGATGTCGGTGGTCACCGAGCGCATCCCGCGCGTGCCGCGCGGCGGGCGCCTCAAGGTCACGCGGCTCGCGCCGCAGCTGTGGCGGGTCGAGGCCCACGTCGGCTTCATGGAAAGGGCCGACGTGCCGCGGCTGCTGCGCGAGTCGGAACGGCTCGGGCTCGGCTTCCGCACCGACAACGCGACCTACTTTCTCGGCCGCGACGACATCATCGTCTGCAGTCCGCGCGGCATGGCGCGCTGGCGCAAGCGGCTGTTCCTGGTCATGGCGCGCAATGCCGAGTTCGCGGGCGCGCACTTCGGCATCCCGCCGGAGCGGATCATCGAGCTTGGCGGGCAGGTCCAGATCTGAGCCTCAGGCCGCGCTTGCGCGCGCGGGTCCCGCCGTGCCTACAATCGGGAAACCTCCGGGAGCCCCCCCCATGAACCTGCGCATCAAGCCGCTCGACGAGATCCTCGCGACCGCCGAGAAGAAGACGCTGCACAAGACCCTGGGGCCGTTTCAACTGACGATGCTCGGGGTCGGCGCCATCATCGGCACCGGCATCTTCGTGCTGACCGCCGAGGCGACCCAGCTGGCCGGTCCCGGCATGATGGTCTCGTTCATCCTCGCCGGTTTCGTATGTGCGGTCTGCGCGCTGTGCTACGCCGAGCTCGCCTCGATGGTGCCGGTGTCGGGCTCTGCCTACACCTACTCCTACGCGGTGATGGGCGAGCTGGTCGCATGGATCGTAGGCTGGGCGCTGATCCTCGAATATGCGGTCGCGGCCAGCGCCGTATCGGTCGGCTGGTCGAACTACTTCGTCGGCGTGATCGATCGCGCCTTCGGCTGGCACATCCCGATCACGCTCGCCAAGGGCTACTTCGCCGGCGGCTTCATCAACGTGCCGGCGATCGTTATCGGCGCCCTGGTGACCGCGCTGCTCTACATCGGCACCCGCGAGAGCGCCTGGGTCAACACCACGCTGGTCGTGATCAAGATCATCGCGCTGACGATTTTCTGCGTGCTCGCGGTGCCGGTGATCCACATGGAGAACTTCCACCCGTTCGCGCCGCTCGGCGCGGTCGGCGTCGGCGGCGCCGCGGCCTCGATCTTCTTCGCCTACGTCGGCTTCGACGCGGTCTCGACCGCTGCCGAGGAGACCAAGAACCCGCAGCGCAACGTGCCGATCGGCCTGATCGGCAGCCTGGTCATCTGCACGATCTTCTACCTGGTGGTCGCCGCCGGCGCGATCGGCTCGGTGGGCGCGCAGCCGATCATCGTCGACGGCGTCGGACTCACGCCGGGCAGCGCGCCGTTTAACGCCGCCTGCCGCCTGGCGGCCAATGCTGGCACCCTCGCCTGCAGTGACGAGCCGCTCGCGCACGTGCTGGCCGTGATCGGCTGGACCAAGGTCGCGAGCCTGATCGGGCTGGCGGCGTTCCTGGCGCTGCCGTCGGTGATCCTGATGATGCTGTTCGGGCAGACGCGGATATTCTTCGTGATGTCACGCGACGGTCTGTTGCCCGAGGTGCTGAGCACGGTACACCCGCGGTTCAAGACGCCGCACGTCGTGACCGTGATCACCGGTCTGTTCGTGGTGGTGGCGGCGGCGTTTCTGCCGGTTGGCGAGCTCGCCAACATCTCGAACTCCGGAACGCTGCTGGCGTTCGCGATGGTTGCGATCGTTGTGATGATGCTGCGGATCCGGGACCCGGAGCGGCGCCGCGGCTTCCGGACGCCGTGGATCTGGGTGGTGGGCCCGCTCGCGGTCCTCGGATGCCTCGGCCTGTTCGTCCTGCTGACCGGTGCCGCCAAGACGGTGTTCATCGTCTGGGCGTCGGCGGGCCTGGTGGCCTACTACCTGTACGGGTACCGGCACAGCCACCACGCTCGCGCCGAGAAGGCCGCCGGCCGCTGAGTGCGGCGCGCCGGCGCGGCTCAGCGCAGCTCCGCCGGGACGTGCGGCGCCAGCAGCGGCAAGAGCGCCTCGTAGGCCTTCGGGCTGCCCGCGACGATCTCGCCGCCGAGCGCGTAGTCGGCGCCCGTGAGCGTACCGACGCGGCCGCCGGCCTCGACGATCAGGAGCCACCCGGCCGCGGTGTCCCACGGGCTCAGGCCCAGCTCCCAGAACGCGTCCGTGCGACCGGCCGCGACCCAGGCGAGGTCGAGCGCCGCCGAGCCTGCCCGCCGCACGCCGGCGGTGGCGAGCACGACCGCCCGCAGCATGCCGAGGTAGGGATCGAGCCAGCGCAGGTTGGCGCGGTAGGGCAGGCCGGTGCCGATCAGCGCGGCCTCGAGACCGCGGCTCTTGCTGACGCGGATGCGCCGGTCGTCGAGCTGCGCACCCTGGCCGCTGCTCGCCGTGAACAGCTCCTGGCGCATCGGGTCGTAGATCACGGCGTGCTCGATGCGGCCGCGGTGCTGGACGGCAATCGAGACGCAGAACTGGGGATAGGCGTGCAGGAAATTGGTCGTGCCGTCGAGCGGGTCGATGATCCAGACGAACTCATCGTTGCGGCCGGCGCTGGTGCCGCTCTCCTCCGCCAGGATGCCGTGGTCCGGGTAGGCGCGCCGGATCGTCTCGATGATGTCCTGTTCGGCCGCGCGGTCGACGTCGGTGACGAAGTCGTTGCGGCCCTTGCTCGTGACGTCGAGCGACTCGAGCCGGCTCAGGCTGCGCGTGATCTGATTGCCGGCGCGCCGCGCAGCGCGGATGGCGATGTTGACGAGCGGATGCAGGGCCACGCGGATCACCCCGACGCCGGGCGGGGGTGCACGGCCTCAATCAACGCGTAGAATATCAGACGAGACCGCGAGCCCCTCCGAGTGCCGACCCGCTTCATCCTCGTCGCACCCCGTCATCCCGGCAACATCGGCGCGGCGGCGCGTGCCATGAAGGCCATGGGCCAGCGCGAGTTGTGGCTGGTCGCGCCGGCGGTGTTCCCGCACGCCCTGGCGAGCGAGCGCGCGGTCGGCGCCAACGACCTGCTCGCCGCGGCGACGGTCGTCGCGACGCTGGCCGAGGCGGTGGCCGACTGCGGCCTCGTCTACGGCACGAGCGCGCGGCCCCGCAGCCGCTACTACTGGCCGGTCGCGAGCCCGCGCGAGGCCGCGCCGCGGATCGTCGCCGCGGCTGCGCAGGGCCAGGCGGCGCTCGTGTTCGGCAGCGAGCGCAGCGGGCTCAGCAACGCCGACCTCGAGCTGTGCCACGGCCTGGTCCACATCCCCACCGACCCGGAGTTCGGCTCGCTCAACCTGGCGCAGGCCGTGCAGGTCCTCGCCTATGAGCTGCGCACCGCATCCGGCCCGTCGCCGCGCCCGGCACGGCGCTTGGTGCCGCTCGCGCCGGTCGCCGAACTCGAGCGGCTGAGGAGCCATCTGGACGAGGTGCTGACCGAGATCGACTTCACCGACCGGACCGGCGGCCCGCACCTGCTGCGACGCGTGAGCCGCATCTTTGGCCGCGCCGAGCTCGACCAGGACGAGGTCGGCATGCTGCGCGGTATCCTTGTTGCCATGCAGGCGCGCCGGCGCCGCGCCGGGGGACGCTCGTGACCGACTCTGCCTCGATCTATCTGGACTACGCCGCGACCACGCCGCTCGATGTGCGCGTGCGCGCGGCGATCGACGCCTGCCACGCGGAGCCCGCGGGCAACGCCTCGTCGATGCACGCCGCGGGCCGGGCTGCGCGTGCGCGCGTCGAGGCGGCACGCGCCGAGGTGGCGGCGCTCGTCAACGCGCCGCCGGCGGCGATCGTGTTCACCTCGGGCGCGACCGAGGCCGATAACCTCGCGATCCCCGGCGCCGCGCGCGGCAATCCCGACCGTGGCCGGCACGTCGTCACGCTGCGCACCGAGCACCGCGCCGTTCTGGACGCCTGCCAGCGCCTCGAGCGCGAGGGCTTCGCAGTCACGCGGCTGACGCCCGGCCGCGACGGCCTGGTGGACCCGGCCGAGATCGGCCGCGCGCTGCGCGTGCCGACGACGCTCGTCTCGGTGATGCTGGTCAACAACGAGACCGGCGTCGTGCAGGACATCCCGGCGATCGCGGCCGAGTGCCGCCGCGCCGGCGCACTGCTGCACGTCGACGCGGCGCAGGCGGCCGGCCGCGTGCCGCTCGACGTGGTCGCGCTCGATGCCGACCTGGTCAGCCTCGCGGCCCACAAGATCCACGGGCCGGTCGGCGTCGGCGCGCTCTACGTGCGGCGCGAGCCGCGACCGACGCTGGTGCCGCTCAGCTTCGGCGGTGGCCAGGAAGGCGGCCTGCGGCCGGGCACGCTGCCCGTGCACCAGATCGTCGGCATGGGTGCCGCCTATGCGCTCGCGCGCGCCGACGCCGGCGCGGAGGCGACGCGCCTCACGGCACTGCGCGACCGGCTCTGGGCCGCGCTCTCGCGGCTGCCGGACACGTTCCTGAACGGCCACCCGACCGCGCGCGCGCCACACATCCTGAACGTGTCGTTCGGCGGGCTGGACGGCGAGGCCTTGCTGTACGCGCTTGGCGGCCTCGCGGTCTCGAGCGGTTCGGCGTGCAGCTCGGCGAGCGGCCAGCCGTCGTACGTGCTGCGCGCGCTCGGTCGCGACGATGCGCTCGCGCAGGCCTCGCTGCGCTTCAGCTTCGGCCGCCAGACGACCGCGACCGAGATCGACACCGCCGCGGCGCTGGTCGAGGGCGCGGTCGGCCGGCTGCGCGCGCTCGCGCCGCGGTGAGCATGGCGTCCGCCTACTCGGACGAGGTGGCGCGGCTGTTCGAGGCGGCACCGGGCTCCGGCCGCCCGGACGGGCCGGACTGGGCCACCGGCGAGGCGCGCGAGCCGTTGTCGGCAACCCACGTGCGGGTGCACCTGCGGGGGACCGCCGGGCGCGTCGCCGCGGCCTGCTACGAGGTGCGCGGCTGCCCGCACACCGTCGCCGCGGTCGCGCTCGCGGTCGCCGAGCTGCCCGGACGCCCTGTGGCGGGGCTCGATGTCGACCCGGCGACGCTTGCCAGCCGCATCGGTGCCCCGGCCATGAAACTCGGGCGCCTGTTCGTGATCCAAGACGCCGTTCACGACGCGGCCCTTCAACTCGGGCCCCGTCGTCCCTAGAATCGACCAGGCCGCGCGTGCCGCGGCGTGATCAGGAGCGTCGCGTACCCGCCATGGCCGTCACCCTCTCACCCGCCGCCGCCGAGCGTGTCCGCAGCTTCCTCGCCAGCCGCGGCCACGGAGTCGGGCTCCGGCTCGGCGTCAAGCGCACCGGCTGCTCCGGCTACGCCTACGTGGTCAATTACGCCGAGGACGTCGGGCCTGGCGACACGGTATTCGAGGACCACGGGGTCAAGGTGGTGGTCGACTCGGACAGCATGGCGCTCGTCGACGGCACGGAGGTCGACTTCATCAAGCAGGGCCTGAACGAGGCCTTCAAGTTCAAGAATCCCAAGGCCCGCTCCGAGTGCGGCTGCGGCGAGAGCTTCTCGCTGTAACGGACGGCGCCCGTGGGCCGGCGGCCTCCGGCGCAAAAATTCCTTTATTCCCGGCAACTTCCACGCGATCGCGCGTTGCAGCGGCGGGCTTGCGGACTGTATGATGGAGAGTCATTCACCGGGTCCGTGAGGTTGGTCCATGGCGCTCGAGCGCACCCTGTCGATCGTCAAGCCCGATGGGGTGGAGCGCAACCTGATCGGCGAGGTCTACCGCCGCTTCGAGCAGGCGGGTCTGCGGGTCATCGCTGCGCGCATGCGACAGCTGACGGCGCGCGAGACCGAGGGGTTCTACGCGATCCATCGCGAGCGGCCGTTCTTCCGCGACCTGTGTCGCTACATGGCATCCGGGCCGGTCGTGGTGCAGGTGCTCGAGGGCGAGGACGCGGTCGCGCGGCACCGGGAGATCATGGGCGCTACCGACCCGAAAAAGGCCGCCACCGGCACGATTCGCGCCGACCTCGCGGCCAGCATCGAGGAAAACGTCGTGCACGGGTCGGATTCGGCGGACAACGCGGCCCGCGAAATCGCGTACTTCTTCAGCGAATCCGATCTCTGCCCGCGGCTGCGCTGAGCGGAGCCCGAACGCCGTGACCGCCACCGATGCTGCGCGCACCAACCTCTTCGGGCTCACGCCCGCGGAACTGGAAGCGTTCGTCGTCGGACTCGGCGAGAAGCCCTATCGCGCCAGGCAGTTGCTGACCTGGATCTACAAGCGCTGGGTCGGCGACTTCGACGCGATGACCGACCTCGGCCGCGAGCTGCGGGCGCGCCTCGCCGCGGTCGCCGAGCTGCGGGTGCCGGAAGTCGTCGCCGAGCACGTCTCGGCCGACGGCACGCGCAAGTGGCTGCTGCGCGCGGGACGCTCGGACGGTCTCGAGCAGGCGATCGAGACGGTATTCATTCCCGAGCCCGGCCGCGGCACGCTCTGCATCTCCTCGCAGGTCGGCTGCGCGCTCGACTGCTCGTTCTGCTCGACCGGTGCGCAGGGCTTCAACCGCAACCTCGACACGGCCGAGATCGTCGGCCAGGTGTGGCTCGCGAACCAGCGGCTCGGCTCCGGTCCGGGCGGCGAGCGTGCCGTCACCAACGTCGTGCTGATGGGCATGGGCGAACCGCTCGCGAACTACCGCAACGTGCTGCCGGCGCTGCAGCTGCTGCTCGAGGATCGTGCCTTCGACCTGTCGCGTCGGCGCGTGACGCTGTCGACCTCGGGGCTCGTACCGCAGATCTACCGCCTCGCCGAGGACACCAACGTCGCGCTCGCCGTGTCGCTGCACGCGCCGAACGACGCGTTGCGCGACCAGCTCGTGCCGATCAACCGCCGCCACCCGATCGCCGAGCTGCTGGCTGCCTGCTGGCACTACCTCGAGGCGCAGAACGGCCGCTCGATCACCTTCGAGTACGTGCTGCTGGACGGCGTCAACGACCAGCCGGCGCACGCCCGCGAGCTGGCCGTGCTGCTGGCCGGACGGGATGCCAAGGTCAACCTGATTCCGTTCAACGCTTTCCCCGGCACGCGCTACCGGCGTTCGGCGCCCGCGGCGATCGAGGCGTTTCGCGACTACCTGAACGGGCGCGGTGTCACCGCGACCGTGCGGCGGACGCGCGGCGACGACATCGACGCCGCCTGCGGCCAGCTGGCCGGGCGCGTGCACGACCGGACCACGGTCCGGCTCGGCACCAAGATGGTCGCGCTCGAGGTCGAGACATGAAACCGGCGCTGCCGGCAGCGCTGCTCCTCGTCGTGGCCGCAGCGCTCGCCGCGGAGCCGCGTGCGCCGACCGAGAAGCACGAGGTCACGGCGGCGCGCCTCAACGCGCAGCTCGCGGTCGCTTACCTGAAGCAGGGCGACGTCGCGGTGGCCCAGGAAAAAATCGACAAGGCGCTGAAGCAGAACCCGCACGATTCCTCCGTGCAGCTGAGCGCGGCGCTCGTCTACGAGCGGCTGCAGCAGCCGGAAAAAGCGGGCGGTTTCTACGGTGCGGCCCTCCGGATCGAGCCTCGCAACCCCGACCTGCTGAACAGCTACGCGGTGTTCGAGTGTCGCCGCGGACACTACGCGCAGGGCCAGAAGCTGTTCGAGCAGGCGGCCCGCAACGCCGCCTACTCGACGCCCGAGGTCGCCTACGCCAACGCCGGCGTCTGCGCACGCAGCTCCGGCAACCTGGCGCGGGCCGAGGAGCTGTTCCGCAAGGCGCTCGACATCCGCCACGACTTTCCGGATGCATTGCTGCAGCTGGCCGATCTGAGCTTCACGCGCGACGCGGGCCTCGCGGCGCGGGGGCTGCTCGAGCGCTACTTCCAGGTCGCCCCACCGACGCCGGACTCGCTGTTCCTCGGGGTGCGCATCGAGCGCGCGCTCGGCGACAACGGCGCGATGTCGCGCTACGCGACGCAGCTGCAACACGACTTCCCCGACTCGGAGCAGGCGCGCCAGCTGCGCAGCGGCGCGGGCGGTGGATGAGCGAGCTGCCGACAGCGGCCGTTGCTGACGGGGCCCGGGCGGCCAACCCCGGCACGCGCCTGCAGGCGGCCCGCGAACAACGCGGGCTCGGTCTCGACGACGTCGCCGAGGCGCTGCACGTGACAGCGCCGACCGTCGCGGCGATGGAGGAGAACCGGTTCGAGTGTTTCGGGGCGCCGGTCTACGCGCGCGGCTTTCTGCGCAAGTATGCGAGCTATCTCGGCATCGACGCGGATGCGGTGATCACCGCCTACGACCGGCTGGGAAGCGTGCCGAGCGCGCCATCGCTGATACCGGTCACGACCGCGCGCCCGATGCGGCGCGACTACTCCGGGCTCCGGCTGCCGGCGCTGTTTGCCGCGGCGCTGCTGTTGCTCGCCGCATCGTTCTGGTGGTGGCTCGGCCGCAATCCGGCGCCGGCCGCGACCGCGGGCCCGACGCCGGTCACGGCGCTCGCGCCGGTGGCCGGGCAGCCTGCGCCCGCGGCAGCCGACCAAGCGCCGCCCGCCAGCAGCGCACCGGCCGGGCCTGCGCCGCGCGCCGCCGTCGCGACGCAGCGCTTCGCGAGCACGCGCGCCGCAGCGACCGTTGCCGGCGTGGCAGAGGCCGGCAATGCGCTCCTGATACGCGGGCGCAGCGATTGCTGGGTCGAGGTCTACGCGTCCTCGGGCACCCGCCTGCTCTATGACCTCGTGCAGGCCGGCGAGACGCGCCAGGTCCGGGGCCCGGGCCCATGGCGCGTGTACCTCGGCTTTGTCGACGGCGTCGAGCTCGCGGTCGGCGCACGCGGCGTCAGCGTGCCGGCCTCGCACCGCTCTGCCGCGACCGCACGATTCGTCGTCGCTGCCGACGGCGCCGTCCAGTAGCCGCCCTGAAGGACGCGCCGCCTTGAGTGAGATCATCGAGCCGCTGCGCGGCATGAACGACGTGCTGCCGGACGAGGCGCGCTGGTGGCATCGGCTCGAACGCGTGGTGCGCGAGGTGTTCGCCGCCTATGGGTATCGGGAAATCCGGGTGCCGCTGCTCGAGCGCACGGCGCTCTTCAAGCGCGCCATCGGCGAGTACACGGATATCGTCGAGAAGGAGATGTTCAGCTTTGACGATCGCGACGGCGCGAGCCTGACGCTGCGCCCGGAGGCGACCGCGAGCATCGTCCGGGCCGCGATCACGAACGGACTGCTGCACAACCAGCGCCACCGGCTGTTCACTCTCGGGCCGATGTTCCGCGGCGAGCGGCCGCAGAAAGGCCGTTACCGGCAGTTCCACCAGGTCGACGTCGAGGCCCTGGGCTACGGTGGCCCGGACGTCGACGCCGAGCTTATCCTGATGTCGGCGCGCATCTGGCGCCTGCTCGGGATCGGGCGGGTTAGTCTCGAGCTCAACTCGCTAGGCACGCCGGAGGCCCGCGCCGGCTATCGCGAGGTGCTGCGCGGATATTTCGCGGCCCACGAGTCGACGCTCGACGCCGACAGCCGTCGCCGGCTGGGCGGCAACCCGCTGCGGATCCTCGACAGCAAGAACCCGGACCTCGCCGGGCTGATCGCGGCGGCGCCGCTCTTGACCGACTCCCTCGACCCGGCCTCCCGCGAGCACTTCGACGGGCTGCGCGCCCGGCTGGACGCCGCAGGCGTCGCCTACACGGTCAACCCCCGGCTGGTGCGCGGCCTCGATTACTACAGCCGGACCGTATTCGAGTGGGTCACCGACGCACTCGGCTCGCAGAACGCGCTGTGCTCGGGCGGGCGCTACGACGGCCTCGTCGAACAGCTCGGCGGCGAGCCGACGCCCGCGATCGGCTGGGCGCTCGGCATGGATCGCGTCGTGCTGCTGATGCAGGAACTCGGCACGCCGGCCCCTGCCGAACCCCCGCAGGCCTACGTGGTGCTGGCGGGGGCGGCCGCCGCCGCGCGAGGCCTCGGGCTCGCGGAGCAGCTGCGCGACGCGCTGCCCTGGCTGCGGATCGAGACCGACCTGGGCGGCGGCAGCTTCAAGGCGCAATTCCGCCGGGCCGACCGGAGCGGTGCGCTGATCGCGGTGGTGCTCGGCGAGGACGAGCTCGCGCGCGACGTGGCGGCGATCAAGCCGCTGCGCCACGACGGCGAGCAGCTCGACTGTCCATTCGCCGACCTGCCGGCGTGCCTCGCGCGGCTGCTCGGTGGACCCTCGGTGGACGCAGCCGCGGCCGCTCGGCAAGATCGCGACCCCTAGACGACCGATTACAGACGGGAGAAGTTCGTGGAAGAGTATCTGTCCGAACGCCAGCAGATCGAGCAGGTCCGCGGCTTTGTTCGCGAGAACGCGCCGTGGGCGCTCGCGAGCGTGCTGATCGCGGTCGGCGGCTTCATCGGCTGGCAACAGTGGCACGCGTGGCAGGACCGCCAGGCAGCGACGGCGAGCGCCAGGTACGACGCGCTGCTGGTGACGCTGGGGCTCGGCGACCTCGACGCCGGCGCGCGGGCCGCGACGGAGCTCCGCGAGAGCTATTCGCGCTCGGCCTATGCCGATCTGGCAGCCCTCGCGCTCGCCGGTGCCGAGGTCAGGGAGGGCAAGCTCGCGGCGGCGGCCGGCCACCTGGAACCGGTCGTCAACGGCGGCCGCGACCCCGAACTGCGGCTGGTGGCCCGCCTGCGGCTCGCCCGCGTGCAGCGCGCGCTAGCCAATACCGAGCTGGCGCTCGCGACGCTCGCGGCCGCGCCGGCCGGCACCGCCGGCGCCGGCTACGCGGACCTGCGCGGCGACCTGCTCGCCGACAAAGGAGACCGCCCTGGTGCGATCGCGGCGTGGCGCGAGGCGCTCGCCTCGAAGACCACCGGCGCCGTCGATCGCGAACTGGTGCAGCTCAAAGTCAACGCGGCAGGCGGTTCCGGGGAGCCGGCGAGCCCGGTGGTGCCCGCCGCCGGCGACCGGCAGTGACGCGCCACTCCGCCCACCGCGCGGTCGCGGCCTCGCTCGCGCTCGCGCTGGTTGCCTGTGACAAGGACAAGGACATCGAGCCGCCGGCGAAGCTCGTCGATTTCGACGCCACGCTCGCGATAGAGCGCGTCTGGAGCGCGAGCCTCGGCGGCAAGGACCGGGCGCTGCGGCTCGCGCTGGCCCCGGCCGCCGCCGACGGGCGCGTCTATGCCGCCGGCGGGCAGGGGCAGGTCGCTGCCTTCGATGCGCGTTCGGGGAGGAACCTGTGGCGCAGCGAGCTCAAGATCGGACTCTCCGGCGGACCCGCCGCCGGGTCCGGACTGGTCGTCGTCGGCTCGAGCGATGGCGAGCTGTTCGCGCTCGACGCCGCAAGCGGCGCGCGCCGCTGGGCGACGCGGCTCTCCGGCGAGGTTCTGACGGCGCCGGTGATCGCGGCGCAGGCCGTCATCGTGCGCACCGTCGACGGCCGCGTCCGGGCGCTGGCGTCGGACACCGGCAAGGAGATCTGGAGCAACGAGCAGCCCGTGCCGCGCCTCACGCTGCGCGGCACCTCGCGCCCGGTGATCGCCGGCGACGCCGTCGTCTGCGGCTTCGACAACGGCAAGGTCGCGGCCTATGGCGTCGCCAGCGGCGACACGCTCTGGGAGGCCGCCGTCAGTCCGCCGCACGGCCGCACCGAGCTCGAGCGGCTCGTCGACATCGACGGCGCGCTGCAGGTGTCCGGTCACGATGTGTTCGTGGCGGGCTTCCAGGGCCGGGTCGCGATGCTGGCGCTCGACTCGGGCCAGGTGTGGTGGGCGCGCGAGGCGTCGAGCTATCGCGGCCTGGCGCTTGCCGGCGACACGATTTTCCTCGTCAGCGCTGACAGCAAGGTGCTGGCGCTGCGGCGCCGCGACGGCACCCCGCTCTGGCAGCAGGACCGGCTCGCGCGGCGCGGGCTGACCGCACCGGTGGTCGACGGCGACACGATCGTGGTCGCCGACTTCGAGGGTCACGTGCACTGGCTCGACCAGGCGAGCGGTGCGCTGGTCGGTCGCGCCGCGACCTCGAAGGGCCGCATCACGAACGCGCCGATTGCGGTCGACGGCCTCGTCTTCCTGCAGAGCGACGCTGGCCAGCTGTACGCGCTGCGCGCGCACCCCCGGAAATGACCCGGCGTCGCCCGTGCTCCCGGTCATCGCCATCGTCGGTCGCCCGAATGTCGGCAAGTCGACGCTGTTCAACGTGCTCACCGGCACGCGCGACGCGCTCGTCGCCGACCTGCCGGGCCTGACGCGCGACCGCCAGTACGGCTACGGCCGGCGCGGCGGCCGTTACATCGTCGTCGACACCGGTGGCCTGGTCGTCGCGCCGGAGGGTGTCGAGACGCAGATGGCGGTGCAGACCGAGCGCGCGGTCGCCGAGGCCGACCGGGTCGTGCTGGTGGTCGACGTCCGCGCCGGGCCGACGCCCGTCGACCGGCACATCGCCGAGCGCCTGCGGCGCGCCGGCAAGGCGGTGGTGCTCGCGGCCAACAAGAGCGAGGGCCTGGCGGCCGACGAGGCGGGGCTCGAGTTCCACGCCTTCGGCCTCGGCAGTCCGCTGGCGATTTCGGCGGGGCATGGCGAGGGCATCGATGCGCTCGTCGAGCACATGCTCGCAGGGCTCGCCGTGCCGGAGCAGGACGAGCGGCCCGATCCGCGCGATGCGATCCGGATCGCGGTCGTCGGCCGGCCGAACGTCGGCAAGTCGACGCTGATCAACCGCCTGCTCGGCGAGGAGCGGCTCGTAACCTTCGACCAGCCCGGCACGACCCGGGACAGCGTGCACGTCCCCTTCGAACGTGACGGCCGGCAATACGTGCTGATCGACACGGCCGGCATCCGGCGCCGCGCCCGGGTCGAGGACGGCGTCGAGAAGGTCAGCGTCGTCAAGGCGATGCAGGCGATCGACGAGGCCCACGTCGTGATCGGCGTGCTCGACGCACACGAGACCGTGGCCGAGCAGGATCAGACGCTGCTCGGGCACGTCGCCGAGCGGGGTCGCGCGCTGCTGCTCGCGATCAACAAGTGGGACCACATCCCCGCCGACCAGCGCGACCACATGCGCAACCAGCTGGCGCTCAAGCTGCCGTTCCTGGAGTTCGCGACCCAGCACTTCATCTCGGCGCTGCACGGTACCGGCGTAGGCGACTTGCTGGCAGGCGCCCGCCGGGCGGCCGAGGCGGCATTGCGCGACCTGCCGACACCCGAGCTGACAAGGGTGCTCGAGGCGGCGCTCGAGGCCCACCAGCCGCCGCTGGTGCGCGGCCGGCGCATCAAGCTCAGGTACGCACACCAGGGCGGCCGCAATCCGCCGGTGATCGTCGTGCACGGCAACCAGGTGGCGCACGTGCCGGAGGCCTACCGGCGTTACCTGGTCAACACGTTTCGGGAGGCGTTCCGGCTGCACGGGACGCCGGTGCGGGTCGAGTTCCGCGCCGACAGCAACCCGTTCGCTGGCCGCCGGAACGAGCTGTCGGAGCGGCAGCGCCAGAAACGCCGCCGGCTGCTGAAACACGTCAAGCGCCGTTGACGTTCGCGCGGTCGGCTCGCGGGCGCACCAGCGGAGCGACGCGAGCGATCATCCCTGCACGTCGTCCACGGTCGCGGTGAAGCTGCCGTCGGCGGTGCGTGCCCGGACCGTTTCGCCGGCGCTGACGTCGGCGGCTCGCTTGACGACCCGGCCGTCGGCGTGCGCGACGATGGCGTAGCCGCGCTCGAGTGTGGCGAGCGGGCTGACGGCGTTAAGCGTGCGCGCCGCGGCCGCGAGGCGCGCGCCGGCCGTTGCCAGCTCGCGCCGGAGCGCACGCTCGAGCCGGACCTCGAGCTCGTCGAGGCGCTGCGCGCGCGCCGTGAGGCGCGCCCGGGGATGGTTCAACTCGAGCCGGCGCACCAGCCAGCCGAGCCGCTCCCGGCCCTGTGCGGCGCGGCGGCGCCACAGCGCCGCGAGGCGCTCACGGGTCGTCGCGAGCCGGCGCAGCCACTCGGCACGGTCCGGGACGACGAGCTCGGCCGCGCCCGACGGCGTCGGTGCGCGCAGGTCGGCGGCGAAGTCGGCGATCGTGACGTCGACTTCGTGGCCGATGCCGGCGACGACGGGGATGGCCGAATTGCGAATCGCGCGCGCCACGATCTCCTCGTTGAATGCCCACAGGTCCTCGAGCGAGCCACCGCCGCGCGCGAGTATCAGCACGTCGGCGTCCGCCCGCCGCGAAGCGAGTCCGATCGCGGCGGCGATTTCCGCGGCGGCGCCTGCCCCCTGCACACGCACCGGATAGATCAGCACCGCTACCGCCGGGAAGCGCCGCGCCAGGATCTGCAGGATGTCCCGGATCGCCGCACCGGTCGGCGAGGTGACGACGCCGATACGGCGCGGCAGCGGCGGCAACGGACGTTTCAGGGAGGCATCGAACAGGCCCTCCGCCGCGAGCTGCGCCTTCAGCTCCTCGAAGCGGCGCCGCAGCGCCCCTTCGCCGGCCTCCTCGAGGGACTCGACGATCAGCTGGAACTCGCCGCGCGCCTCGTACAGGCTCACGCGCGCGCGCACCAGGACGAGGAGGCCGTCGCGCGGCGCGACCCGTACGCGCGCGTTCGCGCCTCGAAACATGGCGCACCGGACCTGAGCGACCTCGTCCTTGAGCGTGAAGTACCAGTGACCGGAGCCGGGCCGCGCCAAGTTCGACAGCTCGCCTTCGATCCAGCACGCGGGCAGGCCTGCTTCCAGCAGCTGCCGGGCCTCGCGGTTGAGGCGCGCGACCGAGTAAATGTCGCGGCTGGCGGAATCGGAGCTCGGCTGCATCGCGCGATATTAGCGTCGGCGGGCAGGCCCGACGCCGCGGTTTACCGACACGGCTGGAACGAGTAAGATACCCGGCTTTACCCAGGCTCCCCGGCCGAGCCGTGCGCGCCGCATAGGCCCCGCCGCGAGAGCTGCGGTCGAGGGCTGTCCATGCGTATAGACCAAGAAGCGCTCACCTTCGACGACGTCCTGCTGGTCCCGGCGTACTCGGACGTGCTGCCCCGCGACGTCGACCTCTCGACGCAGCTGACCCGCAACATCCGGCTCAACCTGCCGACCGTCGCCGCCGCGATGGACACCGTCACCGAGGCGCGCCTTGCGATCACGATTGCGCAGGAAGGCGGCATCGGCATCGTTCACAAGAACATGAGCGCCGCCGCCCAGGCGCGCGAGGTCACCCGCGTCAAGAAGTACGAGAGCGGCGTGATCTCGGATCCGATCACGGTGACGCCGGACAAGACGATACGCGAAGTCATCGAGCTGACCCGGGCAAAGGGCATCTCGGGCGTGCCGGTGGTGACCACCGACAGCGAAGTGGTCGGCATCGTGACGCACCGCGACCTGCGCTTCGAGCGCAACTTCGACGCGCCCGTGACGACCGTCATGACACCGAAGGAACGGCTGATCACGGTCCGCGAGAACGCGCCGAAGGACGAGGTGCTGCGGTTGCTGCACAGGCACCGCATCGAGAAGCTGCTGGTCGTGGACGCCGCCGGCCTGCTGAAGGGCATGATCACGGTCAAGGATTTCCAGAAGGCGACCGAGTTCCCGCGCGCCTGCAAGGATCCGAGCGGACGGCTGCGCGTCGGCGCCGCCGTCGGCACCAACCCGGAGACGCTTGACCGGGTCGCGCTGCTCGCCGACGCCGGCGTCGACGTGATCGTCGTCGATACCTCGCACGGTCATTCGCGCGGCGTCCTCGAGATGCTGGCGCGGATCAAGCGCGCGGTGCCGGCAATCGACGTGATCGCCGGCAACATCGTCACGGCCGAGGCCGCGCGGGCGCTCGTCGATGCCGGGGCCGACGGCGTCAAGGTCGGCATCGGTCCGGGCTCGATCTGCACCACCCGCATCATCGCCGGTGTCGGCGTACCGCAGATCAGCGCGGTCGCGAACGTCGCGGCGGCGCTCGCCGGCAGCGGCGTGCCCCTGATCGCCGACGGCGGCATCCGCTTCTCCGGCGACATCGCCAAGGCGCTTGCCGCCGGAGCGCACTCGGTGATGATTGGCGGGCTCTTCGCCGGCACCGAGGAATCGCCGGGCGAGGTCGAGCTCTACCAGGGCGCGTCGTACAAGTCCTACCGGGGCATGGGCTCGCTCGGCGCGATGTCGCAGCGCCACGGCTCGGCCGACCGTTACTTCCAGGACACCGCCACCGAGCTCGAGAAGCTCGTGCCGGAGGGCATCGAGGGCCGCGTGCCCTACAAGGGCAGCCTGGTGGCGATCGTGCACCAGCTCACGGGCGGACTCAGGGCGGCGATGGGTTATACCGGCAGCCGCAGCATCGAGGAGCTGCGCACCAAGCCGCGCTTCGTGCGCATCACGAACGCCGGCGTCCGCGAGAGCCACGTCCACGACGTGGCGATCACCAAGGAAGCGCCCAACTACCGGGTCAGCTGACGGTGAACCAGACGCCTGCCACAGAGCCCGCGGTCGCCGGCGACATCCACGCCCACCGGATCCTGATCCTCGACTTCGGCGCCCAGTACACGCAGCTGATCGCGCGCCGCATCCGCGAACTCGGCGTGTACTGCGAGATCCAGCCCTGGGACATCGACGACGCGCAGGTCGAGGCCTTCGGCGCACGCGGCGTGGTGCTGTCCGGCGGACCGGAATCCGCGAGCGAGGCGGCGGCGCCGCGCGCGCCGCAGGCGGTCTACCGGCTGGGCGTGCCGGTGCTCGGCATCTGCTACGGCATGCAGACGATGGCAGCGCAGCTCGGTGGCCGCGTGCTGCCGTCGACCCACCGCGAGTTCGGCTACGCCGAGGTCGCGGCCAGCGCCGGTTCGGTGCTGCTTGGCGGGCTCGCCGACCGGCCCGGCCCGGACGGCGCCGGCGTGCTCGACGTCTGGATGAGCCACGGCGACCGTGTCGAAGCCCTGCCGCCCGGGTTCACGGTGACGGCGCAATCGTCGAACGCACCGCTCGCCGCGATGGAGGACCCGGGGCGGCGTTTCTACGCGGTGCAGTTCCACCCCGAGGTCACGCACACTCGGCAGGGACAGAATATTCTCGAGCGCTTCGTGCGCAAGATCTGCAACTGCGACGCGCTCTGGGACGCAGGCCACATTGCGGCCGACCTGATCGAGCGTGTACGCGAGCAGGTCGGCACGGAGCGGGTGCTGCTCGGGCTCTCCGGCGGCGTCGATTCGTCGGTCGTCGCCGCGCTGCTGCATCGCGCGATCGGCGCGCACCTGACCTGCGTGTTCGTCGATCACGGACTGCTGCGGCTGGACGAGGGCGACCAGGTGATGGGAACCCTCGCCGCGCACATGGGCGTCAAGGTCGTG
The DNA here is from genome assembly GCA_025351005.1 of Pseudomonadota bacterium. GTDB lineage: Bacteria > Pseudomonadota > Gammaproteobacteria > Steroidobacterales > Steroidobacteraceae > CAIKZZ01. Next base: position 7,134 of record JANXWS010000003.1, on the reverse strand, counting down.
CGCGTCGATGCCAGCGACCGCTTCCTCGCGGCGCTCGAGGGTGTTGCCGATCCGGAGGCCAAGCGCAAGATCATCGGCCGGATGTTCATCGAGGTGTTCGAGGCGGAGGCGCACAAGCTTGCCGGCATCCGCTGGCTCGCGCAGGGAACGATCTACCCGGACGTGATCGAGTCCGCGGGCGCCAAGACCGGCAAGGCGCACCTGATCAAGTCGCACCACAACGTCGGTGGCCTGCCGGAGCGCATGCACCTGAAGCTGCTGGAGCCGCTGCGGGAATTGTTCAAGGACGAGGTGCGCCGTCTTGGGCTCGAGCTCGGCCTGTCGCGGGAGCTGGTATTTCGCCACCCGTTCCCGGGGCCCGGCCTCGGTGTCCGCATCCTGGGCGCGGTGACCCGCGATGCGGCCGAGCTGCTGCGCAAGGCCGACGCCATTTTCATCGAGGAACTCCGCCGCCACGATCTCTACGATCGCGTCAGCCAGGCCTTTGCCGTGTTCCTGCCGGTCCGCTCGGTCGCCGTGATGGGCGATGGCCGCAAGTACGACTGGGTCATCGCGCTGCGTGCCGTCGAGACGGTCGACTTCATGACCGCGCACTGGTCCCGGCTTCCGTACGATTTCCTCGAACACGTCTCGCGGCGCATCGTCAACGAGGTCGCAGGGGTGTCGCGCGTCGTATACGACGTCTCGGGAAAGCCACCGGCGACGATTGAGTGGGAGTGAGGGGACTGCCTACAGAGTTTGCCACGGTTCGCGCTCAATACGGAACCCCGTAAACCAGGGCGAATCTGGCAAAAACCCAATTCGCACTCCAACCGCCCTTAGTCGCCGGTGCGTATTTTGAGCCGACCGCCGATAGGGACAAACGGCTGGCAGTGGAGAGGGGTTACCGCCGCTGTCGGCCAGCACCGGCCGGCTGTCGCCGCGCACTTACTGCCACTGAGCCGCCATTCACGAGCTACGGTAGACTCAATGCGGCTACTGATCCGTTCGGCCAAGGACAGGGGGGGGCGGCAGGCATTTAGGCCGACCCGAGCGCGCCAGTAAGCTCTCCCACTGGCAGCAACGTTGAGAAGCAACTGCAAATGAAACGCCTGATCGCCACTATCTCAATCTGCGCATTCGCCTCTGTTGCAGGTATGTGTGCAGCGCACGCCGCTTCGGACACAATCAACCCGAAGGTCCGCACCATCACAGCCTTTTTGCGCCTCGATCGATCGAAGTACGAGGCGCAGATTGACGACGCGATGCGCGTGCTGAACGCCGCTAAGGCCGAATTCGCACGACGCGGCTACGAGACACAAACCGTTCGAATCGTGACGCAGCCGTTCGCGGAGCTCGTAAAGGGTCTCTCCGATACGGAAGCCATTTCTTTCCTCCGCGCGCTCGACGATCTGTCGCAGAAGGACGGTTTCATGCCGAACGTCGGTCCGGCAATGCTCCACGACAACGATGATCCCGCGGCGATGCGCCTGCTGGCGCAGGTACTCTCAACTTTGCCGCACCTCAACGCAAGTGCAATCATCGCGGATGACGAAGGCATCCATTGGAAGACGATTCGCGAGTCAGCAAAGCTCGTGCGCTACGTCGCAGACCACAGTGTACATAGCCAAGGGACGTTTCTGTTTGCGGCGACCGCAATGCTCAAGCCGCTCGGACCGTTCTATCCGGGGGCGTATCACACAGGAGCCGGCAAGAAGTTCTCACTGGGATTCGAAGGCGCCAGCGTAGTGCAGCAGGTGTTCGGGTCCACGCGTGGGGACTTCGATGCGTCCGTGTCCGAGCTCACACGGCAGTTGACGATCCACGCGCGGGTTGGCGAGGAAGTTGGCAATGCATTGGCCGCATCCAGCGGATGGGAATTTGTCGGCGTGGATCCTACGCCGGCGCCGTTAGGGGATGCGTCGATTGGGGACGCTATCGAACAATATACGGGCTCCACGTTCGGCTCGAACGGCACGATGACGGCAGCACTTGCCATTACCACGGCCGTCAAGGCGGTAAAGGTGAAGCAGGTGGGATATTCAGGCTTGATGCTGCCCGTGATGGAAGACAAGCGTCTCGCTCAGCGCTGGGCGGAGAACACCTACGAGATCGACTCGCTGCTTGCATATTCGTCGGTATGCGGGACGGGGCTCGATACCGTACCCCTTCCCGGCGACGTCAGCGAAGAACGTCTGGCAAAGATCTTCAGCGACGTGGCGTCGCTAGCTTGGAAGTGGCACAAGCCGCTTACTGCACGGCTGCAGCCGGTCACGAACAAGAGAGCCGGCGACAAGACCGACTTCGACAGCCAATACCTTTTCAATACCACACTGCATTCAGCTCATTGAGCTTGACCATTTGCGGCCGACGGTCAGCTACTGCGACGCCCTTCAGCTCTTCCCGAGGGCTCGATTGATGCGCGCTACGGCCGCTCGTGAGAACTGCGTGTGAGGTGGCGGAGTGGAAGAAATCGAATTTCTCCAGGATCGTGTCCCGAGTAGTCGTGTCATGGATTTTAGCCGGCAAGCTCACGCAGCAATTCTGTTGCGCGATCGACCTTGCGTAACGAGCAAATCTGCAGAGATGTGAAAGCGCTCGCGGAGCCGGCGCACCATTGTCATGCTCAAGTCCCGTTTTCCGCTCAGGATCTCGCTCACGCGGCTGGCTGTACCAAGTAAAGGCACGAGATCGGCGCGCGAAAGGCTATGTTGATCCATTATGTAGGCGAGAAGCATCGGAAGTGTCGGCGCTGTACGTGGCCACTCCGAGCGCTCGTAAGCCTCGACCAAGCGGGCCTGGGCTACCATCCGTGCACGGTCATTGGGATCGCTCGACCTCATCAGCTTCTCGATGAGCTTCTTGGCGTCAGCGTGGTCCGCTTCATCTTGAATCACAATCAAGGTCGTTTTCATCACACTGTCTCCGCATCAATGCCGTCATATTCTTCATGCGATCCGAAAAATCGGATCATCAAAACGCCATCCACGTACTGAACCAAGGCAATCAACCGATAATCGTTGGCTTTGATATTAAAAACCACACGACCACCCTTCAAGACGCTCGCCTTCGGATGCGCCTTTTTTACGTCCTCCGGCGTCTTCCAGTCCGCTGCGCCCGCGATCGCCAGCCAGGCGTCATATTGAGCTCGCGCAGCCTTGATTCCCCTATGGCCGGCCCGTGACTTGAAAAAAGCTTCTACGATATCTGTGCCGATAACGATCATGGACACGAAGCATAACTCCAAGTTCCCAAAAATGGAATTCGGAATTCCATTTTATGGAATGGAGATCCCTCGGTTTACTGCGCTATTCGATGAGAACCGTCGAAATCACGCAATTGCTTTCGGCATCTATCGCCATCTATCGCGCTCAAGCGAGATTTTTCGACGGTGTTTCTGACGGTAAGTCCGGGATGGCCTGATAAAAAGTCCAATTAATTCAGGTATGTACAAGTGCCGGAGACAATTGAGTGGGAGTGAGGCGGCTGGACTGGTGCGAAGGTGTTGACTGACTCAGGCATTGCCCATCTGCAATATCTGGCACCGTAGCAACCAAATTGGAGCCATCGAACCGGCATTCGCGAATGGTAGAAACACGTCAGCATCGCGCCCTGTCAGGCATCCTGACAACTTAGCCTAAAAAGCCGGCAAAACGCTGGCCTGAGAGGGCTCTCGCATGAAGAGTATCGATCGCAGAGAGTTTCTCGCAGGTGCGCTAATGCTTGCTGGAGGGGCCGCGGCCACCGACTCGACTACAAATCGACCGGACGGTGCGCACGAGCGGACCGATCTCACCGACCTCTCTGCAGTCGCGGTGCTTTCGGCGATTAGAAACGGAGAGATCAAGTCGGAGGACTACGCACGTGCACTGCTTGGGCGCGCGCAGCATCTGGAAAGCCTGAACGCATTCCGCACCTTAAACAGTGAGATGGTGCTTGAGGCCGCCAGGAACGCTGATAGGGCTCGCGCCTCCGGCGCTATTCTCGGCGCACTGCATGGTCTGCCCATTCCAGTGAAGGATAGTGTCAACTCTAAATTGCTGCCGACATCAAACGGGACGGGGGCATTGCGCGGCTTCACGCCGAGAGATGATGCGGCTGTGCTCAAGTTGTTGCTGGCCCACGGCGCCATTCTGATGGGCAAGACGAACCTTCACGAGTTGTCATGCGGCTGGACGAGCAACAACGAAGTATTCGGAGCCGTCCACAATCCCTATGTGCGAACCCATGTTCCAGGCGGGAGCAGTGGCGGATCCGCCGTCGCTGTTGCTGCGCGGATGGCGCCCCTTGCCGTAGCAGAGGATACGTGGGGATCCATTCGCGTACCGGCGTCGATGTGCGGACTGGCCGGGTTGCGGCCAAGCCTCGGTCGCTATCCAGATGACGGAATCATGCCGCTCACGAATGCCAAATTTGATCAGGTCGGCCCCCTCGCGCGTTCAGTTGCCGACCTGGCGCTATTTGATGCTGTGTTGACTGGCGAGCACGCGCCTTTGCTGGCGACCCGATTGAAGGGCGTCCGCATTGGTATTGACCCTAAGTCGTTGCTGATTGATCTCGACCCCGAGGTCGAGCGAATCACGAGCGAAGCGTTTCACGAGCTGCGCGCCGCGGGTGCGACCTTGGTCGAGGCGGAACTCCCCCCAGCCGTCAAAGTGGCGTTTGAGACCACATCGACGATCCTAGCGTACGAGACGGTGCCGGCCATCGCTGCGTTTCTGGAGGCACAAGGTACTGGGGTCACGTTCGACCAACTGCTGGAACATGCAGGCGAAGGCATGCAAAGCTTGTTAAGGGCCTATGCGCTGCCGCCCAATCGTCCCACGCAAGATTCCTACGAATTGGCGCTGACTCAACGACAACAGATTCGAGCGGGGATCCGTCGTTACTTCGAAGATCACGGGCTCATCGCTTTGGCATTTCCGCCGATCTTGGTTCCGCCACCGCGGATTGGCGAAGAGAGTGAGGTCGATATCCGCGGGCGAAAGGTCTCGATGGTGGTCGCCATGGGTCGGAACACGGCACTGGGCAGCTGCGCGAGCATGGCAGGCTTAGTACTACCCGCCGGTATGACGTCCGGTGGTCTGCCGGTGGGACTCGAATTCGATGCCCTGACAGGCAACGATCGCTCCCTGCTTGCACTTGGACTGTCCCTGGAAAAGGTGTTGGGGTCGACGCCAGCGCCAGAGCTGTCGTAAAGCTAAGGCACACTCTCAGCATTGTCGCCGACACGCCTGTGCGGCTCCCGAAAGCGCGTCTGCCGGGCGACTCTGGCAGAGCGGTACCGCCGGTCCTTCCGAATGCGGCCCGTCGGCTTGGTCGGTGCAGGGTCGATGACGCCCATTGGTCGACGTTGGCCAAATCAATGCTGATGAGTGAGGGTTTCCCGACCCGCAAGAGTGGACAGATTTGAGTCCTTGTCATTGTTACTTGACTAGTCACATGATGAATGATTATCATCCATTGCATGAAGGCCCTCCCCAGGCTAGTCGGAGCTGCCCTTTCCGAGCGAATTCGGGTTATGCCGGCGGTCGTCGTCACGGGCGCGCGGCAGACTGGAAAAACCACTCTGGTCGAACACCTCATTCCTGGAGAGCGGCGTTACGCGACGCTCGATGATTTCGATGTGCTCGATGCTGCCCGGCGCGACCCGGAAGTGCTTGTAGGCGGCCCAGGCCCTGTGACGCTTGACGAGGTGCAGCGCGAGCCGCAGTTGCTGCGCGCCGTGAAGCGCGCCATTGATCGGGACAGAACGCCTGGGCGATTTCTACTCACTGGCTCCGCCAATCTCCTGCTGATGCGGCAAGTCTCCGAATCATTGGCCGGCCGTGCCAGCTATCTCACTCTTTGGCCAATGACGCGCCGGGAGCAGCGCGGCCTCGGACAGAGTGGCCGATGGGACGAGTTGTTCGCCACGCCCGATGCTGGATGGCGCGATCTATTGGGTGACGAGGACGGGACAGCCGAGGATTGGCGCATGCTCGCTCGCCGCGGAGGCTTTCCAACGCCGGCGCTGGAGCTCACTTCGGCTTCGGAACGACGAATCTGGTACGACGGCTATATTCGTACCTACCTCGAACGCGATCTGCAGGACCTGGCGTCCATAAGTGGATTGCCGGATTTCCGACGGCTTATGCGGGCCGCGTGTCTTCGAATGGGCCAGCTCGTCAACCAGACCGAACTCGGCCGCGACGTAGCGCTACCGCAGCCTACCGTGCACCGCTGGCTCAATCTCCTGGAAACCTCTTATCTTCTCGTGCGCTTACCTGCCTATGCGGTAAATCGAACCAAGCGCCTTATCAAGGCGCCGAAAGTCTATTGGGGCGATACGGGCATTGCGATGCATCTGGCTGAAGCTGAGGATCCGACCGGAGCGCACTTGGAGAATATCGTGCTACACGATCTGCTGGCGTGGCGCGATGCGCGCATTGAACGCGCGGAGTTGAGCTATTGGCGCACGTCCATCGGCGAGGAAGTGGATTTCGTGATCGAGGCCGGTGGCAAGCTGCTGCCTATCGAGGTGAAGTCCACTGCGCGTCCCAGGCTTTCCGATGCCGCGCACTTGCGCACATTCCGCGCGGAGTACGGCAAGAAGGCGCGCGCTGGACTGCTTCTGCACACCGGTAATGCGATTGAATGGCTGGCACCGGACGTTCTGGCTGCACCCTGGTGGGCGGTTCTTTAGGGATTCGCAGAGAGGTGGCGAGCCTGCGGTCAACAGGGACTGCGGGCGGGCGCGAATCGCTTGTGTCCTTCGGCATCTATCGATATCTATCGCGCTCAAGCGGAAAGTTTTGGCGGTAGATTTGACGGTAAGTTTGGCGTACCTTGACAGTAAGACTCATGTTTTCAGGTGCTTATACGTGCCGGAGACGATTGAGTGGGAGTGAAGAGGGTCTTCGCCGATTTTGCCATGGTGCCAAGCTGACGTGTAAGGGCGGGATTGACGAGAAATGGCAATTACTCGACGCACTGTACGCGCGGAGTGAATTTACTTCAGACCTCTCCGCGACATCTGATGCGACTCAGACAAACGAGATATCGAAGCGTGCGGCGAGCGCCTCGAGATTCCTATCCAAGGTCCACAGTACGGCGTCGGAAGTGAGTAGTACTGACCCAAGCAATAGTAGATCGACGGCGCCGCAGCCGGAATCT
>JANXWS010000068.1 GCA_025351005.1 Pseudomonadota bacterium | reverse complement strand
TCCGCACGACCGGCTGCGTGCTGGTGATCCTTGGTTCGGCCGCCGCGACGGCGTCGCCCTACCACCCGGCCGGCGAGGACGTGGTTCTTGAGCGCGTGCCGGCGCGCTCCGCGCTCGAACGCCTGGCGCCACTGCGCGCGGCGGTGGCCGCGCGACCGTTCGACCTGGTGGCCGCGCTTGCACTCGCCACCGGCTACATCGAAATCGGACGGCGCGACGGGGACCCGCGCTTCATCGCCTATGCCGAGGCGACGCTGGCTCCATGGCTTGCGCAGTCCAGCCCTGCCGAGCAGGCACTCGTGCTGCAGGCGACGGCATTGCAATACCTCCACCAGTTCGATGCGTCGCTGGTACTGCTGGACGAGGCGCTGGCGCGGGCGCCGCTAGACGGCCAGGCCTGGCTGACCCGCGCCGCGTTGCTCGAGCTGCAGGGCCGCTACCCGGAAGCGCGCCGCGCCTGCGCGCGCCTGGTGCGCAGCGTCGATGAGCTCGTGGCGCTCACGTGCCTGAAGAGCGTCGACGGGCGGAGCGGCCAGCTGGCCCCGAGTTATGCCGCGCTGGCGAGCCTCGCCGGCGGCATTTCGCGGCTGCCGGACGCGCTGCGTTCCTGGACGCGCTCGGTGCTGGCCGATATGGCCGAGCGGACCGGCGACAGCGCGGCCGCGGAGGCGGATCTCCGGGACGCGCTTGCGACGACTCCGAATGATCCGTACCTCAAGGCCGCCTACGCCGACCTGCTGCTGCGCCTCGGCCGGCCCGCCGACCTGCTGGCATTGCTGCAGGGAAACGAGGCCCAGGACGGGTTGCTGGTGCGTCTTGCGATCGCCGGCCGGCGCCTGGGCAGCCCGGACGCCGCCCGCTGGGCGGCCATGTGCGAGGCACGGATCCGTGCGGCCGTCCGCGACCGCGACTACACGCACCAACGCGAGCAAGCGATGTTCCTGCTCGAGGTGCAGGGCGATGCTCCGGCCGCACTCCGGGCGGCCGTCGGCAATTGGGCTGTGCAAAAGGAACCCGCCGATCTAAGGATCTACGCCGCGGCGGCCGAGCGCGCGGCCTCGAGCGCGGACCTCGCCGTGATCGACGCTTGGATTGCAGCGACTCGGTACGAGGACCGGACACTCCCGACACGCGGGATGCTGGTCGCGGCGCGGCGTCCGTGAGCGCGTGGCTCCGCATATTCGTTGCAGTAGCGCTCGGCCTCTGGGCCGCCGGCGCCTCGGCGCACAAACCGAGCGACAGCTACCTGACGCTGACGATGCCCGCCCGCGGTACGGTCCTCGACGGTCAATGGGACATTGCGCTTCGCGACCTCGACTTCGCGCTCGGACTCGACGCGAACCGGGACGGCGCGATCACTTGGGGCGAATTGAAGGCAGCGAAGGCGCGGATCTCCCGGTATGCCTTCGCACGCCTCGCGCTCGAGGCGATCGGTCGCGGCGATCGCAATCGCTGTACGACGGAGCTGACCGATCTGCTGGTGGACGAACACGTCGATGGCCACTACGCGGTATTGCGCTTCCGGGCCGACTGCGGCCTGCGCCCGGTCGAGCTCGCCGTGCGCTACCAGCTGCTGTTCGAATTCGATCCCACCCATCGCGGGCTCCTCGACGTCGTCGCTGACGGCCACCAGCAGGCCGAGGTACTCAGCAAGGACTCGCCCGCCGTGACCCTGAACCTCGCGGCGCCCGGTCGCTGGCACCAGTTCCGGGACTTCGTGGCAGAGGGCGTGTGGCACATCCTCAAGGGCTACGACCACATCCTGTTCCTGCTGACGCTGCTGTTCCCGGCGGTCGTGCGTTACGGGCGCAGAGGCTGGGAGGCGCGCGAGGGCCTGCGCGAAGCCGCGGTCGACGTCCTCAAGGTGGTCACGGGCTTCACGCTCGCGCACTCGTTGACGCTGTCGCTCGCGGTACTCGGTCTGGTGCACCTGCCGGCGCGCTGGGTCGAGTCCGCCATCGCCGTCACGGTGTTGCTCGGGTCGCTGAACAACCTGAGGCCCGTCGTCGCTACCCGGCGCTGGGTCGTCGCGTTCGCGTTCGGTCTCATCCACGGCTTCGGCTTCGCCTCGGTGCTCGCGGACCTCGGCCTGCACGGTACCAACCTGGTGCTGGCGCTCGTCGGCTTCAATTCGGGCGTGGAGATCGGTCAGCTAGCCGTCGTCGCCGCGGTTCTGCCGGCCGCGTTCCTGCTGCGTCACACTTCTCTATACCGCCGCGCCTTCATGCCGGCCGGCGCGGTCGTCATCAGCTGCATCGCCGTCTACTGGTTCGTCGCCCGCGTCACCGGCGCCAGCGTCGGGTGACGACGTCGTGCACGCGGCGGCCAGTGTTCCGAACCCCGGCGACTTCTATAGGATGCGGTCATGAGCCAGGTGCAGCAGACGGGCCGGGGAGCGGCCGGCGAGCCGGAGAGCGCCGAGCTCGAAGCGCTACTGGGGCGCTGCGCGGCGAAGGATGCGGCCGCCCTCGAGGCACTTTACGCCCGCGTCGCGCCGATTCTGCTCGCCGTGCTGATGAAGATGCTGAGGCGCCGCGACCTTGCCGAGGACGTGCTGCAGGATGTGTTCGTGAAGGTTTGGCAACAGGCGGGCCAATATGACCACATTCGCGGCCGGCCGCTCGCCTGGCTCGTTTCGATCGCCCGCTACCGCGCCATCGACCTGCAGCGCCGCAGCCGGCCGACCGTGGTTCTGAGCGACACGGAAGCGGTGCTCGAGCCGCAATTCCGGGTCGCGGGCCCGGCCGAGGATGCGGAGGCCGGCGGCATGGGCCCGTCACTGCGGCGCTGCCTCGAGTTGATCGCCGCGCCGCAGCGGCGTTGCCTCGTGCTCGCCTACGAGCAGGGGCTCACGCACCACGAGATCGCGCGCGCGGTCGGTGAGCCGCTGGGTACGGTCAAGAGCTGGGTGCGGCGCAGTCTGCTGGCCCTGCGACGGTGCCTCGAGTCATGAACTACGAGAACCCGGAACTGCTCGAGCAACTGGCCGGCGAGTACGTGCTCGGCACGCTGCGAGGCCCGGCGCGGCCGCGCTTCGCGCGCCTGTGCGTTGTGAGCGCGACTGCGCGCCAGGCGCTGCATCGCTGGGAGGACGACTTGACGGAGCTTAGCCGCGTGCTCGCACCGGTCCAGCCATCGGCGCGGGTCTGGCCCGAGATCAGGCAACGGGCGATCGGCGCGGGCGCCGCGAACGCGCCCCGCCCGCCGACGTGGCGCACCTGGCAGATGGCCGCCGCGGCCAGTGTGGTGGCCGCGGCGCTCATCGTCGGGCTCGTCGTTCACGAACGGCAGGCGCCTCTGCAGTCGATCGCGGTGCTCGGACCCGACGCCGCACACCCGCAGTGGCGAGTCGAGCGACCGAGGGAGCTCACGGCACTGACGATCCGCGTGGTCGGCCCTGTGCAGCTGGCGCCCGGGAAATCCTACGAGCTGTGGGCGCTGCCGCGCGGCAGGAAGCCTGTATCGCTCGGCCTGCTGCCGAGCGGCGGCAAACTCGAGCGGGCGCTCACGGACGTGCAGCGGGCGGCGTTGTTCGCGTCGGACCAGATCGCGGTCAGCGTCGAGCCGACCGGTGGCTCACCTACCGACAGCCCGACCGGCCCGGTCGTCATCGTCGCGACTCTCGCCGCGCTCGGATGAGCCGCCAGCGCGGGCGCAGGGAGGCGCAGCCTTCGCGTTCTGCCGCGCCTGCGTGACGTCGGCCGGTGCCGGACTGATCCGGCGGCGCCGGTCATCTCGACTTGGATTCCGCGCCGGCGTTGCCACCGAGGACGTGGACGACGAGCGCGATCGCCGCCATCGCCCAGACGACGACCGCGCTCGAGGGCAGGTCGGTCGCCACCGACAAGGCAAGGCCGGCGACGTAACTCCCGATCGCCAGCACGTAGCCGACCGGAACCTGGCGGGCAGCCCGGAGTCGATAGGTCGCGAGCGCAGGAACGATCAGGCTCGTGAACACCAGGTAGACGCCGACCAGCTGCACCGAGACCGTCACCATCAGCGCGAACAGCACGTAGAAGCCGACGCGGCCGATGCGCTCCCGCCAGCGGAACCAGACCAGCAGGAAGAGCGCGGTGAGCGCCGCGGCGCGCAGCAGCTGCTGCGTCGACACCCACAGGATCTGTCCCGCAAGCAGGTCCTTCAGGTCCTCACCGCCGTGCGGATCATTGGCGAGCAGCAGGATCTGCGCCGTGGAGGCCAGCACGAACAGCACGCCGATCAAGGCCTCCTGCGCTTCCGGCCGCTTGCGTTCGGTATAGGTCAGCACCAGCGCGCCGAGCAGCGCCGCGGTCACGGCGGCGACCTGCGTCATCCAGCCCTGCACGTCGAGGCCAACGTAGTGGGCCGCGATCACGCCGACGCCGGCCACCTGCGCGATGGCGAGGTCGATGAACACGATGCCTCTGGCGAGCACCTGCCGGCCGAGCGGCACGTGCGACAGCGCGACCAGCACACCCGCGATCAGCGCCGGCCAAAGAATGCTGAGGTCCGCGGAAAACGCGGTCATTTGAGCGCCGCCAGCAAGCGGTTGAGCGTGTCCTCGAAGAGCCCGAACAGGTCCTTCGCCTCCGCGGAACCGCCGACCGAGAATGGCAGCAGCACGACCGGCGCGTGGATGCGCTCGGCCAGCCAGTCAGGCGCCTTCGCATCGTTGTAGGCGTTGCGAAGGATCAGCCGCGGCGGCGCCGCCGACAGCCTGGTCACCAGTTCGGCGAGGTAGCCAGCGCTCGGCGGCACGCCGGGCTTGGGTTCGATCGCGCCGATCTCCCGCAGGCCGAGCCAGTGACACAGGTACACCTGGTCCTTGTGGATGACGACGACGCTGACGTCCTTGAGCGGCGCTGCCTTGGTCTGCCACCTCGCGATCGCCGCCTGCCAGCGCGCCTGGAAGTCGGCGCCGCGCGCCTCGTAGTACGCGGTGCCCGCGGCGTCGAGCTGGGTCAGCCGCGCGGTCAGCCCCGTGGCAATGAGGGCGATGTTGCGTGGATCGAGCTGGACGTGCGGGTTGCCCTGCGGGTGCACGTCGCCCATCGAGCGGTCGACGCCCGCGGGTACGTCGAGCAGCCGCAGCTGCGAGGCCGCCTCGAAATAGCCGGGGCTGCCAGGCTGAATGTGGGCGTTGCCCGATTCCTGCACGAGCACCGGCAGCCAGCCGACCTCGAGCTCGGCGCCGGTCGCGACGACGAGGTCGGCGTTCCGTGCCCGGGCGACCAGGCTCGGCTTGGCCTCGACGCGGTGGACGTCCTGGAACGCGTTGGTCGCCGCGTAGACGTTGACGCGGTCGCCGCCCAGCTCGGTCACGAGCGCGGCCCAGTCCGGCGTCGTGGCAAGGACCCTGAGCACTGCGGCGGCCGGTGTCGCGGCAGCAAGGCCGGCGACCAGCAGCAAGGTCGTGACAAGCCGATTCGACATGAACGCTCCTAGAACTTGTGCGGGCCGTGGGCGCCGATGCTGTACAGATACTGCAGGAACAGCTGGCGATCGCGGCCGGTCGCGCGCGCCTCGTCGAGCGCGAGCTGCACGCGCAAGCGCGAGAACTCGCTCAGGCTCCAGTCCACCATCCCGGTCGCGCGGCGCGGCGACGCGCCGGCGAGCAGCGGGAAATTCGCCGCCGACAGCTGGCCGTTGGCCACCACGCCGATGCGGGTCGCGCCGGCGTCGAGCGCGTCGTAGCGCAGGCCCGCCCGCCAGCGCGGCCGGAACTGATAGACGCCCTGCAGGTACCAGCCGGACTGCGTCGACCGGTAGTCGCCGACCAGGTTCGCACCCAGCGTGTCGAAAGCAAGCACGCCCGACTCCGTACGCCGCAGATATTCCCCCTGCACCTTGAGGGCAGTCACGGTCGGGTTGCCATGCGGCGCCCACTTGAAGATCGCATCGACCACCCAGGTCCGGGAGTTGCCGGTGAACGCATCGGTGACCGGCTGTGCGGCGGCGTTCACGTCCTGGTAGCTGCGGGCGTCGGCATTGCGGTCGAGATACGAAAGCCCCATGCGCCAGCTCGCCGAATCCGAGACGTCGTTGCCGGCGTGCACGAACACCGCGCCGCCGTTCGCGCCGTTGCGATCGCGCTGCGTGCCGGGGAAACGATCGCCATTGCCGGTCTCGGCGCCGAACTCGATGAACATGTCGGTAGGCGCGAGCCACTTGAGCTGGATGCCGTCCTCGGCCAGCTGGCCGTCGAAGAACGCCTGGTAGACGAGCGGTTGATCGATGAAGTCCCAGGCGTGGGCGTGGACCTCGTTCACGTAGCCGATGCCGGCGAAGAAGCGCCCGCCCTTCACCGTAAAACCGCCGGTCAGCGCGGTCGTGCGGAAGAACGCCTCCTCGACCGAGATCGTGTCGTCGGAATGGATCGACGCGGTCAGGTTCGCGAAGAAGTACGGGTCGACGTTGGCGCTGAAGGTGAGTTCGGATTCGCCGAGGTTGAAGCTGCGACTCCCCGGCCCGACGCCAGGCCCGCCCGGGACGAATCCGGCGATGTGGTAGGTCGCGGGGTCCTCGGAGAGACTCGCGTAGTTGCCCGCCAGAATCACCGACATCGCCGGATTGAAGGCCGTCCCGGTGCCTACGGCGCGCGAGGCCACGGCCGGTGGCGGCGGCGGCGCCGCGCGCGCGGCAGCGGCCTGCGCCTCGAGCTCGGCGATGCGCGTCTCGAGCGTCGCGATCCGGGTCGAATATTCGGACTTGATGCGGTCGAGCTCGCCACGCAGCACGGCAAGATCGTCCGCCCAGGCATTCGCGGACAGCAGGACGCAGGCGATTAGCGCCGCCGAACCGTGCCGGCGGGAAAAGGTCATGCGCGCTCCCTTGCGCCGAACCGACGCTGGTTCATCCGCTGACATTGCATGGGTCCACCCTGATGCGCGCCCGAATCGACGTGCGCACAACGAGGACCGGCGCGCCCGACAGGAGGCTGTCGCGGTGCCATTCGGCGAGCGGCAATCCAACCGTATCGCATAGTGTAGCTGGCCTCGCCGTCCGTCACGCCTGAACCTGTCCGCGCGACGGTCCGTGTGCTGCCCCGAAACGGCGTAAACGAGGCAAAGACATGCCTAGGAGCACGACGGCCGGCCGAAGTTCCCTCGGCCCAGTAGCGCCGCCCGCGCAGGCCGGTCGCGGCGTCGATTGCGTGGACATCGCCGTCGAGAGTGCCGCTGCGGACGCGCCCGTGCCAGGTGGCCGCGCCTCGATTGATCGCGTCACCACGAGCATGTCGGCTCCACCGGCCGTCGAGCTACGGGTCGTAGGCCCAGAGGCCTCGCCAACATTCTGTGCGTCAATGAAAGTCAACCGGCTGAAGTACGTGCCACCACCGTCGCGGCCCGCGTTTCCTAGTCGCCACCGTCGGCGGCAGCGGGTGATCCGAGCGGGAACCGCCGAGGGCCGCGGCCAGCACCACGACCGCGAATGCGCGCTCGAGCGTCGGCATTCCCATGTTCCCTCGCCCCGCTCTCAGGCATCGCCCGATGCCTTGCTCGACACGTGCGGGCGCAGGCTTGTCGTGTCGCGACGGTTCCGGCCGGGCCGGACCGGCCATCGTCCGCGGCGCGCCTGCCGAGGCGTCGTCCCGAGCGGCCGCGACCACGAATGTTGCACTGCAGTACGGAGGGGCAGTTGCGGAGTGCGGACCAATCGGCATCCTTCGCGCAGCCGAAAAACCAATATCGGTGGGTGAGCACAGTACGATCAGTTGCGAGCTCTAAGGCCTCCGCATCGCGCACCACCGGTCTGGTCCTGACCGGCGGTGGCGCGCGCTCGGCGTACCAGGTCGGCGTGCTGGGCGCGGTCGCCCGGCTGCTTCCCAAGAATGCGCCGAGCCCGTTCCGCGTGGTCACCGGCATGTCGGCCGGCGCCATCGTCGCCGCCGCGGTCGCCTGTCACGCGGCCCGCTACCGCGAAGGCGTTCTCGCGCTCGAACGTGTGTGGCGCAACTTCCACGTCGATCAGGTATTTCGCGCCGATGCCCCGAGCATGGTGCGGGCCGGAGCCCGCTGGGGCCTCGCGCTGCTGACGGCCGGGCGGCTGATGTCGCCGCCGGAGTCATTGTTCGACAGCGCGCCGCTGCGCCGGCTGCTGCATGCGCACCTCGATTTCGGCCTCATGCGTCAGGCGATGGCGCTCGGCTACCTCGATGCGCTCGGGATCGCTGCGGCGAGCTATCGTGGTGCGCGATCGGTGGCCTTCATCGAGACCAGCATGCACGACCGGCTGGTGTCCCACGCGTGGTCCCGCGCGGTGCTGGCGGAGCTCTCGGTCCAGCACCTGATGGCGAGCAGCGCGGTCCCGTTCCTGTTCCCGGCCGTCGAGGTCGACGGCGAGTACTACGGTGACGGCGCGATGCGCCAGATCGCGCCGCTGAGCTCCGCGATCCACCTCGGCGCCGATCGGTTGTTCGTCATCGGCGTGCGCGACTCGGCCGGCGCGCGCGTGCCGCGGACGACGAGCGGCCCGCGGCCGCCGACCTTCGGCCAGATCGCCGGTTTCATGCTCGATACGCTCTTCATCGACGCGCTCGACGCCGGACTCGCCCAGCTGCACCGGCTGAACCGCCTGGTCGCGCAATCCTCGATACCAGATCCCGAAGGGCTGCGACCGATCGATGCGCTCGTCATGACCCCGAGCGCCGATCTGTCCGCGATCGCGACGCGCCACGCCCGTGCCCTGCCGCGCACGCTCCGCATGCTGCTGCGCACGCTCGGTGCCGCCAATGCGAGCGGCGCCGAGCTCGTCAGCTACCTGCTGTTCGAGTCGAGTTACACCCGTGAACTGATCGCGCTCGGCTACGAGGACACGATGCGCCGGCGCGACGAGGTGTTCGAGTTCTGTGCACCGGCGGGCCGCAATGCGGTTCCCGGTCCTGACGCGCGCGGCGGACGGACGGAACAGTCCGCGCTCGAAGCCGGCGCCAGGCCCGTCGCCTACGCGAGCTGACGGACACCGCGCCGGGCCGCTGGCTGCGCGAGTCAGGGCCGGGGCGGCGACTCGCGCCAGCTGCCGAACAGGAACTCGAGCGCACCCGGCAGACGCTTGGCCCACGCGTCCTCGTTGTGCGCTGCGTCCGGGTCGACGACGACCTTGAAGTTCGACTCGTTGTAGCCGGCCGAGCGGAAGTTCGTCTCGACGAGGCGGATCAGGCTGGTCATCTTGTCGTTGATCTTCGGATCGTCTGCTTCGTGTCCGCCGAAACCGACGAACACCTTGACCGGCGCCGCGATCAGCGGGC
This sequence comes from Pseudomonadota bacterium, assembly GCA_025351005.1. Lineage (GTDB taxonomy): Bacteria > Pseudomonadota > Gammaproteobacteria > Steroidobacterales > Steroidobacteraceae > CAIKZZ01. Next base: position 26,888 of record JANXWS010000068.1, on the reverse strand, counting down.
TCGTGTCGCGGACCAGCTGTCCCATTCCCACCCACAACGTCGGGCTTTCGATGAGCGCATAACCGAAGACGTTCGGTTTCGCCAGAATCGCGTAGAGCGCCGCGGCCCCGCCGTAGGACGAGCCGCCGATGCCGGTGTTGGAGTGACCAGGAAGCGTACGGTACTGGCCATCGACCAGCGGCAGCACCTCGTCGGTCAGGAAGTCCGGAAAGCGCTTGCCGGCCGGCTCCGGCATCGCGGGATTGCCCACAAAGTCCTTGTAGGGGAGGTACTCCCGGGGGCGGTCGCTGCCGGCGTGGTCGATGCCGACGACGATCAGCGGCGGCAGTACTTTGGCCGCGATCAGCTCGTAGACGGTCTCGTCGACGCGCCACTCGCGGTGGCTGAGTTCGGACAGGCAGGCGTCGAATAGGTTCTGCCCGTCCAGCAGGTACAGCACGGGATAGCGCCGCGAGCGGTTGTCGGGGACATCGTAGTCTGGCGGCAGCAGCACGCGGATCGATCGCTTGTTGCCGAAGATACGGCTCTCGAGCTGATGCAAGCGCAGGTCGCCGGTCGCCGTCGACTGGCAGCTGGTGATCGGCTCCGCCGCCCTTCGCGGCGCGGCAGTCGCGACCGTAGCGATGACCGACCAGCCGAATGCAAGCAGAAGGAATCTAGATGTGCAACGAAGCATGACGCCTTCTCTCCTCGGTCGGTGCCGGGCCGATCATTCCATGATACGGATTGTCGTATTCGGATTCGGGCCCGCGCATGGCCTCATCCCTGCCGATCGTCAGGCGGGGCCGCTGTCACGCCGCGCCCGGTGGCAAGTGCCGCGAGCGCCAGGACGACGACGGACGCCGACAGTACCGCGCAGGTCAACCATTCCCAGAACGCGAAGCTCAGGTACGCCGGTACACCGAGCGCGCGCCACGACGGGCTGACCCACTTGAGTTCCGGCCTCGCGGAGGCGAGGTACGCCTGCACCAGCGCTGCGAGCAGGATCGGGGACAAGACCCCGCTGGCGGCGGCACCGGCACAAACGCGCGCGCTGCCCGGGAAACCGGGCACGCGCCGCAACCTCGCCGCCACCGCGCGGAATGTCATCTGCACGATCCCGACGCACAAGCTCAGAAATGCGGTCAACGCCAGGATCTCGTGCCCCTTGGGCACCGGCAGCAGCCGCTCGGGCAGCAGCCCGGAGCACGCCATGCAGGCGCTCCCCAACGCGAGCGCACGGACACCCGCCGCGCGGTCGGCGGCGCTTGCGGAGTCTCCCTTCCGCGCCAGTAACGCCGTGCACCACAAGCCGCAGAGTCCGCACAGGAAAATGCCGCCCGACGCCCACCAGTGACCGCCCGGATCGCGATCGGGGTAGACGAGGCTTGATATCGTCGTGTAACGCCAGTCGTATTCCGACGGGTAATGCTGCGCGGCCATCATCATGCCAGCCCAGAATGCGAGCACTCCCGCGGGCGCGGCGCCTGCCAGCCATCGTCGCGCACGCGCCGTCAATCCAGCCTCCTCGACGTGCAACGCCGCAGCCATCGAACGGTGCCGGCCTTGGCGCCGTTGCAATGCCAACCTGCAGGCGAGGCGATCGTGCCACAGGCCTTCAATGGTCGTGCGAGTGATGGGCATCCGGAAAATGCCCGTGCCGGTGTCGCAACCGGTCGTGGCGATGCGGGTGGGCGTGCGGTGCCACCGCAGTCCCGTCCGGATGATGTCGATGGTGATCGTCGTGTTCGTGAAAGTGATCGTGGACGAGTTCCTCGTGCTCGTGCTCGTGCGAGTGGGACTCGCTCAGTTGCAACCACACACCGGCGAGCATCAGCAGGCCGGCCCCGACCTGCGACGCCGTCACCGGTTCAGCCAGCAGCAGGACCGCGGCAACCGCGCCGACGAACGGGCCCGAGGCGAAGTAAGCAGAGGTACGGGCGGCGCCGAGGCCGCGAAGCGCCACGACGAAGAGTACGAGGCTCGCGCCGTAACCGAGCAGCCCCAGAAGCCCCACGTAGGCCACCGTCGGAACGCCGGGCCAGCGCGCGCCCTGCATGATCGCGAGGACCGCATTGGTGGCGCCGGCGATCAGACCCTTGAGTGCCGCGAGCTGCACCGCATCGGCGAGTGCGACCTTGCGGGTAAACGTATTGTCGATGGCCCAGGCGAGGCAGGCGCCGAGCACGTAGAGCGCGGGAACCACGGCGACGCCATGCTGCGCCGGGCCGGCGAGCAGCAGCATCGCGCCGGCCGTGACGGCCAGGAAACCGAGGAACACGCGCCTGTCGACGTTCTCGCGAAAGACGCACCAGGCGATGATGCTCGTGAACACACCCTCGGTGACCAGCAGCAGCGAGGTGCTGCTGCCCTGCTGTCCGCCGAGACCGACCATGAGCAATACCGGGGCGATGATGCCGCCGCTCAGAATCGCCGCCGCAAGCCACGGCAGCTCTGCGCGTGCCACGGTCCAACGCCGGCGCTGCACGATCGCCAGGACCGCGAGCCCGGTCCCGGAGCCCAGGTACAGCAGGCCGGCAATGAGCCACGCGCTCTCACCGAGCAGGGCCTGTTTCGCGAGCGGCACGGTCACACCAAACAAGGCCGCGGCGCCAAGTGCTGCCGCGATCGCATTGCGTTGCTGGCGGGACAGGGTCATCAGAGTCGCTCGCAACCTCTAGGGCCGCGCGGCCCGGCCGGTTCGACCGCGCGTGCATGCTGTGTCTGCTCCTTAATATACGTGCTACGGAGTCGAGCGTGGCCCTCCCGCCGCGCCCGGCCGTATGATTGCCGCGAACCCGGTTCCAGCGAGGTGGCGCGCGTGCCCGAGAACAAGACCAGACAGACCACGGCCAGCGTCGCCGCGTTCATCGGGGCGCTGCCCGATCCCGACCGGCGCGCGGACGCCAAGGCTCTCGTCAGGCTCATGGGCAAGGCATCGGGCGAGAAGCCGAAGATGTGGGGCTCGTCCATCGTCGGATTCGGCAGCTATCACTACGTCTACGAGAGCGGGCGCGAGGGGGACATGCCGCTGGTCGGCTTCTCGCCGCGCAAGGCCGCGACGGTCCTCTACAACGTCGCAGGAGCAAGCCGCGGCACGCTGCTCGCCGCACTCGGCAAGCACTCCACGGGAAAAGGCTGCCTCTACATCAAGAAACTCGCGGACGTCGAGCTTGCGACACTGAACACGATCGTAGAAAACGCCGTGGCAGCGATGCGCCGGAAGCATCAGAAGTAACGCCAATCGGCATCGAGACCTCGACCAGCGCGTGCCGTCGCACGCCGCAGCGATGCCGCCGCGACGCGCCGGCGAACGAGCAGGCGATGATCGCAGGCCTCGCCACCTCGCTGCTGCGTCGCAAGGTCCGATCTTCGGCCTGCACGCGCACCGCGGCATGCCGCATCGACAAGTGATTCGGCCGCGGCGACAGCGCGTATGATTCCCCGCATGGACGCCACATCGGCACCCGACGACGCCGGACTGCAGCGCGCGCTCGAGCACCTGCAGGCGGTGCTCGTGCCCGGCGAGAACATCGAGGCCTGGGCGGTCCAACGACGCGTGTTCGCGCTCAAACATCGCCGCGTGCTGCTCGCCGCGACCACGGGGCGACTGATCTACATCACGCGCAGGCTGATCGGCGGATTCGACCTGACCGACCTTCGCTGGCAGGACCTCGAGCAGGTCAAGCTGAAGGTCGGGATTCTGGCGGCGACGATCAACGTTCGCACCGGTACGGCGACCGATCTCGCGTCGAACGTCGGGGCGGCGCACCGGCTGCTCGAGTTCCCGGGGCTGCGCATCTCGCAGGCCGAGGCGGTCTATCGCGTCTGCCAGGCGCAGGACCAGGCCTGGCGCGAGAAACGGAGGATCCGGGATCTCGAGGAGTTGCGCGCCCGTTCCGGCGGAATTCAGGTGTCCGGCAGCTTCGGCACTACCCCTGCCGCATCGGCGGCGGGTGCGTCCCCCGATTCGGTGCGCCGGCTGCAGGAGGCGAAGCAGCTCCTCGACAGCAAGCTCGTGACCGATTCGGAGTACGAGGCGATGAAGGCCAAGATCCTTTCGCAGACCTGAGCTGGGCGAGCGACGATCCGTTCGAGCGCGGGTGGCCGACGCTGTCCCCGCAGGTCATCCGGCGCCTGCGGCGGTGCTCAGGGCACCAGCTGCTGGGCGGCCCGGCAGTCCCTGGTGCCCTTGCACACGGCGTTCGCATGCAGCGCTTCGTGCCACCGCTTCAACGTTGCCGCTGGCAGACTGGCCGCGATGTTCCTGAGTTCGAGCGGATCTGTCTGCAGGTCGTAGTAGCCGATCTCATGCTTGGCGTCGCTGTACTCGACATACAGGGCCAGCGCCGTGCGCAGTGCCTCGTAGGTCGGCGGATTGCCGGACTTGGGCGCCGGCAGGTCCGGATCGGGCTTGTTCGGGCCGACGTGGTGGTGCTCGATCAGCACCGCCCGCCGCCACGGGTGCGCGGGATCGCCCACGTAGCCCGGGCGCAGCAACGCCGCCAGGCTCTGGCCGTCCGGCTCGGTCGCTCCGGGCGCGGCGCCGAGCTCGGTGAAGGTCGGGCACAGGTCGACGTTTTCCACCAGATCGCTCAACACCTGGCCGGCCGGCACGCCGGGGCCGACGATGATCAGCGGCACCTGGACGTCCGTATCGAAGGGCGTCATCTTGCCGGGGCGCAGCGAATACTCACCCATGTGGTAGCCATTGTCGGAACTGAATATGACGTAGGTGTTCCTGTCGATCCCCAGCCGCACGAGCTCGGCGCGGACGTCACGGATCAGGTCATCGATCGCCCGGTCGGATTGCACCCGCTTGCGGAAATTGCTGTTGATGGCGTCGATGTCCTTGGTCTCGAGTGCCGATATTTCCTTGATCCAGTCCGGCGCATTCGCGTCCGGCCGTGCGCCGAACGGCGGCGACTGGTCGTAGCTGAGCGTCGGAAAATCGTTGCGGTAGCGAGCCGGCGGCACGTAGGGCGCGTGCGGCGCGAACGTGGCGAACTCGATGAAGAACGGACCGGACGCTGACTTCTTGATGAACTCCCGGCCGAGCAGGGAGATCTCGTCGGTCAGGTATTCCGGGTGATTGCGGACCCTGCCGTTCTCGTTGAGCGCGTAGTTGAACTCGTGGTAGCCGCGGGAGCCGTCGACATCCCACTCGCTCCAGCCCTTCGGGACACCATGCTTGGCCGGCTCGTAACCGTTCAGGTACTTGCCCAGCATCGCCGTTCGATATCCAGCCTTCTGCAACGCCACGGCGAAGGTGTGCGACTCATTGCCATGCTTCATGAAACCGTCGTAGCCGCCGAATGGCGGCCGGTTCGTCTGGACGCCGGTGTTGTGCGGCAGCTTGCCGGTGAAGATCGACGATCGGGACGGGCAGCACAGCGAGTCCGTCACGAAGTAATTCGCGAACGTCAGGCCCTCGCCCTGCATCTTCATCAGGTTCGGCATGCTGCGCTTGAGCAGGTCGTCCCGCGTCGAGAGCAGGTTCATCGAGAAGTCGTCGGCGAGGATGAAGACGAAGTTCGGCCGGCCGGTGCCGCCGGCCGTCGGCACGACGGCGGCCGGCGCAATCGCCGGCGCGGGCGGCTCGGCCGCAGGACCTGCCGTCGTCATGTCCGCTTCGGCCGGCGAATCTGGCGCCGAACCCTCGCCCTGGCACGCGGCAATCGTGGCGGCATCGACGCTCGGCAGCGGCACGCTGGCGCTAGGTCGCCGTGCTGACCCGTGCACGATCGGCTCAAAGCAGTCGGCCTTGAGGCCCTTGCCCTCCTTCACGCCGCCGGCAACGAAGCCCGCATCGCGGCAGGCCTTGCGCACCTGCGCGCAGGCGCCGGCGGCGTCGGCGCCCGCAGCGGGTGTCGCGTTCAGCAAGAGCCCCGTCAGCAGGGCGGCAGCGGCGGTCATCCGTTTGTCGCGCATCCCGCATCCCCCGTGCGACAAGACGTGCCGCGATCGCATCGACGCTCGCAATCCCGCTGCCGTCTGCCTGCGTGCGACCGGCGATGCCATTGGAGGTGACCGACGATCCGGTTCCCGTTCTGGCTTTTCATCGTCGAGCTCAAGCTCGGCTGCCGCGGCGCCGTTGCCCCTGCGCGTTGCGGCGACTGGATTGCGGACCGGCCCATCTGGCAGGGCGCGCCCGCGACCTGCGCACAGGACAACCGGCCCGCCAGGGCCAGCGCGATGCTGCGAACCTCAACCGCGGTCCGACGTCGAGCCGAGCGCCCCCCAGCATTGAACCGCGAACGCGGCTGACTACGCCGCGATTCCGTCCTGCAGCTGTGCGTCGACGGCCTCCTCGGCCGCGACGCAGTCGTCCAACTCATGTCCCGGCTCAAAACCGCGGCGCTCGGCCAGGAAGTACGCGGCAGCGGCCACCATCTGCCGTCGCAGTTCCGAGTCGACGCCCGCCGCGGCCGCGCTCGAGGCGCCCTGCATTTCCAGTACGCGGAACGCCCCATCGTCCGTGAGTTCCGGCACAAGCGTCACGATGACCGAATCGGCCAGCCGCTTGCGACGGGAAGTCTGCTTCGCAACCATCTCGATGCCTCCAGGTAGGCGGAATGTGCGATTGGTTGTTTTGATCGAAACCGTCCCCGTCGAGCCGGACTATATACCGCACCCGCGACATTTTCCGCACTGGCACGGCAAGTCGCGGCGTGACGAGAATGCGGGCTCTGCCCTGATGGCCATTCGCGACGGCCGGTCGGGCCCGGCGCGGAGTCGCCGGCGTCGCCCGTCCGTCGCCGTACGCGATCGCGTCTCGTTCGACGGCCGCGGCGCCGAGTTCCGTGCCGCCCGCCGCGGTGCTCGCAGAGGTCGGCGGCCACCGGACCAGAGACGCCTTCCATCGCATCGTCCTGACCCCGGCCGGGGTCGGCGATCAGCGCTACCCGCTTGTTGCTGCATCGCAGCGAGCAGGGGATTGACGCGATGCGTCGCCAGATGGAATCTCTGCGCATGGCAGACACCGTCTGGATCGGCACCCGCAAAGGCGCGTTCGCGCTCCGCCCCGACGCGCGCCGGCGAACCTATCGGCTGATCGGGCCGCAGTTCCTCGGCCACATCATTCATCACATCGTCGCCGATCCCCGCGATCCGAAATCGCTGCTGATGGCGGCAAAGACCGGCCACCTGGGGCCTACCGTCTTCAGGTCGACGGACCGGGGCCGGATCTGGGTCGAGGCGACGCAGCCGCCCGCCTTTCGCAAGGCCGCGGATGGCGAGACGCCGAAGGCGGTCACGCGTGTCTTCTGGCTGACGCCGGGCCATCCGAGCGAGCCGGGCTGCTGGTACGCGGGCACCTCGCCGGCCGGGCTCTTCAGGTCGGACGATGGTGGCGCCCGCTGGGAGCCGGTCGCGGGATTCAACGACCATCCGATGCACCCGAAGTGGGCACCGAGCCTGGCGACTCCGGACGGTGAGCTGCTGCATTCCATCCTGGTCGATCCCCGGGACCGATTGCACCAGTACCTGGCCATCTCGATCGGCGGTGTGTTCGAGTCGACCGACGGCGGCCGCGACTGGGCGCCGCTCAATGAAGGCGTCGCGGCCGACTTCATGCCGGACCCGAACGTGCCGTTCGGCCACGACCCGCACTGCGTCGTGATGCACCCGCTGCACCCGGACCGCCTGTACCAGCAGAATCACTGCGGCATCTACCGGATCGACCGACCCTCGCGCCGCTGGGTCCGGATCGGCGAGGCGATGCCGAAGAGCATCGGCGACGTCGGCTTCCCGGTCGTGCTCGACGCCGCGGATCCGGACGTGGCGTGGGTCCTGCCGATGGACGGCACGAAGGTCTGGCCGCGGACGTCGATTCGCGGCCGGCCCGCCGTCTACGCCACCCGGAATTCCGGCCGCAGCTGGCGGCGCCTCGATCGGGGGCTGCCGCCGGCGAATGCCTGGTTTACGGTGCTGCGCCAGGCGATGTGCGCGGATCGCCGGTCGTCGCCGAGTCTCTACTTCGGGACGACCGCGGGCGAGGTCTGGGTGGGCACGAACGGCGGCGCGAACTGGCGGCGGGTCGCCCAGCATCTTCCGGAGATCTACTCCGTCACCGTCGCGGCCTAGGCGCCGGGCCCGCGTCCCCCATGGCGTGCACGGTGCGGATCGCGAGTCCTTTGCGCTCCTACACCGGCGGGGCCGCGACCGTGCCCGCGGAGGGCGCCACCGTTGCGGAGGTCCTCGCCGATCTCGAGCGCCGCTACGCCGGCATGCGGTTCCGGATGATCGACGAGCAGGACCGCATCCGGCCGCACATCCGCCTCTTCGCCGGAAGCCGTGAGGTACGGGTGCTCGGCGAAGCGATAGGTCGCGAGAATGTCCTGCACGTGATCTGCGCCTTGAGTGGAGGCTGAGCCTTGCCGCTCGCGGCCGCCGAGCTCGAGCGCTACAGCCGGCACCTGCTGCTCGGCGATGTGGGCCGCGCGGGCCAGGAACGGCTGCGCGCCGCCCGCGTGCTGGTCATCGGCGCGGGCGGGCTCGGCTCGCCTGCCGCGCTGTACCTGGCGGCCGCGGGTATCGGCACGCTAGGAGTGGCGGACTGCGATCGACTCGAGCTGTCAAACCTGCAGCGGCAGGTGCTGTTCGGCACGAGCGACATCGGTCAACCGAAGGCGTCGGCCGCGCAGGCGCGGCTCGCTGCGCTCAACCCGCACATCGAGGTCGTCGCTCACGCGCTCGAGGTGCGCGCGGCCAACGTCTGCGAACTCATCCGGCCCTACGACGTTGTCGTGGACGGCTGCGACCGCGTCGGCACGCGCTACCTCGTCAACGACGCGTGCGTGCTGCTCGGCAAGCCGCTGGTATCGGCGGCCATCTACCGCTTCGAAGGCCAGGCGATGACGTATGTCCCGGGACGCGGCCCGTGCTACCGGTGCCTGTTTCCCGAAGCGGCAGCGGCCGCGGTGCCGAGTTGCGCCGAAGCCGGGGTGCTCGGCGTGCTGCCTGGCGTGCTCGGAGTCATCCAGGCAACGGAAGCGATCAAGCTGGTACTCGGGCTCGGCACGCCGCTGGTCGGAAGGCTGCTGACCTACGACGCGCTTGACATGGCGTTTCACGAGTTTTCATTCGCCCGGCAACCGGACTGTGCGGTCTGCGGCGACCGGCCGACGATCAGGGCGCCCGAGGACCTCGCGGCGGCATGCGCGGCCGAGCCAGCATCGTTCCGCCGCCTGAGCCCGGTCGAGCTGCGCGCGCTGATCGACGCGTCGGCGCGCGGCGGCCGGCGACTCGAGCTGATCGACGTGCGCGAGCCCCACGAATTCGACGCCGGTCACCTTGCCGGTGCGCGCTCGATGCCGCTCGGCACCCTCGAGGCGGGGCTCGGGGCCGTCGCCGCGGACGCGATCGTCGTCTTCGCCTGCAAGAGCGGCACGCGCAGTGCCCGCGCGTGCGCCCTCGCATCGTTGCGGGGCATCCGCGAGCCGGCCCATCTCGAGGGCGGGCTGCGGGCCTGGGCCGACGAGATCGATCCGTCCCTGCGCGTCGCGTGAATCACGGTCGGGCTGCCGGGTTACGCCGCGTCGCATCGAGGTCGATCGATGTGGACGCCTACCAGATGCCGCCGAGCGCGACGGTAATCGCCTCACCGTTGACGCCGCCCGCGGCGTCGCTGCACAGGAACGCGATCACCTGTGCCACCTCGCGCGGTTCCAGCACCCGGTTTTGCGGGTAGATTGCGGCGCGCTCGCGCCAGACCTGCTCGACGCCGACGCCGCGCCGCTCGGCGTCGGCCCTCGCCGACCGCTCCGCCATGGCCGTGCGCACCCAGCCTGGCAATACGGCGTTCGACGTGACCCCGAACGGCCCGGCGTCCTGGGCGACGGCGCGTGCGAGGCCGATCACGCCGTGCTTGGACGCGGTGTACGCGCTGCCCGAGCGTTCGGCCTTCTCCCCGGCGGTCGAGCTGGTGAACACGAGCCGGCCGAAGCCGCGGTTGCACATGCCGCCCACCGTGAGGCGCGCCAGCTCGAACGGACCGTCGAGGTTGATTCGCATCGTCTCGCGCCAGACATCCGGGTCCTGCTCCCAGACCAGTCGTTCATGAGCGGAGCCTATGCCGTGGTTCACGACCAGAATGTCGACTGGTCCCAACCGTCGCTCGGTCTCCGCCACGGCAAGCGCACAGCCCGCGGCCGTGCCGAGATCGGCCGTGACGTAGTCGAGGCCGACGGCCGCGAGTTCCGCGACGGTGCGCGAGGCGATCATTACGCGCGCCCCGGCAGCCGAGAGCAGCAGCGCCGCCTCGCGTCCGATCCCGCGGCCACCGCCGGTGACGAGCGCCACGCGTCCGTTCACCACCCGGCTCCGATGCACGTGGTCACGCAGTCGCTCCGAATCAGGCCGATGCGGACAGTCTAGTCGATCCCGCTCGGGCGCCGCTCTGGGTGGCCATCCGGATGCCGCTCGGCGATCCGCGTCCCGTCATCCGGCCGTCACGAGCCGACTGCGCGTCACACGTTTCGACCCTTGCGGCCAGCCCCTGTCGTGGGCGACGACCCGGACAGGCTGCTAGACGAGGTTGAGGTCGAGCGCCGGCGTCGCGGGAAACACATGCTCGAGCTGCACCGATGACAGCCCCCACATCGCGCGGAACAGACCGCCGAGGATGGCGCGGTAATCGTTGAGCACCGGGTAGTCGCGGTTCTCGAACAAGGTGCCGGCACCGACCCGGACCTGGGCCCCCGCGATCCGGCCGCCCTGCAGCCCGCCGCCCAGTACCCAGTAGACCGATCCATGGCCGTGGTCGGTGCCGTTGTTGCCGTTCTCGCGGAAGGTACGGCCGAATTCCGACACGACGACCACAACCGTGTTCTTCCACTCGGCGTCGAGCGACTCCGCGAACGTCCTGAGGCCGCGGCCGAGGTTCTCGAGGTTCGTGGCCAGCGCGCCCTGCGCTCCGCCCTCGTTGACGTGCGTGTCCCAGCCGCCGATGTCGATGAAGCCGAGGCCGTATTGCTCGCGCATCAGGCGGCCGATCCGGCCCGCCTCGAGCTCGAATCCCTTGGTCGTGATCGCACCACGATTGGCGGCCGCCATCTCCTCCTCCATCGCCCGGGCGACCTCCTGGCGCAGTTCGAGCCCATCGGCGACCGCGGCCTGCAGATGATGGTTGCCGTACATGCCCTGCAGGATCCCGGCCTGGCGCGCGTCGAAGGCGGGCTTGCCGACCGACTTCAGCGAAATGTTCGGAATGTCCCGGCTGCCGCGGAACACGAGCGGCAGTGAGTCGGTGAACGCGATCGGTGCGGGTCCGTTGAGCAGCGTCGCGAGGCGAGCGAGAAACCCGGAGCGGAAGTCGCGCGCCGTGCCGGCCGGCTGGCCGAGCTCCAGGCCGTCCTGTGTCTCGAAATGGCTGCGCGAGACGTCGTCGGTGCCGGCGAACGGGATGAACGCGAGCTGGTGCCTGCCGTAGAACGGTGCCATCGACTCGCGGACCGCCGGTGCCAGGGCCCAGTCGGCGTCGAGCGCGAGCGCGCCCGGACCGTCGGCCGCGGCAGGCCGCGCGACCGCGATGTGCGGGCGCGACTCGTAGTAATAGCTGCTCGAGTACGGAACCAGAAGGTTCGCGCAATCGTAGCCGCCGCGCAGGAACACGAGCAGGAACTTGCACTGCGAGCGCGGCGCGGCGAGCAGGCGGCCTGCCACCGTGAGCGCGGGCGCGGCGGCGGCGAAGGCCAGGAGCTGTCGGCGGTTCATCGCAGTTTCCTCGATCTAGCGGTAGTTGAACTCGGGCGACGCCAGCAGGAAAGTGTTCCATTCCACCTGCGAGGTCGCCCGCTCGAGCGCGTCCCGCGTCGTCGCCGACAGCCGGGGCTCAAAGGTGTCGTAATAGATGCGGCTCGCGAGCTGCGGGAAGCCGCCGGTCGCCGGGTGGCTGCCGTCCTCCGGATCGAAGAGCGCACCGCTGCCGCTCGCGATGGTCTTCGCGATCTCGAAGCGGCGGCTGATCTGCCCGGAGCTCGCCCAGCCGGCCTCGCCGAGCGGATAGCCGTCGGGTGTCTGCCGGCCGTACAGCGGCTCGCCGAGCGCATTCAGCCAGTTGACGATGGGATGGGTGTTCAGGATCACGCGACCGTCGTACGCGAGCCGGACCGCCGACACGACGTAGTGCATCGGGTCCTTGAATTTGGTGCCGCGCGTCGCGTCGAACTCCGGCGCCACCAGCATCGTGCGCACGACCGCGGCGATGTCGCCGTCGGTCGACGCGAAGGTCGCGGCCATCCGGTCGACCAGCGCCGGCGGCGGGTTGTCGGCCACGAAGTACTGCGCCAGGCGGCGCGACACGAAGCGGGCGCAGGCCGGCTGCCGCACGAGGAGGTCGACCGCCTCCTCGACCTCGTGAAAGCCGCGACCCGTGATCGTCGCTCCGAGCAGCTGCTTCGTCGAGAAGTCGTGGCGCGCGGGGTTGAACTCGAACGCTCCATCGCGCTTGTACAGCGGCTGCCAGTCCCGCCTCAGCTTCGGGGCCTCGCCGACGTTGATGCCGACGCCGGTGAGAATGTGCGCGAGCGCCTGGACGTCCTGCTGCTGGTAGCCACCGTCGACGCCGAGGGTGTGCAGTTCCATCAGTTCGCGGGCGTAGTTCTCGTTGATGTGGCCCGCGGCGTTCTGCGCGTTGTCGAGATACTGGAGCATCGCCGGGTGGCGCAGCGTCGCCATCACCAGGTCGCGGAACCGGCCGAGCACGTGCGGCCGGATCGCGTGCTCGTCGTAGTCCGCGACCAGCCAGCGCACGTTGGCCTTGTACTGGAAGACACTGAAGTGGTTGAGCCAGAACCAGGCGAGCTGCTCGCGCAACTGCGCCGGCGAATAGACCGCGCGCAGCAGCTCGCGGCGTGCCGCCTCGTAGGCCAGCCGGTTGGCACGATCGTTCAGCGCCTTGCGGGCCCGTTCCTTGTCCGTGCCGTCGCTGAGTGCGTTGATCCGCTTGTTCTCGGCGTTGACCTCGGCGAGCAGGGCGACGGGGTCCGCGTGGGCGATCTCGAGGGCATCGATCTCGGCCTGGACCGTGGCGGGCAGCGGTGGCGGTCGGGCTGCGAGCTGCGCCTCGAGAAACGCGCGCGATCCGAGCCGGCGGTACTCGGCGATGGAGGACGAGTTGAGGCCGTAGGTCAGGCGCTCGAGCCGCGCGGCGTCGACCGCCTCGGCCGTTGGCGCCGGTCTGACGGGCTGCGGTGCACAGCCGGCGACGGTGCACGCGCCGGCGGTCAGGGCCGCGATCGCCGCCCTTGCAGGCCACGACCCGAAGCGCCAGGGTCCGGCGGTACGCGCAATCGCTACGACCTGAAGCACGCCTTTCCCCTCGTGGTGCGGCAGCATCGACGTCACTTGCGCCACGCGCAAGGGCCGGCCCGTCGGACAAACGTCGCGCAGCCGCGAACGCCGACCGACGTGAAGGAATTTTAATCGGTGCAGTCGCGGCGGCCGTGATCGCCGCGCGGGACCCGGACTATGGCCGGTGAATTGCCGCGCGGATGCCTCCGGGCGGGCCAGAACGCGACCTCGCCCCAGAATCCGAGCCGCCGCCGTCTGCGCTCAGCCGGCCTCGCCCTGCCTCTCCGCGCCCCGTCCTACAGCTGGCACTCCCGCCACGCGCCGTCTGCCAGGTGCGCCCAGGCGCTGAATTCCTCGAGCACGCCGCCGTCATTGTAATAATGCACCAGCAACACGGGATGCCCGCGTTCCCTGGAGAGATCCACGGACAGTTCGGCCACGAAGAGTCGCCGTCCGTCGGGATTGAGCCAGGCGCGCCAGACGCCGCTAGTCGTCTCCGCGTCGGTCGCCAGCTTCTGCAGCGCCGAGGGAAGTTCGCCGGAATCCTGAATCGGCTCGGCCTCCGGCACGACCCAGCCACGGCTCCGCACCAATGAGCGGAGCAGGTTTTCGAGGTACGACGGCCGCCGCATGGCGCCAAATTTCATCGTCTGCATGGGTCGGGGTGCTCTTGCGCCGCCGGTTCAACAAGACTGGACCACGAGCCTTAGCCATAGTTGCCGCGCGGCCCGGAGGAGCGCGCGCGCCCAATCCCGGATCCGTTCGGCCCGCCGTCATTGATGAATCTGTTGCGCCGCCGACCGGAATCTCAGCGAGCCTGCTGCTGCGGTGCAGCGTCGACCGACCGCCGGCGTCGTGCGGTGGCGACCGAACCGGGTCGATGGTTCGTCAGCCCGGCGGGCCGTGTCCCGCTCCATCCTGGAGCACCCGCACGGTTCCCGGGATCCCGACCAGCGTTGCCGTCTTGACGATGACCAGGTCGGGGACGGCGCCCTGGACGGCGTTGAACGCGTAGTACAGCCGGACGCTGTCGAATCCCACCCGACCTGTCGAATCGACGTAGGGGATGACGCCCTCGAGTCGGATCGTTCCGGAGTCGCCCAGATTCGTGTTCGGGCCGTCGATCAGCGCCCGGTACTTGCCCTGCTGCGACGGGTCCCACGCAGGAAGGCCGACGACCCCCTTGACCGGGTTGGTGCCGAGCGGCGTGAAGATCGCTCCCTGCCAGCCGTCGCAAAGGAAGCCCGAGGAAAACTCCGCCTGGATCTGCGCGAGCTGGCGCGTTCCGCGTGCGTCGCGAAGATACCGCCCTCGCAGGGTGAATGTGACCGCGGCGCCGAGCGGCGCCCACAGCACGTCCTTGATGCCAGGTCCCCAGCTGTCGCTGATCGTGACGGTCTTGTCTGTCCAGCAGTTCACTGCATCCCCCGATGGTTCGTGGTCGATGAAACACGCGCCGTCACGGCGGGCGGCGGCTCCGGGCTCCCGCCAAGCGTGACGACTGACACCTGAAACGGCGCCCACAGGGCCGGGTCCGCGGACGGGTCGCGCACCACGACCGATCGCATGGCCGCACCGAGTGCGGCGGCCGGACCCATCGAGTCACGCAACAGGTACCGGTAGAACTCTGTCATCAGCTGCGCCGTCATCTCATCCGGCACGCGCCACAGGGACGCGACGACCGAGCGCGCGCCGCGCGCGAGCGTCGTATAGCCGATCCCGACCAGGCCTTCACTCAGCACCTGCTTGCCGAGCGCCGTATCGCAGCCGCTGAACACCGCGACGTCGGCGTCCAGCCGCAGCAGCGAGAAATCCGTCACGCGAATGGTACCGTCGACGGTCCGTCCGTTGCGGTCGTAGGCTCCAAGAACCAGCGCCGACAACTGCGGCATCCCGGCATCGACGCTTCCATGGGTGGCGAAGTGCAGGTAGCGGTACCGCGACCAGTCGAGTGCCAGCAGCCGCTCGCGGGTGGCGTCGAAACCCGCGAGCCGGTCGATTTGCGCGGCGGGGAACTGTGCGGCGATCGCCTCGGCCTCGTGCGCGGTCCACGGAATTCTCCGGTAGCGCGGATCGGCGGGCGCGGGCTCGGGACGGCCGGCGAGCCGCGGATCGGCAGCGTCATAGACCGGGTCGGAGACGAGCAGCAACCGCCGCTCCGGTCGCGCCCGCCCGGCTGGGTCCGTCGCCCGCAGCATCCACGCCGCCGGCGTGAGCGCAATGTCATGGCGTGCGACGACGTAGAAGTCGCCGCCCGCGTCGCGACCGCGCAGCGCCGCAATCGGCACGTAGCTGAGCGCGCCGTCCGGGATGACGATCCACTGCCGATAGGACGCGAGCCACGGCTCGAGCGGACGCAAGACGGCGTCATACAGCGCAGCGCCGGCCCGCCGTCGCTCCTCGACCGGCACGTCGACGAAACGCGTCAGCGCGTCGTGAAAAGTCCTGGCGCGATCGGCGATGTCGGCGGTATTCCCCAGTCTCAGCCACTGCACGCGATGCCCGGACAGCACCCACGCATAGGCGGACTCGGCACCGAGCCAGTAGGAGACGAGCGCGGTGTTCGCCGGCAACCCGGCAACCGTCGCGGCCCGCGCCGCGTCCCTGCCGTTGGTCGCAGGCGACCGTGCGGCTGCACGCGAGGCGATGGCACTGTCGACCATGTCCGCCGCGCGCTGCAGCCCGGCAATCTCGTCACGGAGCTGCACGGCGCGCGGGTCGTCGCCTCCCGATCGATCCTCGCGCGCCTCGAGCGCAAAGCGCCGCGCCGCAATCTCCCGGTACAGGACCTCGCGACGCGCCAGCTCGGGCCCGAGCTCGCTGCGTACCGCCGGGGAATACCGTTGTGCCGCGACGTCTGCGAACGAGTGGGCGCGGGATGCGTCCGCGCTTGCAAACGCCAGCGCCGCCGTGTGCTCCGCGGCGGCCGACCGGCCGGCTCGTGCGTGCTCGTCGAACTGCTGCCACAGCAGCTCGAGCCTCAGGTCGTGCGCCGGCCGCAGCGGGGTCTGGAGCTGCGCACGGAACTCCGGCGTCGCCGTCTGCAGCCGTATCGCGTCGGACCTGGCGAGTGCCCGATCGACCGCGGCGAGCGCCTCCCCGGTGTGACCGAGTCGCCGCAGGATCCGCGCCGTCTCGAGATCCGCGGCGAACTCCTCGATGACGCTGCCGTACTGGCGGAGCAGCGGCCGGGACTCCGCCAGATCGCGAAGCGCATCCGCCGCCTTACCGCCGTCGCGACGCAGTACGGCACGCTGCAGCAGCGCTTCCGCGCGGACCAGCTGGTCCGACTTGTCGGTCGTCGCGATCACCTCGTCGAGCATCTTGGTGGCGTCGTCGCGCCGGCCGGCTGCTGCGGTGTGGATCGCGAGCTGGATGCGGATTCGACCGATGGAATAAGGGGCCGTCGCAAGGCGCAGGGCCTCCTCGTCGGCCGCCAGCGCCTCCTTCAGCAGGTGCCGCTCCCCGTAGATGGTCGCCAGCGCTCGCAGCGTGATCAGGCGCCCGCGACCGTCGAGCTCGACGCTGCGAATCGCGAGCGCGCGCTCGAGGGACTGCTGCGCGCGACCGGGATCGCCGAGCGCGTAGTAGGTGACGCCGATCCCGTAAAGGCTCTGTGCTTCCTCGCGGCGGGACTGAATCCTGATCGCAAAGGCGAGCGTCCGGTCGTGGATCCGCAGCGACTCGTCGAAGTTGCCGAGTGCGTAATTGGCGAGCGCCGTGTTGTTCAGCGTCACGAGGTAGAGCTGGGGATACACATCCGGCCCGAGGCCCTCGAGCGCCCGGTTGAAGGCGTGCAAGGCCTCCGGCAGGTGTCCGAGCCCCCAGAAGCAGAGCGCCCGGTTCTGCCATGCGAGTGCCTGACGCGGACGTTCGCCGATGGCCCCGAATTCGTTGCCCGCTCCCAGCAGCACGGCTGCGCACTCGGCAAAGCGTCCTTCGTAGAAGAACGACACGCCCGTGTTGTTGAGCTGCAGCGCGGCGTCGTAGCGCTCGTGGCGCCGCAGGTGAAACCGGCTGAGCTCACCGAGCGTACGGCGCGCGCGGGCGTGCAGTCCCTTCGAGTCGGCGTCGAACCCCGCGATGGGCTGCCCCGGCGCCGACTCGGTCGCGATTTCGATCAGTGCCGCGGCCTCGAGCGCTTCGGCCCGCGCGCGCCGGTACGGATCGTCGCGTTGCAGGAGGTTCGCCGCGGCCTCGCTCCATTCCAGGGCGCGCCGCCAGTTCTGCAGCTCCTGGTACTCGACCGCCGCGAGCGCGGTCGGGCCGCTGAGAGCGTTGTCGCCGGTGGCGACGAAGCCGCGGTGCGCTGCGAGGAATCCCTCCGCCGCGCGCAAGTAGTAGTGCCTTGCGCTTCCAAGTGCCGGGCCCGGCAGGGCGCGGGAAAGCTGCTGGCCATCCGCGTAGTCGGCGTCGGCCCGCGCCAGCAGCTCGAGGACGCCGAGACAGTCCGGTTGAGCGGCGAGCCCCGCCAGATCCCGGACCCGGATCCGAGTCGTACCGGAGACGCCCGCGTGTTCCTTGCCGGTCACCCGAATTGCAAATGGCTGTGCATCGACCGGCGTCGCGATGGCGCGCCGCGTCCCGCTGCGCCGCTCAGGGTGGTCGGCGCGGGTCGCGAGGCGCCCTGCGGAGTCGAGGACCTCGACCAGCGCGTCGTTGCCGCTCTCTTCGACCTCGATCAGGTAGCGGTGGCCGGGCAGGCCGGAGACCGAGAGCTGCACCGGTCCGGTACCGCGCGTCGGCAGCCGGCGGTCCTCGAGCGCCGGCAGCGCCGCCACCGAGGTGCTGCACGTGGATTGGGACGCGGCGACTGCCGGGCCGGTCGCCCACGGCAGGACGGTCGCGACGAGACATATGCAAGCAGCGGCGCGGGGCGTCCCTGCCGCCTGCGGTCCCGCCGCATTGCGGCTTATACTGCCGCCGTGGAACTGCTCGATCAGCGCGAAGAGCAAACGGCGACCCCTCCCCCGGCCCCGGGACCCGGCGCGCAGCCGGCCGACCCGGTTGCGGACCTCGCCGCAGTCTATCGCGACTTTCCCGGCCTTCGGGCGCTGATCCTCCGTCGTGTCCCGGATCCGGAAGTCGCGGCGGACATCCTCCAGGATGCAGCGGTCACGACGCTTGAGAAACTGCGCGACGGCGAGATCGCCGAGCCCGGGAACCTGGGCGGCTACCTGTACCGCGTCGCGCTCAATCACCTGCGAAACTATCGGCGCAAGGACCGCAGCGGCGTCTCGAGTCCCGCCGCGCTCGATTCCATGGCAAGCCCGGAGTCGGACCGGGACTGGGACCAGGTCGGGCACCGGCAGTGGGCCGAGGCGGCGCGGCGCATGCTCGACGAGCTGCCGACCTTGCGCGACCGGGCCCTGCTCGTGCGCTTCTATCTCAACGACGAGGCGAAGGAAACCATCTGCCGGGACCTCGGTCTTTCGGACGAACACTTCAACCGGGTGATTTTCCGGGCGCGCAACCGGTTCCGGGCGCTGCTCGAACACCGCGGCTATGGCAAGACGGATTTCCTCGCGATCGGGATCCTTGGGCTCTGCCTCTCGGCGGCGGGCGCCGCCGGCGTGCTGGGGGGGCGCGCGGCCGCCGATCGCGACGGCGCGCAGCGGCCGGCATCGTCATCGGGCGTGGCAGGAGTCGTGGCGTGATCGACGTCGGTCGCGACCTGGAGCGAATCCGCGACTACCTCGGCGACCACCTGCCGGAAGACGATCGCCGCGCGTTTGAGCATCGATTGCTCGGCGATCCCAATCTCGTGCGCGAGGTCGAGCTGTCGCTGCGGTTGCGCGAGGGACTCGAGCAGCTTCGCGAGAGCCACCGCATCGACTTCGTTCCGCGCCGGGCGCCGCGACGCGCCCGGTTGTGGGCCGCAGGCGCGGCAGTTGCGGCCGCCGCCGCCGGAATCGCGGTCGTATGGTGGGTCTACCCGACGCTGCGGCCGGCGTCGGTGCTGAGCGCCTCGGTTCCCGCGGGCGCGGCACGTTCGGGTTCGGGCGGCGCGACCGTCGCCCGCTTCACCTTCGTCGCAGCGCGCGGCTCCACCTCGACGCCCGTGCTCGCCTTGCCCGCGCGCGGCCTGCTCGAACTGCGCGTGGCTCCGGCGACGCGATCGGCAGGCCGCGTCTATCGGGTCACGCTCGAACGGTTGACCGGCGCCACGGCACGATCAAGGGTCGGGTCGGTCGCCGGGCTCGCATCGGGACCGGATGGCTTCGTCCGCTGCTTCGCGGACGCGACAAGACTGCAGCCGGGTGACTATGAGTTGCAGGTCACAGGCGGCAACGAGCCCGGGCCCGCGCAGACATTCAGCTTCACGTTGCGCCCCGACGGATCACCATCATCGCCCTGATCGCCGCGGGTCGCGCCTTCCGGTCCGGCTAGGCCCGGGCGGGCCGCGGCGCCCGGCCGTGCCGGAGATCACGTTCGACCTCGACGGCCGTTACGCCCGGCACCGTCCGTAGCCTCGCCACGTCGTCCGCCGCGGCCGATCCCACCAGCACGCCGACGCCGGACAGCGTCGACTCGTGCTCGAAGCCGAGCTGGCGGCAAGCCTCGGCCACCTGTTGAATCCGGCCGAACGCGTCCTCGCCGATCGCGACCGCGACCTTGACGCGCCTCACCACGCACCTCCAGCGCCCGCTCGGGTAGCTTATGACGATGTCGGTCATGGCCGGGATCTACTGCGGCGCCTGTGCGAGGCCCGCGCCGACATCGCCGGCCGGCAACGGCAGCCCGGACGCCGCGCGGAGCAGCAGCGCCCGCAGGGCCTGCCCGCGTGCGGCCGGATCGGCCTCGGCCAGCAGCGCCAGAATCCCCGCGACGTGGGGCGCGGCCATGCTCGTGCCACTCGCCGCCTGGTAGAGCGCCGGACCGGGCCAGCACGAGAGGATCGCAACGCCCGGCGCCGCGATGTCGACCTCGCCGCCATCCGGGTTGCGACCGCCGTTCGAGAACACCGCGATGCCCAAGTGCGGATCGACCGCGCCGACCGAGAGGATTGACGGGCAATCGGCGGGATGGTCGACCGGGACGATCGTGTCGGGACGCTGGCTCTGGTTGCCGGCCGCGGCCACTAGCACGCTGCCGGCCGCGAGCGATCGTGCGGCCACCTGCTCGTAGACCTGCGAGTGGGGCTCGCCTTGCCTGGCCGTCGTACCGAGCGCCATGCAGATGACGGCGCAGCCGTTGCCGACGGCCCAGTCGATGCCGGCGAGCACATCGCCGTCCGTGCCGCTGCCGTCGTCCCCGACGACCTTGCCTACATAGATCTCGGCGTCCGGCGCGACGCCGTAGCGCGGCGGGCGGCCCGGGTTCAGCGGTCCGCAGGCCACGCCCGCGCATTGCGTTCCGTGGCCGAACACGTCGGCAACGGTGCCGCCCGCCACGAACGACTGCGACACGATCGCCCGGCCGGCGAAGTCGGGATGCTGCAGATCGATGCCGGTGTCGAGTATGGCGACGCGGACGCCCTGCCCGGAAAACCGCGAGGACGCCACGCGTGTCGCTTGCAATCCCCAGGTCGCCGCTTCGGAGTCCGCGAGCGGGTCGTCCCATGGCCCGCTCACGCGAACGATGCGCTCGGGCTCGACGATCAGCTTGCGCGCCCCCGCGCCCTTCGCGAGCGCCCGGACCTGGTCGGGGTCGCCGTGCAGGAGCGCAACGCCGAGGCGCTCGAACATCACGCCCTCGCCCGTCGCCGTGTGCGCTCCCCGGACCCGGCCGTCGAAGTCGGACGACATCGACATCCGCAGGCCCGTGGCATTGCGCAGACGCTCGGCGGCGGCGCGGCTGCCACCGTCCTTCAGCAGCACGACATGCCGGCCGGTGTGCCGCGGGTCGACGGGCCGCGACGGTGCGGCGCTCGGCGAGCGGCCATCCGCGCCGGACGCCGTCGCGCCGACCTTGCCGACGTCTCGCTCGCCCACTCGTATTCTCCTGCCGCGCCAGACCGCGGCCGCGCCCTGGCCACGATCTAACTGTTGCCGGCCGCGGCGGCATCTCAGTGTGGTGGCATGGTGCCGCGGTTGCGGGCGAGCCTGAGATCCGCGGCTCCGTCAGCACAGATACAGTAGCGGCGGTCGACGCTCGACGGAAACGCCATCCGGCGATGTTGCCAACGGACTGCGTAAGAACATCGCCACCGCCGCACTTCGACCGCCCCGCGTGACCGCGGCCGGCCTCGGCGGCTGCGCGCCGCCGCCGCGCCTACGTCGGTGACGGCGGGTCGCGTTCAGTGTTCCCGACGCACCGCACGGGTATTGTCGTCGGCGGGGGTGAAGACGTCGACCGAGAGCACGCAGTGGCGTTGCTCGCCGGGCACGAGCGCGCCGACGTTGACGACGTGCCGGGCGATCTCCTCGCCGCGCTCATTGCGCATGGCGACGACGACGGAATACTCGCAGTACGAGGACGCCTGCGGATTGCCGAAGGCCGCCTCGACCCGCAACGCGGAGAAGGCGGGCGTCGGTTCAAGCTGGCCGGTCGGAATGAACCGCAAGTGGTGGCGGCACGCCGGACAGACGCTGGCGCTCCCCAGGATCGTGCTCTTGCAGTGCGGGCACGTCTTGGTCGCGCCCGAAGCCGGCGGGCGCATCGCGCTCATGCAGGCGAACCGTTACCTCGCGGCTGTTCCTGCTTCGGCGGACCTTTGTCGCCCCAACCGAACTCGACCTGGCCGCGCATGCGCGAGCCGGCGGCCACCGTCAGCGAGCCGACCTTGAGGTCGCCGACCACGACACCGCTCTGGCTCAGCTCGACACGCTCGGCGCCGTCGATGTTGCCGTGCAGTTCGCCGCCGACGGTGACGTTCTTGGCGCGCACCTGGCCCGTGAGGTGGGCGCCGGCGTCGATCGTCAGGTTGCCCTGCACGTGCACGTCGCCCTTGAAGCGACCGGCGATCTTGACGTGTCCCGCGCCTTCGATCTTTCCCTCGATGGTCAGGTCGGAAGCGAGGAACGACTCCTTGGCGGCGATGGTCGGCTCCGCGCGGGATTCGTGACGCGGTTCCGGCCGCTCCGGCGGTCGCCGCATCGCGTCGGGCGCGGTCGGCCGGGGGGCGTTGCCGTGCGACGTATCGCGCGGTGGCGGAACGGGCTCGTGGGCTCCACTGATCGTGTCCTTGAAGAACGCCATGTTGCTTTCCTTCCCGTCGATGAGATGGGGTTCAGACAGTATCGGCCGACGGAGCGGTCGGCACACGCCAATACGTCGCCGCACGGAGACAGGGTGTCGGACGATCACCGCGGGTCCTGCCCGCCTCCGGCGGCCAGTCTCAAGGATGGCACGCGCCTAGCTAAACGGGGGAGCGGCGGCGGGACCGGCCCGGGGAGCCGGGAGCGGCCTCAAGTGATTGACGGGACAGTGATTCCGAAGCCCGACCGAGGGCGACCCCGGCCGTTGCCATCGCCCGCGATGACTCGGTCCGCGCAGCCGCATTCGCGACCGGGGAAGGGGATCGGTCGATGACGACGCGCGGTCGCATCCGAATGGCTCTTCGGCACGTAGTCGGTGTATGACGGTGGGCAGATTGCGTCACCCGCGGGGACCCCATGACCACAGCACAGGCCGGAGGCGCTTTGATGATCCCGGGCATCAAACCGGACCCGACTCCCACCGACCGGGCGCCGTCCGCGATCCGTGTCGTCAGGGGGTTCGTGCGCGGCTGGCGTCCCTGGTGCGTCGCCGCGGTCCTGTCGCTGGGACCGGTCGCCGGGTCTGCCGCGCCCGCGGCGACCGCCACCGAGCCACCTCCGATCGCCTGGACGACCTCGTTCGACGCGGAACTGTTCCGGGAGGCTGCGCGGCAGCACCGCTTCGTGCTGCTCGACCTGCATGCCGTCTGGTGTCACTGGTGCCACGTGATGGACGAGGAGACCTATCCCGATCCGGCAGTCCGGGCGCTGGTCGCTGCGCACTACCTGGCGGTCAGCGTCGATTCCGACAGCGATCCCGGCCTCACGAGCCGCTACGGCGACTGGGGCTGGCCGGCCACGATCGTGCTCGCGCCGGACGGCAAGGAAATCGTGAAGCGACGCGGGTTCATTCCGGCCCCGCAGATGGCGTCCATGCTGAGCGCGATCGTCGCCGACCCGAGCCCCGGTCCTTCCGTCGGCCGCGACCGCGCGCCGCGCGGCAGTGGCGCCATGCTGCTGAGCACGGCGCAGCGGCAGGCATTCCTGCGATCGTACGGCGCGCTCTACGACAGTGAGCACGGCGGCTGGGGGACGATCCACAAATACGTCGATGCTTCATCCATCGAGCTCGCGTTTGCACAGATGGATCGCAGCGAGCCGCTGGCCGAGCACCGCGTGCGCCAGACGCTGGATGCGAACCTCGCCCTGATCGACCCGGTATGGGGCGGCGTGTACCAGTACTCGGACGCGGTCGACTGGCACTCGCCGCATTTCGAGAAGCTGATGTCCTTCCAGGCCGACGACCTGCGCATCTATTCGGAGGCCTACGCCCGCTGGCACGATCCCCGCTACCTCGCGGCGGCGACCGCCCTGCGGCGCTACATCGGCGATTTTCTCGCCACTCCCGATGGCGGCTTCTACGTCAGCCAGGATGCCGACCTGTCGATCGCGGTGCCCGGAGTCGACTACTACCGGCTCGACGACGGCGGCCGCCGGCATCTCGGCATTCCGCGCATCGACACGCACGTCTACTCGCGCGAGAACGGCTGGGCCATACGGGCGCTGTGTCGCTACTACGACGTGACGGCCGACGCGGCTGCGCTCGCGCTCGCCGGCCGCGCCGCGGACTGGATCGTCGCGCACCGGTCGCAGGGCGGCGGATTCCGCCACGACGATGCCGATCGCGGCGGGCCGTTCCTCGACGACTCGATCGCGATGGCGGATGCTTTCGTCGCCCTCTATCGATCGAGCGGTGAACGCCGGTGGCTGTCGCACGCGCAGGCGACGCTCCGGTTCATCGCCAGCAGCTTCCGCCACCCGGAGTCAGGCTTCGTCGCCGCGCACGTCCAGGAAGATGCGGTCGGAGTGTTGCGCGAGCCGATTCGCGCGGTCGACCAGAATGCGGCGGTCGTACGCGTGGCGAATCTCGTCGCCCGCTACACGGGCGACCTCGAATTCCGCCGGATTGCGGAGCACGCGATGAAACGGCTGGCCGCCGTGGCGCCCGACGGCCCTGGGCTGCATGCCGACGTCCTGCTCGCGGACCTGGAACTCGGATCCGCGCCCACGCACATCACGATCGTCGGTGCCAAGGACGATCCGGCCGCACGCGCACTGCACGCGGCCGCCCTCGCGTTTCCCGCGCCCTACCTCGAGGTCGAGTGGTGGGACCGTTCGGAGGGCCCATTGCCGAACCCTGCGGTCCGCTACCCGGTGCTGAAGGTGGCCGCCGCGTTCGCGTGTTCGGAAAACGCGTGCTCGACGCCCGTCTACGAAGCGGACCGCCTGGTCCAGGCGGTAAACAACTCGCGCTCGGCCGACTGACACGCCGCCCCGACTCGCGGCGGGGTCCTGACGCGCCTCGGGCCGGCTACTTGGTTGGCGCCCAGAACTGGTAGATCGCCGTGTAGGGAACGGCGAGCGTCGCGTCGCGCGCCGGATCGCACTGCGGCGGCGGGACGCCGCCCTCGGTCGCGAGCCGCTGGATGAAGTCGACCTCGCTGAACAGTCCCTGGCGGCCGTCGTGCTGAGAGACTTGCACCAGCAACTGGTCGATCGTGTTCGCGCGCGGCTCCTTCGCGATGACCTTGCCGACCACGACGCTGCCGTCCTGGTACTGCCAGCTCGGCCCGAAGTAGTGAGCGACGTACTGACCCTCGCGGCCACGGAGCATCGCCGTCGGCCCGAGCAGCACGTACTTCCCGTCCGCGCCGCAGTGGTAGGTCTGCGTCCCGGCGGCGACGATTCCCTCGAAGACGACCTTGTGGTCGCCCGGCACGCGCAGGGCGGCGGGAACGTCATCGACTTTCCCGACCGCGCTGGCCGGTGCGCCGGGCGAGGTGCCTGCCAGGGCGGCGGGAGCCGCCAACGCGACGAGCGCCAACGCGGACGCTGCCGACAGCACGAACGATGCGATCCTCTGGTCCACGGTCGCTCTCCTTGGCGGATGTCCGAACGAGACGGCGGCGGCGCGCCGCCCGCTGCCTCGCCGCAATTCTACCCGCGTTGCCACCGACGCTCGCCCCCCGCGCCCGCTTGACAGACGTCCCGGACTAGTAGACAGTATGCATACTGTCATACAGCCTACCCGACGTGCTGCCCACCATACGAATCGAGAAAAGCGGTGTGCCGATCTACGTGCAGATCCGCGAACAGATGCTGCGCGCGATCGGCGCCGGGATCCTGGGCCCCGGCGAGCAGATGCCGACGATGCGGCAAGTGGCCGTCGCGCTGAAGATCGATCTCAATACCGTGCGCCATGCCTACGACGAACTGCAGCAGGCCGGCGCCATCGTCATCCTCCGGGCCCGAGGGACCTATGTCGCCGAGAAGCCGCCGCCGGCGGATCCGGTGCTGCAGGCGCGCCGCCTCGAGAGCTTTGCGGAGAAGATGATTGCCTCGGCCAGCGCCGCGGGCCTAGATCCGGGCGACGTCGCGCGATGCATGACGCAGCTCACAAAGCGAAAGGAAACCAAGTCATGACTACCTCCGGGAAGAATGCGCCGGCCACCGTGGTGTCCGTCCTGCTGCTGGTCACCGCCGGCGCGCTCGTCAGGTTCGGACACGAGCCCGGCTCGGCACTCGGCCTGGTCCTGCCGGGACTGCTGATCCTCGCCGGCATTCTCACGCCGATTTCCCTGCTGATGGCCCTGCAATGGGAAAAGGCGGTCGTGCTCCGGCTCGGCAAGCTGCATGCTGTCCGCGGGCCAGGCCTGTTCGTCGTCATCCCGTTCGTCGACAACGTGGTGGCGTGGATCGACCAGCGGATCCAGACCACCGAATTCAACGCAGAGCAAGCGCTGACCCGGGACACGGTCCCCGCCAACATCGACGCGATCCTGTTCTGGCAGGTGCACGACGCCGAGCGGGCCGCACTCGAGATCGCCGACTATCGCGAGGCAATCCTGCGCGTCGCACAGACGTCACTGCGGGAGATGATCGGGTCCTCGCCGCTCAGCGCGCTCCTGGCCGAGCGCAAGGTCGCCGACCAGCAGCTGAAGGAGGAGATCGGCCAGAAGATCGCGGACTGGGGCGTGTCGGTGCTCTCGGTGGAGATCCGCGACGTCGCGATCCCTACGCAGCTGCAGGATGCCATGAGCCGGCAGGCGCAGGCGGAGCGCGAAAAGGCTGCGCGGGTCATCCTCGCGTCCGCGGAGCAGGACATCGCGCAGCGATTCCTCGATGCAGCAAACATCTATTCGCAGAATCCCGCCGCGCTGCAGCTGCGGGCGATGAACATCATCTACGAGACCACCAAGGAGCGCGGCTCGACGATCCTGATCCCGACTGCGATGGTCGACAGCATGAACGCCGGCAGCATCATGGGCGCGGCGGCCTTCGCTGCACAGCCGCCGCGCACGGCATCACCGCGGGCCGAGCCGCCGGAGGCGAGCCCCACCCGCGGCTAGCCCGGATGTCCCGGTGCGCCGTGCGACGGCACGTTCTTGCAGTGGGTGCGGACCCGACCCGGCAGCT
>JANXWS010000007.1 GCA_025351005.1 Pseudomonadota bacterium | reverse complement strand
AAGAGCTTCTGACGCTACGCGTCAGACCGCGGATGCCGAAGACGAATGACCAAGAGTACGGACCAAGAAATCATCATCAACAGGGCTGGCAGATCCACTTAGCCGAAGAAGAAATCTGTCCTAAGAACCGAAGCCACCCGTGAGCGCCGCGAGCTCGGCGCCCGCTTCGGTGGCGGCTGCGAGCGCGATCGGCTGAGCGCCGGCCTTCTCGAGCGCCTTGTTGAGAGGCGGGAGATCGGTGTCCTGCAGCGCCTGCGCCTGCGCCGCGACCTCCCCGAATTCGCGCTCGAGCACCGCGACGCGCTCGACCTGGTAATCGCCGGGCCGGCCCTCGTAGGACAGCAGCGCGCCATAGGCGTAGTCGAGCTGCTCGCGCAGCCGCTCCTCGCCGGTGATCGCACCGCCTTCCTTGGTTGCGACCACTTGCTTGCGCAGCTCCTCGGTGCGCCCCTCGAAGCTCGCGAGCGCGGCCTGCAGCTCGGGATTTCCCGGCACCCGCAGGCGACGGTCCTGCAACAGGGCGCGCAGGCCGTTGAGGCGGTCGACGAGGTCGCTCATGCGGCCGAAAAGCGCATGCCCGCGCATCGCGGCCTTGAACTGCAGCTCGCGGTCGGCGACCGTGAACCGCGCGCGCCGGTCGAGGCCCACCTCGAGCGTCTGTTCGTACACCTCGCTGCCCTTCGTCAGCCGGATGCGGTAGCGGCCGGGCACGAGCCGCGGACCCTGGGTGCCCGCGTTCGCCTGCTGTGCCGCCGTCGGCACCCGCGGCGGCGGTACCGCCATCGACCAGACGACGCGGTTGATGCCCTTGCGCTTGCCGGCCGCGAGGGTGTCGATCAGGTGGCCGTCGCCGTCGAACACCTCGATCTTGAGCCGCCCGAACACGTGCCGCGTCCGCTGGTAGTAGGCGATCACGGCGCCGGACGGCGGGTTCTCGCCGTGGAAAGTCCCGTCGCCCTCCGGCCAGCCGCCGTAGTCACTGTCCAGTCGCTGCTGGATCGGCCGCGTCGACAGGAACGCGAAGTCATGCCCGGCACCGGCGGCAGCAAGGCCGCGCAGCGGCGTCAGGTCGTCGATGATCCAGATGCCGCGGCCGTGGGTCGCGATGACCAGGTCCTGGTCGCGGGTCTGGAACGCGAGGTCCCGCACCGCGACCGCCGGGAAGCCGGCGCCCTTGAACTCCGCCCAGTGCCCGCCGCCGTCGATCGAGATCCACAGCCCGAACTCGGTCCCGACATAGAGGATGCGCGGGTCCACCGGGTCTTCGCGGACGACGTGCGCGTAACCGCGGACGCCCGCGTCCGGCGCGACGATCCGCGTCCAGCTCTGGCCGTAGTCGCGGGTCTGGTAGACCCACGGCGCCATGTCGCCGAAGGTGTGGCGGTCGAAGGCCGCGTATGCGACGCCGTCCGCGTGCCGGCCGGCCTCGACCCACGACACCCAGTTGCCGGCGGGCATCCCCTTGACGCGGCCGACGACGTTGCTCCAGCTCTTGCCGCCGTCGCGCGTCAGCTGCAGGTTGCCGTCGTCGGTGCCGACCCAGATGACCTTGCCGTCGCGCGGGCTTTCGGCAATGGAGTAGATCGTCGTGTGCATCTCGGCCGCCGAGTTGTCGACCGTGATGCCGCCCGATTCCTCCTGCTTCTGCATCTGCGGATCGTTGCTGGTGAGGTCCGGCGATATGCGCGCCCAGCTCTGGCCCTGGTCGCGCGACAGGAACAGGAACTGAGCGCCGACGTACAGCCGGGAGGGGTCCGAGGGCGACAGCGCGATCGGCGTGTTCCAGTTGAAGCGCAGCTTCTCCTTGAAGCCGGCCTTCGGCTGGATATCGCGGCGCTCGAGCGTGAGCCGGTTGATCCGCCCGAGGTTGCCGCCCTGCGACTCCGCATAGGCGAAGTTGCCGTCGGTCGGATCGGCGAAGGACCAGAAGCCGTCACCGCCGAACAGGTTCTCCCAGCGGTTGTTGGTGATGCCGCCCGGGTAGCTCGAGTCGCCGACCCACGAGCTGTTGTCCTGCAGCCCGCCGTACACCTGGTACGGGTCTCGCGAGTCGACCGACACGTGATAGAACTGGGACACCGGCAGGTTGTCGACCTTCCACCACTTGTTGCCGCCGTCGTGGCTGATCCATAGCCCGCCGTCGTCGCCGGTCACGACGAAGCGCGGGTTCTTCGGGTTGACCCACAGGTCGTGGTGGTCGCCGTGCGTGCCGCGCGTGCCGACCGCGTCGGCGATGACCGCGAAGCTCTTGCCGCCGTCCTCGCTCGCGATCAGCCGCAGGTTCGGCTTGTAGACGCGGTCGGGATTGGTCGGATCCACGACCAGGCGCGAGAAGTAGAACGGCCGCCAGACCATGTTGCGGCTGCGGTCGCGTTCCTCCCAAGTGCGGCCGCCGTCGTCGGACCGGAAGAGCGCCGAGCGCACGCCCTCGATGACCGCATAGACGATGTCCGGCTGCGACGGCGCGATGGCGACCTCGAGCCGGCCCCAGGGCCCCTGCGGCAGGCCCTTGGCGTTGTTCGCGTCGAGCCTCTGCCAGTTGCGGCCACCGTCCTCGGTCAGGTACAAGCCCGAGGCCGAGGGCGAGGTCGGCCCCTCGCCGCCGGAGCGGAAGGTCCAGCCCTTGCGGCGGAAGTCCCACAGCCCCGCGAACAGGCGGTCGGGATTGCGCGGATCCATCGCCACCGTCGCGCAGCCGGTCGACAGGTTCGGGCCCTTGAGCACGAGGCTCCAGCTGTGGCCGGCGTCGGTGGTCTTGTACAGGCCGCGCTCGGCGGAGTCGCCCCACAGCTTCCCGGGCACGCACGCGTACACGGTGTTGCCGTCCTTCGGGCTGACGACGATGCGGCTGACGCGCTCGGACTCCGGCAGTCCCATGTTCTGCCAGGTATCGCCGCCGTCGGCCGAACGGTAAATGCCGTTGCCGACCGACACGGAGTTGCGGGTCCAGCTCTCACCGGTGCCGACCCAGACGACTTTCGGATCGGTCGGGTCGAGCGTGATCGCGCCGATCGACTGCACCGGCTGGCGGTCGAACACCGGCTTGAACGTCGTGCCACCGTCGTAGGAGCGCCAGACGCCGCCGGAGGCGGCCCCGACGTAGAGCGTGATCTTGCCGTCGGTCTCGGCGCGACCGGCGATCGCGGCGATGCGACCGCTCATGCGCGCCGAGCCGATGTTGCGAGCGCCGAGGCCGGAGATCGCCGCGGCGTCGATGACCGGCGCCGGCGGCGCGCGGTCAGCACCCGCCGCCGCGACGGTGGCCAGTGCGAGGAGCAGCCCGGCGCGGGCGGCCGGCGCGCTCACGGGTGCACCGCCGCGACCGGCTGCGGCTTGGGCGGCGGGAACGAGAACAGCGCCGGCGGCACGGGTACGTTCGCCTCGGCCGCCTCGAACACCGCCTTCTGGCGCCGCGCCGGATCGGAATCCTTCGTGCCCTGCTCCTCCGACATCGGCACGTAGACGCCGGCGACCTGCTCGTACTCGCCGTAGTCGGTCTCGACCAGCTGTTCGGCACCGCGCACCGTGCGCCGGTCGAGCTCGCGGATCACCATCCAGGTGTCGGGGTCGATCCAGTAGGTCGCCTCGTCGCCCCACTTCAGCCGCACGCGCAGCTTGTGCGCCGGGGTGCCGTCGATGTCCTCGAGCCCCAGGTACTCGACCGCGTGACCCTTGGCGCGATAGTCGACGAACGGGCCCTCGAAGTCGGCGTCGAGCTGGAACTCCTTGGCCTCGTCGGCGGACATGCGTGCCGGATCCTTGCGGCCCTCGAACGGGTCGACCTGCCACGCCTCGTGGCCGTCGTAGGCCTGGATCGCGGTCAGCCCCTGCAGCGTGACGTCGGTGCGGTAGGCGCCGCCGCGCGTCTTCCACTCGGTCAGCGTGAGCTCCAGGTTGGCGCCCGGGATGACGATCCGGCCGCGGCGCTTCAGCACCGAGATCGCCTTCAGGCGCTGGGCGCCGCCGCGTGCCTCGAGGTTCCTGGCGATGATGTCGTCGGCGGAAGGCGTGGCGGGCGCGGCTGCAGCAAATAACGGTGCGGCAAGCAGGGCGGCCGCGATGACGGCAATGGCGCGTGGCATGGGGGCTGTTCCTGGCGGTGGCAGGCGCGCAAGGTTACGCAAGTCCGCGCCGTCGTCAACTTCGGCGGCCGTTCAGTGGAAGTCGCGCGACCGCGCCAGCAGGCCGCCGAGCAGGCGTGAGCGGTCGCCGAGCCGCTCGACGATCAGGTGCAGCACCTCGCCCTCGCGCTGCACCCGGCCCGCGACCGCGAGCAGTCGCGACTCGAGCAGCGGCCGACGGTAGCGCTCGGCGACGTTGCGCCAGACGATCAGGTTGGCGACGCCGGTCTCGTCCTCGAGCGTCACGAAAGTCACGCCGGAGGCGGAACCGGGCTGCTGCCGGACCAGCACGAGGCCCGCGGTCCGGGCCCGCGCGCCGGGCCTGAGCGAGCGCAGGCCCGCCGTCGTGACGAGCCCGGCGGCCTCGAGTCGCGGCCGCAGCAGCGCGAGCGGATGCCGGCCGAGCGTCAGCCCGAGCGCGCGGTAGTCGGCGACGATGTCCTCTCCCTCGCTCGGTGCGCGCAACAACGGCGCGCCCTCGGCGATCCGGAACTCGGCGAACAGCGGGGTCGGTGCGACCACGCCGGCCGCTTCCCACGCGGCGCGGTGGCGATGGCCGGCGAGCCTGCCGAACGCACCCCCGGCGGCCAGCGCGCCGAGCGCGCGGCGATCGAGCAAGGCGCGCTCGGCCAGGTCCTGCACCGACGCGAACGGCCCCGTTGCCCGCGCCGCCAGCAGCTGCCGGCCGGCCGCGGCCGCGAGGCCGCGCACCTGCCGCAGCCCAAGCCGCAGCGCCGGCGGCTCGCCCTCGCCGAGCGTCGCGTCCCAGCTGCTCGCGTTGACGTCGACCGGCGCCACCGGCACGCCGTGTTCGCGCGCGTCGCGTACCAGCTGCGCCGGGGCGTAGAAGCCCATCGGCTGGCTGTTCAGCAGCGCCGCCGTGAACGCCGCCGGCTCGTGGCACTTGAGCCACGCCGAGACGTACACCAGCAGCGCGAAGCTGGCCGCGTGCGACTCGGGAAAGCCGTACTCGCCGAAGCCCAGGATCTGGTTGAAGAGCGCCCGCGCAAAGTCCTCGGCGTAGCCGCGCTCGCGCATGCCGTCGATCAGCCGTGCCTCGAAGTGGCCGAGGCCGCCGCGCCGCTTCCAGGCCGCCATCGCGCGCCGCAGCCGGTCGGCCTCGCCCGGCGTGAACCCGGCCGCGACCACGGCGAGCTGCATGACCTGCTCCTGGAAGATCGGCACGCCGAGGGTGCGCTCGAGCACGCCCTGCACCTCGCTGCTCGGGTAGCTGACCGGCTCCTCGCCGTTGCGGCGGCGCAGGTAGGGATGAACCATGTCGCCCTGGATCGGCCCCGGCCGGATGATCGCGACCTCGATCACGAGGTCGTAGTAGTTGCGCGGCCGCAGCCGCGGCAGCATCGCCATCTGCGCCCGCGACTCGATCTGGAACACGCCGACCGTGTCGGCGCGGCCGATCATCGCGTAGGTGGCCGGGTCCTCCGCCGGCACGTCGGCGAGCGTGAACGGCCGGCCGCGCCGCGTACTCACGAACCCGAGTGCGCGGCGGATGGCGGTCAGCATGCCGAGGCCGAGCACGTCGACCTTGAGCAGCCCCAGGTCGTCGAGGTCGTCCTTGTCCCACTGGATGACGGTGCGCTCCGCCATGGCCGCGTTCTCGACCGGCACCAGCTCGGCGAGCGAGCGGCGCGCGATCACGAACCCGCCAACGTGCTGCGACAGGTGCCGCGGGAAGCCGATCAGCTCGCGCGCGAGCGCGAGCGCGCGCGCGAGCAGCGGGTTGGCGGGATCGAGGCCCGCCTCGCGGACGCGCTCGTCGTCGATGCGGCTGCCATCCCACCACTGCATGCTGCGGGCAAGGCGCTCGACCGTCAGCCGCTCGAGGCCGAGCGCGCGGCCGACGTCGCGCAGTGCGCTGCGCGGCCGGTAGCTGATCACGGTCGCTGCGAGCGCTGCGCGGTGGCGGCCGTACTTCGCGTACAGGTACTGGATCACCTCTTCGCGCCGCTCGTGCTCGAAGTCGACGTCGATGTCCGGCGGCTCGTTGCGCTCCTTCGACACGAAGCGCTCGAACAGCAGCGACATCCGCGACGGGTCCACCTCGGTGATGCCGAGGCAGTAGCAGACCGCGGAGTTGGCCGCCGAGCCGCGTCCCTGGCACAGGATGCCGCGCTGCTGCGCGAACGCGACCAGGTCCTCGACGGTGAGGAAGAACGGCTCGTAGCCGAGCTCGCCGATCAGCGCCAGTTCCCGCTCGACCAGCACGCGCACGGGCTCGGGCGCACCCCCCGGCCAGCGGCGCGCGAGCCCCCGCGCCGCGAGGTGCCGGAGCCAGCTGGCGGGCGTGTGGCCGGCCGGCACCAGCTCCTCGGGGTACTCGTAACGCAGCTCGTCGAGCGAGAACGTGCAGCGCTCGGCGATCGCGAGCGTCGCGGCGAGCAGCGCCGGCGGATAGCGGCGCGCGAGCTCGACGCGCGCCTTCAGGTAGCGCTCGCCGTTCGGGTAGAGCGCGAGGCCGGCGGCCGCGACGTTCAGCCTGAGGCGCACCGCGGTCAGCACGTCCTGCAGCGGCTGCCGGTCGTGGCGATGCAGGTGCACGTCGCCGCTCGCGACGCAGTCGAGGCCGAGCCGCCGGCCGAGCTCCGCGAGCGCGGCCAGCCGCTCGCGGTCGCTCCCGCCCGCCAGGAGCTCGACCGCGATCCAGGCATCCGCGGCGAAGCGGCCGCGCAGCCACTCGCCGTCCGCGGCGGCGGGCGTCGGTCCCGGCAGCCACAGCGCCAGGCAGCCGGCGAGCGGCTCGGCCTCGAGGTCGGCACGGCGCAGGTGGTAGCTGCCCTTCGGTGCCGCGCGCCGGCCGCGCGTCAGCAGCCGGCACAGGCCGCCGTAGCCGGCGCGGTCGGTCGCGAGCAGCACGAGCCGCGGGCCGTCGGCGAGCGCGAGCTCGGCGCCGAGCAGCAGCCGGCAGCCGCGGTTGCGGGCGGCCACGTGCGCGCGGACGGCGCCGGCCAGCGAGCACTCGTCGGTGAGCGCTAGTGCCCGGTAGCCGAGCTCGTCGGCGCGCTCGACCAGCTCCTCGGGATGCGAGGCGCCACGCAGGAACGTGAAGTTCGACAGCGCGTGCAGCTCCGCGTAGGCGGGCTCGTCCACGTGTGCTCAGCCGAACACGCCGTGCAGGAACCAGTGCCGCTCGCCGCTGCGCGGCCGGAACACCCACAGCCGCGCGCCGCGCGCGCTGCGGGCGACGTAGTAATCGCGCGCGATGCCGGCACCGTCCCACCAGCCGCTCTCGATGCGCTCGGGTCCGGACTCGAGCTGGAGTGCGCCGTCAGAGCACGGCCGCCCGTCGTCGAGGTCGAGCGGCTCGGGCACCGCGAGCAGCCACAGCGGCCGCGGCGCGAGCGGCAGCGCCGCGGCCAGCGTGCCCGGCGCGGGCTCCGGGCGCACGCGCCGGAAGGCGGCTTCCGGCCGGTGCTCGGGCACCAGCCGCGTGCCGCTGACGGCCTCGTCGCCGAGCCGCGCCCGCAGCCGGTCGAGCAGCGCGCAGGCTGCGGCCTCGGACTCGCGGACCGCGCAGCCGGGCAGCACCGCACTCGTCGCCGCGACCGGCACGGCGGCGCCGGAGCGCAGCAGCAGCGCGCGCACGGGCGCCGGCAGCAGCAGGCGCCCGAGCCGCTCGTCGAGCAGTCCCCGCCACTGCGCGGCGTCCGCCGCCGGCAGCGCGCGGCCGAGGCGCACGCACGAGGGCCGGTGCTCGCGGTGCAACAGCGTGAACGCGAGCGCGCCGACGCCGGCGTCGCGGACCCTGAGGAAGCGTTCGAGCCGTTCGAGCAGACGAGCGCAGTGGGGCGCGAGCGCCGCCGCCGTCTCGAGCTCGGCCGGCAGTTCGATGCGCTCCTCGAAGCGCTCGCTCGCCACGTGGCGCCGGCGCGGCGCGGGCCGCTGGCCGTAGGCCTCGTCGAGCTCGGCGAGCAGCGCGGGGCCGAAGCGCCGGGCGAGCCCGTCGCGCGGCAGGCGCCTGAGCTCGCCGAGCGTCGCGACGCCGAGCCGCACGCAGTCCTCGAGTGCGCGTGCGGGCCAGTGCGTGGCCGCGAGCGGCAGGCGCGCGAGCGTGCCGGCGAGCCTTGCGGGGGATTCGACCGCGGTGCCGGGCGCCGCGCGCGCGAGCCAGAGCGCCGCCCGCGGCGTCGGCGCGACCGCCAGCGCCGCCCTGTCGCCGCGTGCAGCCAGCTCGGCCGCCGCAAGCGCCAGCAGCGGCTGCAGGCCACCGAACAGCCGCAGGCTGCCCTGCACCTCGAGCAGCAGCCCGGCGGGCGGCTCGAGGCTGACGAGCGGCGTGAACCGGAGCGCCCAGCAGGCCAGCCGCTCCATATGGCGCGCCTCGAGGCGGGCGTCACGCTCGGCGACCTCGAGCGCCGGGGCGAGCACGCGCGCGGCGTTGAGCTGGAGGCCGGCCGTGAGCCCGAGAGCGAGCGCCGCGTCGTTGCAGGCGACGAGCACGCGCCGCGGCCCGTCGTCGGCGACCACCGCACGGAGTCCGCCGGCGCCCGACGGCACGACGACGAGCGGCAGCCGGGCGAGCCAGAGGGCGAGCCACAGCTGCACGGGCGAGCCGCGCGGCTCGGGTACGCCCACCGGCGCGGGTGCGGGCGGCGGCGCGAACAGGTCGCCCGTCCGGCCCTGCACCAGCAGGGCGCCGGCTCCGCGGCGGGCGGCGTGGCGCATCGCCCGCACCTCAGGGCCCGAACGCGTCGTGGACCCGGATCGGACCCCGGCCCCGGCTCTTCAGCAGCCACAGGTCGAGGCCGGCCGGGGTCGGCTCGAGCACGAGCCGCAGGCTCGCGGGCGAGGCCGCAGCGCGGCGCCGCAGCGGCCGGAACAGCACGGCGAGCGCCTGACCGGTCGCGGCGGCGAGCTTCAGGCGCCTGAGCCAGCGGTCGTCGGCGGCGTCGAGCCAGCCGAACACGGCGGCGCAGCTGCCGGAGCGCAGCGCCTGCTCGATCGCCCACAGCCGGTCCGGCGTCCGGCCGGCGGTCACGAACAGCAGGCGCTCGGCGTGGATGCCGTGCTGCGCGAACGCCGGCGGGTACGGGGCATGGGGCGGCGCGATCCACACGAGCCAGCAGTGCCCGGCCGCGGGCGCAGCGGCGGCGAGGCGAGCGAGCGCCGGCAGCAGCAGGCTGAGCTCGCCGATGCCCGTCCCGGGCAGCAGGAACTCGATCAGCGTACCGAGCGGCCAGCCGCCGCCCGGCAGCTTCGCGTCGAGCTTCGGCCAGCCCGTCGGCAGGCAGGCCCGGCCGGCCGGATCCGCAGCCTCAGTGCCGCCGTGCGCCCGCCAGAGCGCGCTGCTCGCGAGCAGCGCATCGAGTGCCACGTTCACCGCGCGCTGCTCCGGTCGACACTGCGGGGCGGGCGGCTATTGCAGGAAATCGGTCTTGCTGCCGCGACGCAGAACGCCGACGACGACGCCCTCGATCAGCACCGACTGCTCCTTGAGGTCGACACGGATCGGCTCGAAGTCGGCGTTCTCCGGCAACAGCCACACGATCGAGCCTTCCTGGCGGTAACGTTTCACGGTCACCTCGTTCTCAAGGCGCGCGACGACGATCTGGCGGTTGCGCACTTCCGGCGTGCGATGCACGGCGACGAGGTCGCCGTCGAGGATGCCGATGCCCTTCATCGACATGCCCTGCACCTTGAGCAGGTAGTGCGGACGCGGGCTGAAGAGTTTCGGGTCGACCTGGAAGCGGCCCTCGATGTGCTCCTCGGCGAGGATCGGCCGGCCGGCGGCGACCCGGCCGATGAGCGGCAGGCCGATCTGCTCGCGGATCGTGTCCTTGAGCAGGATGCCGCGCGAGGTGCCGGGCACCAGGTCGATGACGCCCTTGCGGCGCAGCGCCTTCAGGTGTTCTTCGGCGGCGTTGGCCGACTTGAAGCCGAGCGCGGTGGCGATCTCCGCCCGGGTCGGCGGCATGCCGGACTCCTCGAGCTGGTCGCGAATGAACTCGAGGATCTGGCGCTGGCGGGGGGTCAGGTCGGTCATGGCACACCTGTATGGACATACAGACAACTGTGATTATATCCAGTCCCCGCCATCTGGCAACCTTCGCCTGCCTGCCGCCACCTGCCTGGCCCTCGCCCCGGCCGGCGCCGCGACCCGACCCGCGCAAGCGCGCTCCGCTGCCGCACCGACCCACGCGCGGCACCGGTAGATACCGGCGCACGTGCAGTCCCGCGACCCGCGAGTGCGCGCCTCCTGCTGCGAATGCAGCACAACTGTCTGTGTGCAGAGACAGACAGAAGCCGATGGTGCGGCGTGCTTTAATCAGGTAAATTCCGCGACCGAAGAGGCGCGCGAGCCGCGTCCCCGAACGGATTGCTCGCCCGGCCTCGGCGTGTTCCCGGTGGTTGTTCCAGTAGTGAAAGGGGTTATTTCATGACCAAGATGCTCACGGTTGGCGCGGCTGCGCTCTGCGTGATGTTTGCGGCGGGCTGCACCGATCTGAAGCCGATCCAGGCGCAGATCGACGACCTGAAGTCTCAGGTGAGCAAGTTGTCCGCCCAGCAGGACAGTGCGAAGGCGGCCGCTGACAGCGCCGCTCGTGCCGCGCAGGCTGCACAGACGGCTGCCCAGCAGGCACAGAGCCGGGCCGACGCCGCGGCCGCGGCTGCTCAGGCGAGTCAGCAGTGCTGCGACGCGACGAACGAGAAGATGGATCGGATGTTCAAGAAGTCCGTCTCCAAGTAAGCGTTCGTCGAACCCTGTAGATGCGGCCGCCGCAAGGCGGCCCGGGCCGGCGCCAGGAGCCGCGGTTCGCCGCGGCTCCTGCTCCTTGAGGTCGGCGATCAAAAACGTACGCGTTTTATAATCAACTGATTAGCGTACGATCCTCGACTAATTTATAGATTGACGCGGGTGGCGACGACCGCTGCGGGGCGCCGTCAGGTGACGCGCGGCGCGGAGCGCCGCTCGTGCTCGCCCGCAGCGTCGGCCGCCGCCGGCAGCGTGAACTCGAACGACGCCCCGCCCGCCGGGCGCCGGCGGGCCGTGATCTGGCCGCCGTGCGCAGCGACGATCGTCCGGCAGATCGCGAGCCCGAGCCCCGCCCCCGCCGCCATCGAAGGAAGCGCCGCGTTCGAACGGCTCGAACAGCAGCGACGGGTCCCCGTCCGGCAGGCCGGGGCCCGCGTCCGCGACGGTCACGGTCACCCAGCCGCCATCGTCCCGGCCGTCGATCGTCACGACGGTGCCGACCGGCGCGTAGCTCGCGGCGTTCTTCAGCAGGTTCTCGAGCACCTTTTCGATGAGCGGACCGTCGACCCGGACGGCGGGCAAACCGAACGGCAGCCGCACGGTCACTGTGTGGGCCGCAAGCAGCGGGCGGAGCCGCTCCAGTACCGCGCCGACCAGATCCGCGACCGCGTGCGGCTCGACCCTGAGCGCGACGGCGCCCGCCTCGAGCCGGACCAGTTCGAGCGAGTTGTCCACGACGTCGGCCAGCTGGTCGACGTGCGCGCCGATCGAGCGCGCGAGCTCGATGCGGCGCGGCTCGGAGACGCCGCCGCCGGCCGCGAGCGCGCCGCCGGCGTCCCTGATCTTCTCGATCGGCCGACGCAGATCGTGGGCGATCGAGGCGAGCAGTCGGCGCCGCAGGCTCTCGGACTCGGCCGCGACCCGTGCCAATTCGCTCGCCTCCGCGAGCCGCGCGCGCTCGAGTCCGAGCGCCAGCTGGCCGGCGAACGTCTCGAGCAGGTGGCGCTGCTCCGGCAGCAGGATCCGGCGCGGATTGCTCGGCAGCACGGCGAGTACTCCGAAGGTCAGCCGCGAACCGCGGATCGGCAGATACAGCGCCTTGGTGCCCGCAAGGGTGTCGGTGCCGACGCCGGCCGGCTCGTTGTGGTGATACACCCACTGCGCGACCGACATGTCGGCCCGCCACGGCGCCGCCTGCGACTGCGGGTCGCGCGGATAGTGCAGCCGTCCGTCGTCACCGGGCACGAGCACGAGCGCCTGGCTCGCGAACCCGTCGCCGACGTGCCGCACCGCGACCGCCGCCATGCCGGCGACGCCGCGGGTCTTCGAGAGCTCGCGGCTCATCGCATAGAGCGCCGCCGTGCGCCGCTCCCGGTGGCCGGCAATACGCGTCTGCTGGCGGACGCTCGCGGTCAGGCTCGCGATCGCGAACGCTACCAGCAGCATGACCGCGAAGGTGACGAGGTACTGCAGGTCGCTGATCGCGAGCGTGAAGCGCGGCGGGACGAAGAAGAAATCGAAGGCGGCGACATTGGCGACGGCGGTCAGCACCGCCGGGCCTCGCCCGAAGCGCAGCCCGGCAACCGCCGCTCCCAGCAGGTACACCATGACGAGGTTTGTCAGCTCGAAGTGCGGGTACATGAGCCAGGCGAGCGCCGTGGCGACGACCGTGGTTGCGAGCGCGGCCGCGTAGCGCGCCCATGGAATCTCCGTCCTGGCCGGAACCTGCGCCACGCGCGACGCGCGCGCCGGCGCCGCGTGGTCGTCCGCGGTGCCGGAGCCGCCCGGGCCGATCGCGATGACGTCGATCGGGCCCGCGCGCCGGACGAGCTCGCTCACCGTCGAGGGCTTCACGAGCGCGCGCCAGCCACGCCGCTTCGGCGCCCCGACGACGATGCGCGTGGCCTTGCGGGTGCGGGCGTATTCGAGGATGACCTCGGCCGCCGACGGCCCATCCAGCGTCACCGTCTCGGCGCCGAGCGACTCGGCCAGGCGCAGCACGTCGATGCGGCGGTTGCGCTGCGGCTCCGAGAGCCTGAGCATTGCCGGCGTCTCGACGTAGACCACGGTCCATTCGGCGTCGAGCGCATCGGCGAGCCGTTTGCCGGCGCGCACCAGCTGCTCGGCCTGCGCATCGGGACCGGGCGCGACGATCAGGCGATCGCGCGCGAGCCAGGGCCGCGTGCCGGAGTCGCGCCCCTCGAAGACGCGCATTGCCGCATCGACGCGGTCGGCCGTCTTGCGCAGGGCGATCTCGCGCAGCGCCGTCAGGTTCTCCTTGCGGAAGAACTTCTGGGTCGCGGTCACCACCTGATCGGCGGTATAGACCTTGCCGGCGCGCAGCCGCGCGAGCAGGTCCTCGGGCGGCAGGTCGATCAGCTCGACCTCGTCGGCTGCCTCGAAGGCGTGGTCGGGGATGGTCTCCTGCTGGCGGACGCCCGTGATCCTCGCCACC
The DNA here is from genome assembly GCA_025351005.1 of Pseudomonadota bacterium. Classification (GTDB taxonomy): domain Bacteria; phylum Pseudomonadota; class Gammaproteobacteria; order Steroidobacterales; family Steroidobacteraceae; genus CAIKZZ01. Next base: position 93,349 of record JANXWS010000007.1, on the reverse strand, counting down.
ACGTCTTTCAGGCTCTCGACGTGCTGGACGTTGAGCGTCGTCCAGACGCCGATGCCGGCGTTCAGGAGCTCGTCTACGTCCTGCCAGCGCTTGCCGTGACGCGGCGCGGGCTCGCCGTCGACCAGGTTCGTATGCGCGAACTCGTCGACGATCAGCACCACCGGGTGGCGCGAGAGCGCGGCGTCGAGGTCGAACTCCTGGCGCACGATGCCGCGCAGCCGCACGGCCTGCGTCGGCAGCCGCTCGAGGCCATCGAGCAGCCGCTCGGTCTCGGCGCGGCCGTGCGGCTCGACGTAGCCGACGACGATGTCGGTGCCGGCGGCGCGCGCCACCCGGGCCGATTCGAGCATCGCGTAGGTCTTGCCGACCCCGGCCGAGGCGCCGAAGAAGATCCGCAGCTTGCCGCGGCGCGCCGTGAGCGCCGCCTGCTGCACCCGGGCGAGCAGGCGGTCGGGGTCCGGGCGTGCGTCGGCCGCGGGCGGTGTCGGTGCCACGCTAGGCTCGCCGGCAGGTGCGCAGGCGGCCGCTCGACAGTGGCTCAGCGCAGCTCATCGAGCGCGAGGTTGAGCTCGAGCACGTTGATGCGGCGCTCGCCGATGAAGCCGAGCGTCCGGCCGCGCTCATGCGAGGCGATCAGCGCCTCGACCCGCGCGGCGGCGAGGCCGCGGGCGCGGGCGACGCGGCCGGCCTGGTAGCGCGCCGCCGCCGGGCTGATGTCTGGATCGAGACCACTCGCCGACGCCGTGACGAGCTCGACCGGAATCGGCTGGCGGTTGTCCGGGTCCGCGTCCCGCAGCGCCTGGGCGTTCGCCTTTACGCGGTCGAGCAGTTCCGGGTTGAGCGGGCCGAGATTGGAGCCATTCGACGCGCCGGCATTGTATGGCTGCGGTGTGGTCGCCGACGGCCGGCCCCAGAAGTAACCCCGCTGCGAGAAGCTCTGTCCAACCAGCTCCGAGCCGACCAGCCTGCCGTGCCGGTGGATCAGGCTGCCCGCCGCCTGCTCCGGGAATGCGACGCCGGCAACCACCGTGATCACGAGCGGGTACACGAGCCCGAGCAATACCGTCATCGCGAGCAGCAGGCTCGCTGCCGGTCGCACCAGTCTGAGCCACATCGTCGGCCTCCTCAGGCCCAGCCGGCAGCGGCCAGCGCCATGTCGATCAGCTTGATCCCGGGGAACGGCACGATGACGCCGCCGAGTCCGTAGATCAGCAGGTTGCGCCGGAGCAGCGGCCCGGCCCCGAGCGGCCGGTACCGGACGCCCTTGATGGCGAGCGGTATCAGCAACACGATGATCAGCGCGTTGAAGATCACCGCAGACAGGATCGCCGAGTTGGGCGTCGCGAGGCGCATGATGTTGAGCGCGCCGAGCTGCGGATAAGTGACCGCAAACGCAGCCGGAATGATCGCGAAGTACTTGGCGACGTCGTTCGCGATCGAGAACGTGGTGAGCGCGCCGCGGGTCATCAGCATCTGCTTGCCGGTCTCGACGATCTCGATCAACTTGGTGGGATTGGAGTCGAGATCCACCATGTTGCCGGCCTCCTTCGCCGCCTGCGTGCCGGTGTTCATCGCCACCGCGACGTCCGACTGCGCGAGCGCCGGCGCGTCGTTCGTGCCGTCGCCGGTCATCGCGACCAGTCGTCCCTGCGCCTGGTGCTCACGGATCAGCTTGAGCTTCGCCTCCGGCGTTGCCTCGGCGAGGAAGTCGTCGACGCCCGCCTCCGCGGCGATCGCGGCCGCGGTCAACGAGTTGTCGCCGGTGATCATGATCGTCTTGATGCCCATGTGGCGCAGATCCGCGAAGCGCTCGCGGATCCCGCCCTTGACGATGTCCTTGAGCTCGATGACGCCCATGACGCGCGTGCCGTCGGTCACGACCAGCGGCGTGCTGCCCTGGCGCGCAATGTCATGCACGCTGTTCTCGACGGCCTTCGGATACACCTGGCCGAGGGCGCTGACATACTTGGCGATCGCATCGGGCGCGCCCTTGCGTAGCTTGCGCTCCCCCAGGTTTACGCCACTCATGCGCGTGTGCGCCGAGAACGGAACGAAGGTGGCGCCGAGCGCGCCAAGGTCGCGTTCCCGCAGGTTGAAGCGCTGCTTCGCGAGCACGACGATGCTGCGGCCCTCGGGGGTTTCGTCGGCGAGCGAGGCCAGCTGCGCAGCATCCGCCAGTTGCTGCTCGGTGACGCCCGGTGCCGGCACGAACGCCGCCGCCTGGCGGTTGCCGAGCGTGATCGTGCCCGTCTTGTCGAGCAACAGGACATCGACGTCGCCGGCCGCCTCGACCGCGCGCCCGGACGTCGCGATGACGTTCGCCTGCATCATCCGGCTCATGCCGGCGACGCCGATGGCCGACAGCAGGCCGCCGATCGTGGTCGGAATCAGGCAGACGAGCAGCGACACGAGCGCCGTGATCGTCACCGGGCTGCCCGCCCTGCTGACCTCCACGCTGAACAGCGAGAACGGCAGCAGCGTGACGATCACGACCAGAAACACGAGCGTCAGCGCGACCAGAAAGATCGTCAGCGCGATCTCGTTCGGCGTCTTCTGGCGCTTCGCCCCCTCCACCATCGAGATCATGCGGTCGAGGAAGGTCTCGCCCGGGTTGACGACGACGCGCACCACGATCCAGTCGGAGAGCACCTTGGTTCCGCCGGTGACCGACGTGAAGTCGCCGCCGGATTCGCGGATCACCGGCGCCGATTCGCCGGTGATCGCGCTCTCATCGACCGACGCCGCCCCCTCGATGACCTCGCCGTCGACCGGGATCAAGTCCTGCGCCTCGACCAGCACGACGTCGCCCTTGCGCAACTCCTCCGCCTTGACGGCCACCGTCGCACGACCGGCGCCGGCCGGGTCCACGAGCTTCTTGGCGTAGGTCGTCTGGCGCATGCCGCGCAGCGCGGCGGCCTGGGCACGGCTGCGTCCCTCGGCGAGCGCCTCGGCGACGTTCGCGAACAGCACCGTGAACAGCAGCCAGATCGTGATGGCGAGGATGAAGCCTGCGGGCGCCTCGCCGTGGCCGTTGAGCGCCTGGCCGTACAGCACCGCCGTGACGATCGTGCCGATGTAGACGACGAACATCACCGGGTTGCGCCACTGGACCCTCGGATCGAGCTTCCTGACGGACTCGATGAGCGCCGGGCCGAGCAGCTTGCGGTCCAGCAGCGACAGTGGCCGGCGTGCCATGGTGTCGACCGCTACCGGGCTGCCGCCAGCATGAAGTGCTCGATCACCGGTCCGAGCGCGAGCGCCGGGAGGTACGTCAACACGCCGATCAGCAGGATCGAGCCGATCAGCAGCACGACGAACAATGGCCCGTGCGTCGGCATCGTGCCGTCCGTGACCGGGATCCGCTTCTTGGCTGCGAGCGAACCCGCGATCGCGAGCGTCGCGACGATTGGCCAGAAACGCGCAATGAACATCGCGAGTCCGGTCGCGACGTTATAGAAGACCGTGTTGGCGGAAATGCCTCCGAACGCGCTGCCGTTGTTGTTGGCGGCCGAGGAGAACGCGTACAGGATCTCGCTGAAGCCGTGCGGGCCGGGGTTCGCGACGCCCGCCTTGCCCGCGGCGGTTGAGACGGCGACCGCCGTCCCGATCAGCACGACGAACGGTGTCGTGAGGATGAAGACCGAGACGAGCTTCATCTCCAGCGCCTCGATCTTCTTGCCGACGTACTCGGGCGTGCGGCCGATCATCAGGCCGGCGATGAATACGCCGAGGACCGCGAACATCAGCACCGTGTACAGGCCGGTGCCGACGCCGCCCGGCGCCAGCTCGCCGAGCTGCATCAGGAGCAACGGTACGAGGCCGCCCAGCGGCGTCAACGAGTCGTGCATCGAGTTGACCGCGCCGCAGGAGGTTGCGGTCGTCACCGCCGCGAACAGCGCGGATGCGGCGATCCCGAAACGCGTCTCCTTGCCCTCCATGTTGCCGCCGGGCTGCGCGATGCTCGCGGCCTGGTCGATTCCCTGCCGCGCGATCAGCGGGTTGCCGGCCTGCTCGCTCGAGTAGCCGACCATCGCGAGCGTCGTGAACAGGATCAGCATGGCGGCCAGAATCGCCCAGCCCTGCCGCGGGTCGCCGACCATCCTGCCGAAGGTGTAGGTGAGCGCGCACGGGATGACGAAGATTGCGAGCAGCTCGAGGAAATTCGTCAGCGGCGTCGGGTTCTCGAACGGGTGGGCGGAGTTGGCATTGAAGAAGCCGCCGCCGTTGGTGCCGAGCTCCTTGATCGCCTCCTGCGACGCCACCGGTCCCATCGGCAGGATCTGCGTCTGCGTGCTGGCAGTCGCCGTCAGCGGGTTGCCGGCAGCATCCTGCAGCGCCCTGCCCGCGGCGTCGGTCTGCGGATTCTGGAACGTGACGGCGTCGAGGGTGGTCGCGTCGCGGTAGCCGGCGAGATTCTGGATCACGCCCTGGCTCGCGAGCACCAGCGCTAGCACGGCCGCGAGCGGCAGCAGCACGTAGAGGGTGGAGCGGGTGATGTCGACCCAGAAGTTGCCGATCGTGGTCGCCGTGTGGCGGGCGAGGCCGCGGATCAGGGCGATCGCGACCACCAGACCGGTGGCGGCCGACAGGAAGTTCTGCACCGTGAACCCGGCCATCTGCACCAGGTATCCCATCGTCGATTCGCCCGAATAACCCTGCCAGTCGGTGTTGGTGACGAAACTGACGGCTGTGTTGAACGACGAGTCCGGGGATACCGCCGCGAAGCGCTGCGGGTTGAGCGGCAGATACTGCTGCAGTCGCAGGAGCGCGTAGACGACGACCGCGCCCAGCACGTTGAAGAGCAGGACCGCGAGCGCGTAGCTCTGCCACCCCATCTCCTCGCGCGCATCGACCCGGCAGAGGCGATAGACGACCTGCTCCACCGGGCCGCCGACGCGCCTCGCGAGATTGGGCCGGCCTTCCATGACGTCGGCGATGTAGCCCCCGAGGGGCCGGACGCACAGCAGGACGAGGCCGAGGAACGCCAGCAACAACAGCTCGAAGAAGGCATCGGGAATCATCAGAACCGCTCCGCCCGCAGGAGCGCGTACAACAGGTAGCCGAACAGGAACAGCGCGAGCAGGCCCGCCAGCCAATGGACGCCGCTCATGACGGCTCACCCAGCCGCCCGAGCGCCCATACGAGGCCGTGCGTGACCAGGTAGAGCGTGGCCAGCGTCAGCAGGTACACAGCATCCACGGCCGGGACTTCCTGAAAAAAATATCCAGTTACGGTAGCGCCGGCAACGTGAAAAGTCTGTGCAAATTAGGCCGGTCGCGGGCGTGCGGCCCGGCCGCCGCGGCTAGCGGCCGGTGGTCGCCCCGACGACGCCGGTGGGAAGCGGCGTGTTACGGTGCGGTCAGCGGGCAGCACGCGCCGGCAGCGGGCGGCGCCGTCCGGCGCTGCCGACCTGCGGGGCAGGCTCCGGCCGCGTCGCCCGTCTACCGCCCGCGTCCCGCCTCACTCCGTCGCCATCCGCGGCAGCAATCGGCGCTCGCTGTCGCTCAGGGAGAAATCGATGCCCACGCACACGCGGTTTCTGAGCAAACTCCTCGGGCTCTATTGCCTGATCATGGCCGCCCTGCTGGCGGCCGACCGGGCATCGGTGCTCGCGACCGTCGACAGCCTCACCCGCGACCGGCCGCTGATGTTCGTCGTCGGCATCTTCACGCTGTTCGCCGGTCTCGCCATGGTGCTGGTGCACAACGTCTGGTCTGGCGGCGCGCTCGCCGTCGTCGTCACGCTGCTCGGCTGGCTGACGCTCGCCAAGGCGCTCTTCATCCTGCTGCTCGCACCGGCGAGCGCCACGGGTTTCTATGCTTACCCGTTGCACCTCGGAGTGTCGTACTTCGTCTACCCGGCGGTGTCGGCGGCGCTCGGCCTATACCTGGCCTACGGCGGCTTCCGCGGGAATTCGCGCTGAGCCGCCCGACCGGCGGGCCGGCGCCAGCGGGCGGCGGCGTTACGGCGACGCAGCGCCGGCCGGCAACTCATCCGTGACCGCGACCGGGACCCCGTCGGCCGCGTCGAACGCCGTCTCGGCGCGGGTCCAGGTGACCGGACCCGCCGGCCTCGCGCGCACCGCATTCGCGACCAGGCGCGCGAGCGAGCTGCGGTCGGGAGCGACCACGGCACTGCTCGTCGCCTCGAGCGGCGGATGCACCTCGACGTACAGCCGCCCGCCGCTCCAGCCGACCTTGTGCGGCTGGTTGACGATCCGCACCGGTGTGTCCACCGCGACCATGTGGAACAGCTCGTCGATGTGCTCCGGGTAGAGACGCATACAGCCGTGCGTCACCTGCATGCCGACGCCGGCCGGCTTGTTGGTGCCGTGAATCAGGTACGAGCCGCCGGGTATCGCGAGCCGCATCGCGAACAGCCCGAGCGGATTGTCAGGGCCCGCCGGGACCATCTTCGGCAGGATATCGCCGCGGGCCGCGTGCTCCTCGCGCACGGACTCCGGCGGATACCAGGGCGGGTCCTTGATCTTGGCCGCGACCTTGGTCAGACCGAGCGGCGTCGACCAGTCCATCTTGCCGACGCTGACCGGGTAGGTGACCACGACCCGCGGCTCGCCGGGTTTGGCCGGCGGGAAGTAATACAGCCGGTGTTCCGGCAGATTGACGACGATGCCTTCGCGCGGCGCATCGGGCAGCACGCGCCGCAGCGGCAGCCGCACGAACGTGCCCTCGCCCGGCAGCCACGGATCGACCGTCGAGTTGGCATTGACGATCTCCTCATAGCCCAGCGAATTGCGGCGCGCGATGTCGATCAGGGTGTCGTCGGCCTCGGCTGCCACTGCCGCCTCATCGCCGATCAGATCGCCCTCGGCCGGCACCGGCAGGGTCGCGGCGCCGGCCGCCAGCGGTCCGAGCGCGAGCACTGCCACGAGCAGCAGCCTCGGGCCGGCGAGCCGGCGTTGCCGTGCGAGGCTTGCCATGCGCTGCCCCGCGCTCCTCAGAAGCGCACCAGCGCCGAGCCCCAGGTGAAGCCGCCGCCAAAGGTCTCGAGCAGCAGCATCTGGCCGCGCCGGATCCGGCCGTCACGGATCGCGGTGTCGAGCGCGAGCGGGATCGACGCCGCCGAGGTGTTGCCGTGCTCGGTCACGGTCACCACGACGCGCTCCATCGGCAGCGCGAGCTTGCGCGCCGCGGCCTGGATGATCCGCAGGTTGGCCTGGTGCGGCACCAGCCAGTCGATCTGCGACTGGTCGACGCCGCCCTTCGCGAGCGTCTGGTCGACGAGCCGCGACAGCGTGTTGACCGCCACCTTGAACACCTCGTTGCCCTTCATCACGATCGCCGCCGGCTTGCCGGCGCGCAGCTTCTCGAAGCCCGAGGATACGCCGTAGGGGTAGTTCAGCAGGGCGCGGTACTTGCCGTCGGCAGACAGCAGCGTCGTGACGATGCCCGGTTGCTCGGCGGGCCGCAGCACCACGGCGCCCGCTCCGTCGCCGAACAGCACGCAGGTGCCGCGGTCCTTCCAGTCGACGATCCGGCTCAGGCACTCGGAGCCTATGACGAGCGCGCACTGCGACTCGCCGCAGCGCAGAAACTTGTCGGCGATCGACAACGCGTAGACAAAGCCAGAGCAGGCGGTCTCGACGCTGAACGCGGGCGTGTCGTGGATGCCAAGCGCCGTCTGCACGATGGTGCCGACGTTCGGAAACAGCACGTCCGGGGTCGTGGTGCCAACGGCGATGAAGTCGACATCCGCCGGCGTCGCGCCCGCCATCTCGAGCGCCCGGCGCGAGGCCTCAATCGCCATCGACGAAGTGGTCTCGTGCGCTGCGGCGACGTGCCGGCTCTTGATGCCCGTGCGCGTTTGGATCCATTCGTCGGTGGTGTCGACGATCTTCTCGATGTCGGCGTTGGTCAGTACCTTCTTCGGAAGATAGCTGCCGGTCCCGGCAATCCGTGAATACATGTCAGCCCGCCTGTGCCCGGAGTTCCGCGCTGATCTGCGCCGGCATGTCGTTGCGCGCCTCGACGACCGCCAATCGCACGGCATGGCCGAACGCGGTCGCGTCCGCGCTGCCGTGGCTCTTGATCACGACCCCCGCGAGCCCGACCATGCTCGCGCCGTTGTGGCGCCGCGGATCGAGGCGCTGGCGCAGCGCCGCGAGCGCGGGCGACGCCGCCATGGCGCCAAGCTTGCGCCACGGCGTCGCCGTGAACTCGCTGCGCACGGCGCCGCCGATCATGCGCGCGAGGCCTTCCATTGTCTTCAGTGCGACGTTGCCGGTGAACCCGTCGGTGACCACGACGTCGACCGCCCCCGTGAAGGTGTCGTTGCCCTCGACGTAGCCGACGTACTCGAGGCGCGAGGCTCGCAAACGCGCGTGCGCCGCGCGCACGAGCTCATGGCCCTTGATGTCCTCGGCGCCGACGTTCAGCAGGCCGACGCGCGGCCGGGGCCGGCCGCCCGTGTCGGTGGCGACGACCGCGCCCATGACCGCGAACTGGAACAGCTGGTCCGGAGTCGCGGAAGGGTTCGCGCCGACGTCGAGCATGAACGTCTGCCCGCCATCGGCCGGAATCTCCGCGACGATCGCCGGCCGCTCGATGCCTTCGACCATGCCGAGCACGAAGTGCGCGGTGGCCATCAACGCGCCGGTGTTGCCGGAACTGACGCAGGCGCCCGCGTCGCCGTTCGCGACTAGGTCGAGTGCGCGGCGCAGCGAGGAGTCCTTCTTGCGGCGGATAACGTCGCGCGGCCGCTCGTCCATGCCGACCACCTGACTCGCGGCGACGATTCGCACGCGGGCCCGCTGCGCGGCGCCGAGGCCCGCGAGCTCGGTCTCGATCAGCTCCGGCTGGCCGACTAGCAGCAGCTCGACGCCGGGCTCGGCGTCGAGCACGGCGAGCGCGCCCGGCACGCAGGCCGCCGGTCCCACGTCGCCGCTCATCGCGTCGACGGCAATGGTGACTCGGGACAGCACACGGGAGGCTCGGAGCAGGGCGGGCGGCGGCGCGAGGCCGGCGCGGCCGTTACTCCTCGGTCGACGCGACCGGCGTCTCGATCACCTTCTTGCCGCGATAGTAGCCGTCGCGGCTGACGCGGTGACGAAGGTGCGTCTCGCCCGAGGTCGGGTCGGTCGACAGCGCCGGCGCCGACAGGTGGTCGTGAGACCGGTGCATGCCGCGCTTGGACGGCGTCTTTCTGCTCTTCTGAACGGCCATCGATCAGTACTCCTCAGGAAGTCGGAATCAGCGCTTCAAGCGGTCGCGCAGGTCGGCGAACGGACGCCGCACCGGACCGGCCGCGGCCGGCACGTCGCCGTCGCTCCCGGCGCCCGCCACCCGGTGCGCGCATTCGGCCGGCGTCGCGTGCATCGGCACGAGCGGCAACGCCAGCAGCAACTCCTCCTCGACGAAGTCGCTCAATTCGATGCGCCCGCCAGGCGCCGTCACGGCGTCGTATTCGTCCGGCACGCGGCCCAACTCGGCGTCGCGGCCGACGAACGCGACCCGCACCGGCGATTCGAGCTCGGCCTGGAACTCGCTCAGGCAGCGCTGGCAGACGAGCCAGGCCCGTGCCCGGACCGCGCCCTCGAGCGCCGGGTACGCGCCCGCCGCGTGGAAGCGGACGTGTATGGTGGCCTCGCCGTCCGGGCGCGCAAGATTGTCGCGCAGCCGATCGAACCCGGCGATCGGAAACTCCCGCTCCAGGCGGCTTCGCTGGGCAGCGAGCTGCTCTACGTCCAGCGGCTGTTGCAGGGGCCTCTCCATAGGGCCGCGTATCATAGTGACGGCCTCCGCCGCTGTCAAAGCCGATGCACCTGCAACGCTTTGATTTGCAAGACCTGAACGCCCCCATTCGACGGATCCGCCGATGCCCGACGACACCCCCGCCCTGATCCTGGCCTCGACCTCGAGCTACCGCCGCACGCTGCTCGAGCGCCTGGGCCTGCCGTTCGCGGTCGAAGCGCCGGGAATCGACGAGGCGGCCGCGCCGGGCGAGGCCCCGGCAGAGCTCGCGGCAAGGCTGGCCGCCGCCAAGGCATGCGCGGTGGGCGCGCGCCGGGCGGGCGCGGTCGTGATCGGCTCGGACCAGGTGGCCGAGTGCGGCGGACAAGTGCTCGGCAAGCCGCTCTCGGTGGCGAACGCGCGCTTGCAGCTCGCCTCGGCGTCCGGCCGCGTGGTCGAGTTCCACACGGCGGTGGCCCTGCTGCACGCCGACGGCGTCCGGCTGCAGCAGCACACGGACCGGACCCGGGTCCGGTTCCGGCGCCTGGATGCGGCCGCGATCGCGTACTACGTCGAGGTCGATCGGCCGTTCGACTGCGCCGGCAGCTTCCGCTCCGAGGGACTCGGCGCGGCGCTCCTCGAGGCGGTGGAGACCGAAGACCCGACCGCGCTCGTCGGGCTGCCGCTCATCTGGCTGGCTCAGGCGCTCGGCCGCGCCGGCCTCGACCCGCTCAGCGCTCGCTGATACTGCGCGTTGCAGCCGCCGCGACCGCCGTACGCAGCCGGGCCTCGAAGTCGTCGCCACGGCCGACGCGCATCGCGAGATCGGCGAGCAGCCCGTCGTCGAGCCCGTAGATCCAGCCGCGCACCACGAGGTCACGACCGCCGGCCCACGCGCCCTGCACCATCGTCGTCTGGCAGACATTCGCGACCTGCTCGATGACGTTGAGCTCGCACAGCAGTCGCAGCCGGTCGGCCGGACCCCGGCAGGCGTCGAGCAGCGGCCGGTGGCGCCGCATCGCGTCCTGGATGTGCCGCAGCCAGTTGTCGATCAGTCCGAGCGGCCGCTGGGCGAGCGCGGCGGCGACGCCGCCGCAGCCGTAGTGTCCGCAGACGATGATTTCATCGACGCCGAGCACGTCGACGGCGTACTGGATCACCGACAGGCAGTTGAGGTCGGTGTGCACCACGACGTTCGCGACGTTGCGGTGTACGAACAGCTCGCCCGGCAGCAGGCCGACGATCTCGTTGGCGGGAACGCGACTGTCGGCGCAGCCGATCCACAGGTACTGCGGCGCCTGCTGCTGCGACAGCTTGGCGAAGAACTCCGGGTCCCGCGCGTCGATCGCGCGCGCCCAGGCGCGGTTGTTGGCGAACAGCTGGCGCTCGGTCTTCATCGGCGGCGCGGCCGGCGCCGGCGGGCCGCGGCGAGTGCCTCGAGCACGGCGCCGAGTTCGGCCGGCAGCGGCTGGCTGACGGCGAACGTCTTCTGCGAGCCAGGCCACTCGAACGACAGCGACTGGGCGTGCAGAAACAGGCGCCGCAGGCCGAGCGCCTGCATTTCGACGTTGAATTCGCGGTCCCCGTACTTGTCGTCGCCGGCGACCGGGTGGCCGGCGTGGGCGGCATGCACGCGGATCTGGTGCGTGCGCCCGGTGCCAAGGTCGACCTCGAGCAGCGTCGCGCGCGCGCCGAAGAAGTCGACCGGCGCGAAGTTCGACGTCGATTCTTTGCCGCCGGCCGCCACCTTGACGACCCGCTCGCCGCCCTGCCGCGCGCGGGTCGCGAGCGGTGCGTCGATGGTCTTCTTGCCGAGATTCCACGAGCCCTTGACCAGGGCCAGGTAGCGCTTCTCCACCAGGCCCTCGCGCAGGAGCCCGTGCAGGGTCCTGAGCGCGCTGCGATTGCGGGCGACGAGCAGCAGGCCGCTGGTGTCACGGTCGAGCCGGTGGACGAGCTCGAGCGATTCGTCGGGACGCGAGGCACGCAGCGCCTCGATGACGCCAAAGCTGAGGCCGCTGCCGCCGTGCACGGCGAGCCCGGCCGGCTTCGCGAGCGCGAGCAGGTCGGGGTCCGAATGCACGATCGCGGCCTCGACGGTGTCGATCAGGCTCGTCGGCACGCGCCGGGGCGCCCCCTCCTCAGCCGCCCGCACCGGCGGCAGACGGACATCATCGCCGCCGGCGAGCCGCCGGTCCGGTTTCGCGCGCCGGCCGTTGACCCGCACCTCGCCCTTGCGCAGCAGCCGGTACACGCGCGAGCGGGGTACGCCCTTCAGCGCCCGCAGCAGCCAGTTGTCGAGCCGCTGGCCCGTATCGGCGGCGGCCACCGCCACGTGACTGGCGCGCATTGGCGCGCTCGGTGATTCGGTCGTTTTGTCGTAAGACATTGATTTATTGGAACTGATCTGGTAGCGTATCGGTCCGTCAGGCGGTGACGCATGGAGACGCGAAGCGCTCCGTGGTCATCGCCCCAGCGCGGTTTTCGCATCTCGAATCGCCCGCCCCTCGGATCCTGCAAAGCCGGGATCGGGTCGGCGGATTGCGTTGCGACGACCGCATATTAGTTGGTCCGCCATCCCCCGTCTCGGGTGATCGGATCATCGTTCGGCCGATGACTTGGATGCGCGGCTTAGGCCGCCCGCCACGGCGCCACTCCTGAAGCGGAGTGCCGGTGGCGACCGGTCAACGGGCTCAAGAAGGACTGCAGGCAGGGCGTGCTCTCGCTGGTCTCGTGACCCCGGGCGCGCCCGCGAATCTGAAGATGGCTGACGAGTTCCCATCCACGACTTGCTTCCGCCTCGCATCGTTCGCGACGCTCCGCACCCGCGACAGCGCATCCCGCGCATCGGCCCCCGCTATTACCCAAGTAGGGGCCCATGAAGAGAATGTTGATCAATGCGACGCAGTCCGAAGAGCTGCGCGTCGCCCTCGTTGACGGTCAGAAACTCTATGACCTGTCGATAGAGATCGCGTCCAAGGAACAGAAGAAAGCCAATATCTACAAAGGCCGGATCACGCGCGTCGAGCCGAGTCTCGAAGCCGCGTTCGTCGATTACGGCGCCCAGCGACACGGCTTCCTGCCGCTCAAAGAAGTCGCCAAGGAATACTTCCGCAGCGAGCCTGCGGGCAACAGGCTGAACATCCGCGACCTGCTGACCGAGGGCCAGGAACTCGTCGTCCAGGTCGAGAAGGAGGAGCGCGGCAACAAGGGCGCGGCGCTGACGACCTTCATCAGCCTCGCCGGCCGCTTCCTCGTGCTGATGCCGAATAACGCGCGCGCCGGCGGCGTCTCGCGCCGCATCGAGGGCGAGGAGCGGGAAGCGACACGCGAGGCGATGGAACGGCTGCTGATCCCGGAGGGCATGGGCGCGATCGTGCGCACCGCCGGCGTCGGTCGCACCAGCGAGGAGCTGCAGTGGGACCTCGACAACCTGCGCGCCAACTGGGACGCGATCGAGGTCGCCGCCAAGGACCGCAGCGCGCCGCTGCTCGTCTACCAGGAGAGCGATCCGGTTGCGCGCAGCATCCGCGACTACCTGTCGGACGACATCGGCGAGGTGCTGTGCGACGACCCCGCGGCCTACCAGCGCGGCCAGGAGTACATGGTGCGCTTCATGCCGCCGGAATCGCAGCGCAAGCTCAAGTACTACGAGGACGACGTACCCCTTTTCACGCGCTTCCAGATCGAGAGCCAGATCGAGTCGGCGTACTCGCACACGGTGACGCTGCCGTCGGGCGGCAGCCTGGTGATCGACCACACCGAGGCGCTGGTGTCGATCGACATCAACTCGGCGCGCGCGACACGCGGTTCCGACATCGAGACCACGGCGACCAACACCAACGTCGAGGCCGCGGACGAGATCGCGCGGCAGCTGCGGATCCGCGACCTCGGCGGGCTGATCGTCATCGACTTCATCGACATGGAGTCGACCAAGAACCAGCGCATCGTCGAGGACCGCCTCCGTGACGCGGTCAAGATGGACCGCGCGCGCATCCAGATCGGCCGGATCTCGCGCTTCGGCCTGCTCGAGATGTCGCGCCAGCGACTGCGGCCGTCGCTCGGCGAATCGACCCACATCGTCTGCCCGCGCTGCGTGGGGCTCGGCACGATCCGCAGCGTCGAGTCGCTGGCGCTCGCGATCCTGCGGCTGATCGGCGAGGAAGCGCGCAAGGACCGGAGCTCGAAGGTCATCGCCCAGCTGCCGGTCGAGGTGGCAACCTTCCTGATCAACGAGAAGCGCGAGTGGCTGCGTACGCTCGAGGAGCGCAACCGCGTCGAGGTCGTGCTGGTGCCAAACCACCACATGCAGACGCCGAACTACTCGCTGCGGCGCGTCCGCGACGACGAGACGATGCTGGCTGAGAACGCGATGACCAGCTACCAGATGGCGGAACAGCCCGCAGTCGAGATCGCGACCGTCGCCGCCGAGCCTAAGAAGGCGCCGGACGCCGCGGTCGTGCAGCCGATCATGCCCAGCGCGCCGGCGCCGACGCCGGCCAACGTCTGGATGCCGACGGCGGAGCCGGCGGTTGCCGCCGCGGTCGCCGCGGTCGCCGCGGTCGCCGAGGTGCCCGCGTACCGGGCGGGCATCTTCAAGCGCATCTGGAACTGGCTGTTCGGCTCCGGCGCGCCGCCGGCCGTGCCGGCGGAGGCACCGCGCCTGCGCGATGACCGCTTCGGTCGCGGCGGCGGCCAGCGCGATGCGCGCGGCCCGCGGCACGACAACCGCAGCCGGGACGGCCGGCACGGGCACCGCGACGGCCCGCGGCGCGAAGAGCGCTCGGACCGCAACGAACGGCGTGGACGCGACGAGCCGCGGGGCCCGGCGCGCGACGAGGCCCGCCCCGCCGGCCGCGAGGAGCAGCGACCGGCAGGCCGCGACGACTCGCGTCAGCGTGGGCGTAGCGACGGCCGCACGGGGCCGCGCGACGAAGGCCGCGACCGGAGCCGCGGGGATCCGGGGCGACCGCCGCCGGAGCGACGCCCGGAGCCGATCCGCGCCGAATCCCGTCCGCCGGCCGCTGCACCGACGACGCAGGCGAGCGGCGGCGTCGAGGCGGACGCCCGTCCGGACAGCGGGCCAGAAGGCGCGACCGAAGCGCGCGCATCCGGGGAGCGCCGCCGGCGCCGGGGCCGTCGTCGCGGCCGTGGCGGCGGTGGCGGGGTTGCCGGCGCCGCGCCCGAGTCGACCGCGGCGAGGCCGGGCGAGGAACGGTCGGGCGAGGCCATACCCGAAATCGGCGACTCCGGGCGCTTCCCGGTGCTCGACGTGCAGGCGTACGAGCGCCAGCAGGAGAACGGCGCTGCGAACGCAGGAGTGTCGGTCCCGCATCCGCATGCCGAGACGCCGCCGAACACCACGCATGAGCTGTTCCGCGAGCCGGAACCGCGCTTCACTCTGCCGCCGGCTGCAGAGCCCGCGGCGGCGGCGCCGGCGCCGCCCGCTCCATCGGCTCCGAGCTGGGCCGAACCGGCGCCAGCGTGGGCGCCGCCAGCGGTCCCGGTTGCACCGGCCGAGCCCCCTCGCCCGCCGGCACCGCTGCTAGTGGCACCGCCGCCGCCGGCCGCCCCGCAGCCGGCTCCGGCCGCACCGGAGCGACCGCCGGGCGAAGGCACCGGCGGACCGCCGTCGCCCTAGGGAATGCGCGCGCCGCGCGCGCGCAGTTCTTCCAGAAGCCCGGTCGCAGCGGCTTCCACCAGGTCGAGCACCTCCTCGAAGCCGCGCTCGCCGCCGTAGTACGGATCCGGTACGTCGCACCGGCCGGCGTCGGGCGCGAAGTCGAGCAGCAGCTGCAGCTTGGCGCGGTGCGCGGCCGGCGCGATCGCCAGGGCGTCGCTGCGATTCCCCTCGTCCATCACCAGCACATAGTCGAAGCGCTCGAAGTCGGCGCCGGTCAGCAGCCGGGCGCGCAGCTTGCTCATGTCGATGCCGCGGCGGCGGGCAGCCGCCTGCGAGCGCGGATCCGGCGCCGCCCCGACGTGGTAGTCGTGCGTCGCGGCTGAATCGATCTCGATCGAAAGCTCTGGGGCCCGCGTCGCGACCAGCCGCCTGAAGACAGCCTCCGCCGTCGGGCTACGGCAGATGTTGCCCATGCACACGAACAGAACGGAGAATGGCTGTTTGATTTCCGTCGGCGCGGACACTCTTAGACTCTCTGTCCCGGACGCACGATCACGCTCGGCGCGTTCGCGGGCGGGCGCCTGCACGGCGACCGACAGCGCCCGGACCGGCCCGCGGCGCCGCCCGATCCGCCACGCCCCACCTCCGCCACCGGATCCCAGCCGTCGTGGTCACTTCGCGGGCGCGCTGGTCCTGCGGATGAACGCCGCGACGTTGTCGTGCAAGAGGGCGAGCGACGAGTCCTTCGCGTAGACCATGTGGCCCGAATCGTAGAACCGGTACTCGATGTGCGACTGCAGGCTCGCCGGCATCGGCAGATGGCGCATCTCGTAGACGCCCTGGAAGAACGGCGTCGCCAGGTCAAAATACCCGGCGTTCAGCTGGATCCTGAGGTTCGGGTTGATCTTGAGCGCGTTCGCCAGGTCGGGCATCACGTTGCTGCCCTGCCGGGACGACAGGCTGCCCGCCGGCTGGCCCGGCAGCTGGTGCTGGAAATTCCAGCTCCTGAACACCGGGATGCTCGGCTTGAACGCCTTGTTCTCGCCGTAGTGCAGCTCCTTGCGCGCGTAATCGTTGAACGCCGTGACGTACGCCGAACTGATCGCCGCCGACTGCGGGTCGTAATCGACGCGCTGGCTCAGCGGGTCGATCAGCGGACCCGAGAAGCGCGAGTCGAGGCGCCCGGTCGCCATGCCGGCGTCGCCCTGCAGGTTCTGGCGGAATTCCCCGCCGTCGATCCGCAGGTCCGCCTTGAGGATGTAGTCGACCGGCAGGCCCGTGTACTGGTGCAGCTTTGCGGCGATCGCGTCGCGCCGCGCGCCCGCGAGCTCGGATCCCGCCGCAAGCGCCAGACCGTATTCGCCCATCGCGAACTCTTCGACCTCGGCCAGCAGCGACTCGAGATCCTTGTGCTCCGCTGGCAGCTTGTGGTGGTACCACGCGGTCGCGGCGTAGGTCGGCAGCACCGTCTGGTAGGGAGTGTCGACGCCCGGGTTGCCGGTCGGTCGGTCGGGGCTCAGGTCGAAGTTCAGAATCTGCGACAGCAGGATCACGCCATTGAAGTCGATCAAGCGCTCGGACTGCAGCGCGTTCACGAGGACCGCCGCCCGCGGCGTCCCGTAGCTCTCGCCGAAGAGGAATTTCGGCGAGTTCCAGCGGCCGTACTTGGTCAGGAACTGCGCGATGAATTCGGCGAAGGCATAGGCGTCGGCATCGACGCCGAAGAAGGCCTTTTCCTTGTCCCTGCCGGCGATGCGGCTGAAGCCCGCGCCGGGGGCGTCGATGAAGACCAGGTCGCTCGCATCGAGCAGGCTCGAGCCATTGTTGACGAGCACGTAGGGCGCTGCGGGCGTGTGCAGGTCGGTCGCCGTGACGACCCGCCGCGGCCCGAACGCGCCCATGTGGAGCCACATCGTCGAGGAACCTGGGCCGCCGTTGAACAGGAACGTCAACGGCCGGTCGCCGCCGTTGGTCTTCAGGTAGGCGACGTAGAACATTGACGCTTCCGCCGTCGGATTGCGGCTCTCGGCGCCATCGCCGGAGGCGGCCGGGCCGTCCTTGTCCGACTTCGGATCGCGCGGCACGTCGTCCCAGTCTTTCGGATGGACGATCAGCGTACCGGCGACCGCCTGATAGGCGATCGCCTGCCCGCCGACGGTCACGACGCCGCTGCTCTGCGTGGCCTCGGCCTTGAACGGCTGGAATCGGCCGCCGTCCGGCTTCTCGGCGGTGCCATCGGCCGGCTTCTCGGCGGGCGCGGCGCTACCCGGCGCCCCGGCCGCGAATTGCGCGCACGCGAGCGCGAACAGCGCACCGAGCGCGACCGTCGATCTCGATCGGGTCATGACCGCCCCCTCCGACCGCCGCCATCCGGCCTGCGACGCAAGTGTAGCGAAGCCGCGCGCTTGCATTGGCGGCACCAGGTTGCGAGTTTTGCGCAGGCTCGTTATTTATGCTTATTATTAAAATATTACAATTACTTAGGACATTATAATGCTGTCGTTTCTAGGTCGAGCCGCGGCCGCGACGACCGGTCTTGCGATCTGCGCACGTCCGGTGCCGGTCAGTCCCTAGGTCTGGCGCAGCAGCGCTTCGACCCGCAGCACGTCCTCTTCCGTGTCGACCCCGGGGCCCGGGAGTTCATCGGCGATGCCGACGACGATTGCGAGCCCGTGCTCGAGCGCGCGCAGCTGCTCGAGGCGTTCGGCCTGCTCGAGCTCGGTCGGCAGCAGCGCGGCGAGGCTGCGCAGCGCACCGGCCCGGTAGGCGTAAAGCCCGATATGGCGCAGCGCGAGCGCGAGCCGCCCGCGATCCGCGGCGCCACGGGTCGCCGCGTCGCGTTGCCACGGAATCGCCGCTCGGCTGAAGTAGAGCGCCGATCCATCTCCGGCCCGAACGACCTTGACGACATTCGGGTCGTCGAGCTCGTCCAGCCCCTCGATCGCGGTCGCGAGCGTGGCAACGGCCGCCAGCGGGTTCTGCTCGAGCAGCCTGGCGACCTGCGCGACGTTCGCCGGCGGCAGCAGTGGTTCGTCGCCCTGGACATTGACGATCACGTCGTGTTCCGGAAGGCCGCGCCGCCGCACCACTTCGGCGATCCGGTCGGTGCCCGAGGCGTGCGCCGTGTCCGTCAGCACGACGTCGGCGCCGAACTGCTCGCAGGCGCTCGCGATCCGCACGTCGTCGGTCGCGACGATCACTTCGGACGCGCCCGAGGCGCGCGCGCGCGTGTACACATGCTCGATCAACGGCCGGCCGGCGATCAGCCGCAGCGGCTTGCCCGGTAGCCGGGTCGAGCCGTAGCGCGCCGGAATGATGACGCGAAAGCTCATCCGGCGAGCGCCGGGTCGTCGGCGGCGAGGCGCCGCGCCTCCTCCTCGAGCAGCACCGGAATGTCGTCCCTGATCGGGTACCCGAGCCGATTGAAGCGGCAGACAAGCTCCGCGGTCGAGCGGCAGTGCGTCAGCGGTCCCTTGCAGACCGGACAGGCGAGTATGTCGAGCAGCTTTGAGTCCATGGATCGTCCTCAGGAGGGCGGGATGCAGGCGAGCACCCGCGCGAGCAGGTCCTCGGCGTCCCGCGGGCCGAAACCGGCACTGACTTCGAGGTAGTGGAGCCGGCCGGCCGGGAACGAGCGGCATTTTACGGCATCCTTCTCCGTCATCAGTACCGGCAGCGAATCGCCGAAGGTGACGTCCGCGGCCGTCATCCGGGCATGGTCGGGCAGCGGATGGGGGATTGGTTTGACGCCGGCGGCCTCCAGAGTCTCGAAAAACCGCCCCGGGTCGCCAATGCCGGCGACCGCGTGCACCTGGCGACCGCGAAAGCTGCCGAGCGGCCGGCGCTCGCCGCCGGCGAGTGCGACCACCGCGTCGGCCGCAAGCGTCATCGCGAGTTCGCCCGCGGCTGCCGCGCCGCCGTTGGCGACGACGGCACCGGCCTCGCGCGCGCGCCAGACCGGCTCGCGCAGCGGGCCGGCCGGCAGCAGCCGGCCGTTGCCAAAACGCCGCCGGCCGTCCACGACGACGATTTCCAGGTCGCGCGCGAGCCGGTAGTGCTGCAGGCCGTCGTCGGCCAGGATCACGTCGACCTCGGCCGCGAGCTCGCGGGCCGCCGCCAGGCGGTCGCGCGCGACGACGACGCGCGCGGTGGTGCGCCGGGCAAGCAATACCGGCTCGTCGCCGACGAGCGCAGGCTCGCTCGCGGCCGTGACCGCCACCGGCCCGATGGCGCGGCCGCCATGGCCGCGGCTGACGATACCGACCTTGAGACCGCGGCCGGCGAGCGCCGTAGCGAGCCAGACCGTCAGCGGCGTCTTGCCGCTGCCGCCGACCGTCAGGTTGCCGATCACGACCACCGGCCGGCCGGGATGGGCGCTCGCGAGCCAGCCGGCCCGGAACGCGTCGCGGCGCAGCCGCACGACCACGCCGAACAGCGCGGCCAGCGGCAGCAGCCAGGCGCCGCCCGCGCCATCCCCGTACCAGACACGCTCGAGCCAGGCACGCATGGTCAGGCGTTGAACTGCATCCGGTAGAGGGATGCGTACACGCCGCCGCCCGCGAGCAACTTGGCGTGCGAGCCGCTCTCCACCAGCCGCCCGTCCTCGAGCACCACGATCCGGTCCGCGTGCTCGACCGTCGACAGCCGGTGAGCGATCACCAGCGTCGTGCGGTTCTGCATCAGTCCGTCGAGCGCATCCTGGATGATGCGTTCGGACTCGGTATCAAGCGCGCTCGTCGCCTCGTCGAGGATCAGGATCGGCGCGTCCTTGAGCAGCGCCCGTGCGATCGCGATCCGCTGCCGCTGGCCGCCGGACAGCAGCAGGCCGCGGTCGCCGACCTGGGTGTCGAGCCCGTCCGGCAGCTGGTCGGTGAACTCGAGCACGTGGGCCGCCCGCGCCGCCCGCTCGGTTGCCGCCGCTGTCGCAGCCGCGGTGCTGAAGACGATGTTGTCGCGAATGCTGCCGTTCATCAGTACCACGTCCTGGCTGACGAGGCTGACGTTGGCACGCAGCGCCGCGAGCGCGTACTCGCCGACGTCGACGCCGTCGACCAGCACGTGGCCGGCGCTCGCGGGGTAGAAGCGCGGTACCAGGCTGACGAGCGTCGACTTGCCGCTGCCGGATCGGCCGACGATCGCCACCGTCTCGCCGGCGGCGGCGCGGAACGATACGCCGCGCAGCGCCGGCGCCTTCGCCGGATAGGTGAACTCGACCGCGCGGAACTCGACCTCGCCCTGCGCCCGAACGAGCTGGCGGCCGCCGCCGGCAGGCTCCGCCGGCTCGTCGAGCAGTGCAAACACGCTGCGCCCGGCCGCGATGCCCTGCTGCAGCGGCCCGAACACGCCGACCAGTCGCCGCAGCGGTGCCGTCAGCAGCAGCAAGGCGCCGAGGAACGAAATGAACTCACCGATCGTCAGGCCCTGGGTCAGCACGCGCTTGATCGCGACGTAGAGCACGCCCGCGAGCGCGATGGCCGCGATCATCTGCACCACCGGGCTTGAAACCGCGCGCGCCCGCAGCAGTTTCATGTGCTGGAAACGGTTGTCCTCGATGACGGTCTCGAAGGCCCGCGCCTCGAAGTCCTGGGCATTGAACACCTTGATCAGCCGTTGGCCATCGATAGCCTCCTTGGCGACGCGCGTGACGTCGCCCATCGAGTTCTGGATGCGGGCCGAGTAGCGGCGGAAGGCGCGGTTGATGCCCTGGATCAGCACCACGATCAGCGGCGCCACCAGCAGTGCGAACGCGGTCAGCTGCCAGTTGAGCCAGAGCAGCCAGGCGAGCAGGCCCGCGATCGTCAGCGTGTCGCGGATCAGGACCGTCACCGAGTTGGTGGCCGCCTCCGCGACCAGCTCGGTGTTGTAGGTCAGCTTCGAGAGTAGCTCGGCCGAGGAGTTGCGGTCGTAGAACGCGGTCGGCAGGTCCAGGTAGTGGCGGAACAGCTCGGCCCGCAGCTGCTTGACGATCTGCCGGCCGACCCAGCCGGGCGCATACACCGACAGGTAGTCGCCGACGCCGCGCACCGCGAACAGGATCAGGATCCCGAGTGGCACGTAGATCAGCATCGCGCGGTTGCGCTCGACGAAGGCGCCGTCGAGGAACTGCTTGACGAGGTACGCGTAGCCGGTGTCGACCGACGCGAACATCGCCATGCCGAGCACGCCCAGCAGGAACATCGCCCAGTGCGGCCGCGCGTAGGCCAGCAGCCGGCCGTAGATCGCGAGCGGCGAGTCCTCGCGCGGCGGGCTCGGCACGGCCGCTTCAGCCACCCGGCTGCTGGTTAACGGTCGCGATGTTGACCTGCGCGAAGCCGACGCGGCCGGCGATGTCCATCGCGGTCACGACCGCCTGGTGCGTGGCGCGTGCGTCGGCGCGGATCGTCAGTGCCTGGCCGCCCGCCGCGCCGCGCATCTGCTCGAGCGCGGCGCGCAGCGTCTCGGGGCTGCGATTGACCAGCGCCCGGTCATTGACGCGGTAGCCGCCGTCGGCCGCGATCAGGATCGTGACCGCGTCGACCGGTCGCCGCTCGGGCAGCGCGCTCGACTCGGGCAGGCGCACGCGCAGCCGGCCGTCCTGCACGAAGCTGGTCGAGACCATGAAGAACATCACCAGCAGCAGCACGACGTCGATTAGCGAGGTGACGTTTATCTCCGGGTCGAGGTCGCGTTGCCGGCCAAACTTCATGCCGCGCTCACCGACGGTGGCGCGCCGAGCCGTTCATGCTCCAGCAGCGGATCGCAGGCGCGGTGCCGGTCGAGCGCCTGCACCAGCTTCAGCGCCTCCTTCTCCATCGCGATCACCAGCTGGTCGACCCGGCCGCGCAGGTAGCGGTAGCCCATCAGCGACGGTATCGCGACGATCAGCCCGGCCGCCGTCGTGATCAGCGCCTGGCCGATGCCTCCCGACAGCACCTTCGGGTCGCCGACGCCCTGGTGCGTGATGGCGCTGAACGCAGCGATGATGCCGATGACGGTGCCGAGCAGGCCGAGCAGCGGCGAGACCGCGGCGATCGTGCCGAGCATGTTCAGGAAGCGCTCGAGCTCGTGCACCACGTGCCGGCCGGTGTCCTCGATCGCCTCCTTGATGTACTCGCGGCCGCGATCGCGGTTGGCGAGCCCGGCCGCGAGGATCTGGCCGAGCCCCGAGTTCTGCGACAGCGCGGCGACGTGTTTGTCGGTCAGCTGGCCGGCCTCGACCAGCCGCCAGACCTTGGCCGTGAGCTCGGCCGGTATGACGCGCCGCTCCTGCAGGCTCCACAGCCGCTCGAGCAGGATGGCCGCGGCCGTGATCGACAGTCCGATGATCGGCCACATGACCGGCCCGCCGGCCTTGATGATTTCCCACATCGCGCGTTCCGGCCTCCGTATCGCGTAAGCACCTGACTATACTGCAGCTTGCGTCCGCGCGGGCAGCCCCTCAGCCGGTGCGCGCGTGCAGCAGGCCTTCGGCGAGCACGACCACCCGGTCCAGCCGGGCGGCGAGCCGCTCGTCGTGCGTCACGATGACCAGGCTCGACCCGAACTCACGGTTAAGCTCGAGCATCAGGTCGAACACCTGCGCCGCGTTCGCGCCGTCGAGGTTGCCGGTCGGCTCGTCCGCGAGCACGAGCGGCGGGCGCGTGACGAGCGCCCGCGCCACCGCCGCCCGCTGCCGCTCGCCGCCGGACAGCTGCGCCGGCCGGTGTTCCAGCCGCTCGCTGAGGCCGACCCGCGCGAGCAGCGCCCGGGCGGTCGCGAAGGCAATGCCGCTCTTCGTGCGTCGCACCAGCAGCGGCATGGCGACGTTTTCGAGCGCGGTGAACTCCGGCAGCAGGTGGTGGAACTGGTAGACGAAGCCGACCGCGCGGTTGCGCAGGTTGCCGCGGGCCGCATCATCGAGCCGGTGCATGGCCTCGCCGTCGATCTCGACCTCGCCGGCGGTCGGCAGGTCGAGGCCGCCGAGCAGCTGCAGCAGCGTGGTCTTGCCCGAGCCCGAGCTGCCGACGATGGCGACCCGCTCGCCGCGGGCCACCGCGAAGTCGACGCCGGCCAGCACCCGGAGCAGCACCGGACCCTGCCGGAACTCCTTGACGAGGGCGCGCGCCTGCAGCACCGGTCCGGCGTCGCGGGCCTCAGTCATGGCGCAAAGCCTCCGCCGGCTGGGTGCGGGCGGCCTGGAATGCCGGGTACAACGTCGACAGGCAGGCGAGCGCAAAGGCCGTGCCGCAGATGCGCACGGCGTCCGCCCGGGTCACCACCGCCGGCAGCTCGTCGAGCAGGTAGACGCGCGGGTCGACCAGCGAGGTGCCGAGCAGCAACTCGAGGAAATGCACGAGCGCTGAGAGGTTCCAGGCCAGCAGCAGGCCGAGCCCGAGGCCGGCGACTGCGCCGAGCGCGCCGATCGCCGTGCCTTGCAGCACGAAGATGCCGACCAGGCTCCGCGGCGAGAGGCCGAGCGTGCGCAGGATCGCGATGTCGGACTGCTTCTCGCGGACCAGCATCACGAGCGTCGCCACGATGTTGAACGCGGCGACGCCCATGACGAGCAGCAGCAGCACGAACATGATCGACTTGGTGGTCGCGATCGAGCGGAAGAAATTGGCATGTTCGCGGCTCCAGTCGCCGATGTAGAAGCCACCGCCGAGGTCGACCGCGACCCGGTGGACGATGCGCCCGGCGGCGAACGGCTGGTCGAGGCGCAGGCGCAGGCCGGTGATGCCGCTGCCGAGCCGGAACAGCAACGCGGCGTCGGCCAGCGGCACCAGCGCCACGTTGCGGTCGAACTCGTAGAGCCCGGAATCGATGATGCCTGCGACCGTGAAGCGGCGCACCCGTGGCACGACGCCGGCCGGGGTCGCCGTGCCGCGCGACGCCGCCATGACCAGCGTGTCGCCCGGTCGCACGCCGAGTTCCGCCGCCAGCGCCGTGCCGAGCAGCACGCGATAGCTGCCCGGCACCAGGCTCGCGAGGCTGCCGCTGCGGATGCGCCCGGCGATGCTGCCGACCTGCGCCTCCGCGTCCGGCAGCACGCCGCGCACCAGCGCGCCGCTGACCCGCTCGTGGTGCGCCAGCAGCACCCGCTCCTCGACGTACGGCGCGACCGCCTGCACGTTAGGCTCCTTCGCGACCCGCGCCGCAAGCGTGCGCCAGTCCTCGAGCGGCCCGTCGAGGCCGGCGAGCGTCGCGTGCGAGGCGACCGAGAGAATGCGCTCGCGCAGCTCGCTCTCGAAGCCGTTCATGACGGCGAGCACGACCAGCAGCACCGCCACGCCGATCGCGACGCCGAGCGCGCCGACCACGCTGATGAACGACAGGAAGCGGTTGTCCGTGCGCGCCCGCAGGTAGCGCGCGGCGATCCGCCACTCGAGCATGGGGCCGCGGCTCATTCGTAGCGCAGCACGTCGGCGGGCTCGGTGCGCGCCGCGCGCAGCGCCGGATAAACCGTCGCCAGCAGCGTCAGCGCCAGCGCCGTGACCGCAACCACGACGACATCGGTCGGCTCGACAAGCGATGGGATCCGGGTGACGTAGTAGACGTCCACGTCGAACACCTGGAAGCCGAAGGTGCGCTCGAGCCACGGCACGACCCGCTCGACGTTGTACGCGAGCGCCAGTCCGGCGGCGACGCCGAGCAGCGCGCCGGCCCAGCCGATCGCGATGCCCTCGGTCAGGAATACGCCGATGATGCCGCGCGGCGCGACGCCGAGCGTGCGCAGGATCGCGATGTCGGTGCGCTTGGCGCGCACCACCATGACCAGCATCGCGACGATGTTGAACGCGGCGACCGCGACCACCAGCAGCAGGATCAGCGTCATCATCGTCTTCTCGATGCGGATCGCGCGGAAGTAGCTCGCGTTCTCGAGCGTCCAGTCGCGTGCGGCGAACGCGGGGCCGAGGCTCGCGGCAAGCCGCTGCGCCGCCGCCGGCGCCGCGAACACGTCCTGGTAGCGGAGTCGCACGCCGGTTGCGCCGCTGCGTCCGGCGAGCGCCCGCACATCCTCGAGCGCGCCGAGCGCGAGCACGCTGTCGTGGTCCTGCAGGCCGACCTCGAAGATGCCGGCTACCGTGAACGCGCGGATCCGCGGCACGAGTTCGCCGTCCGCGCTCGCGGCCGGCACGATTACGGTAACCTCGTCGCCGACCGCGACCCGCAGCCGGAAGGCCAGCGCGCGGCCGAGCACGATGCGATTGGCGCCGGCGGCCAGGTCGGTCAGCGCGCCGCTGACGAGGGCGCGGTCGATCTGGGTCACCGACGACTCGCGGGCCGGGTCGATGCCGCGCAAGGTCGCCGCGGACATCTCCGCGCCGCCGACCAGCAAGCCCTGCAGCTCGATGAACGGCGCGGCGCCCTGCACGCCGGGCGCCGACCGGGCGCGCGCCAGGATGGCCTCGCCGTCGAGCGCGGCGCCGTCTACGCGCACGATCGTGGCGTGTGCGGCGAGACTCAGCAGGCGGTCGCGGAGTTCGGCCTCGAAGCCGTTCATGACCGACAGGATCGTGATCAGCGCCGTGACGCCGAGCGCGACGCCAAGCAGCGACACCCAGCTGATGAACGAGACGAATGGCCCGGCCTCGCGCGAGCGCACCCAGCGCAGCGCGACGAACATCTCAAGCGGCAGCAGCATGGCGCGATTAGAGCACGGCCGCGCGGAACTGCGAACCGCGTCATGGTCCGGCGCCGTTCCGGCAGGTCGGCGGCTCGTGGCAGTGCTATATTTTGCCGTGGAGGTGCCGCCATGCATCCGAAGTACAGGGTCTTCGCTCTCGCAACGGCCGCCGTGCTGCTGGGCGCGACGGCGTTTGCCGCCCGCGCGGCGGACGAGGCCGCGTCCGGCGACCGGCCGGAGCGCGGCATGCGCATGACGGTCGTCGAGGCGCACTACGGCGCGCCGGCCAGCCGCTATCCGGCGGTCGGCAAGCCGCCGATCACGCGCTGGGACTATCCGGGGGTCGTCGTGTTCTTCGAGTACGACCGCGTCATCCACGCGGTGCTGCGCCAGCCCGCCGCGGGCTGATCCGCCCGCCCGCGCGCGGGGCTGCCGCACGGGTCGTTACGGGGCGCCCCGCGCTCGGTATCCTCTCGCCTCCCGCCTGCCCCGGCTCCGGGCTACGCCCGGCGCCGCCGGGCGCCCCGTAGCCACGCCTGCCGAGACGCTTCCCGTGCCGCCCGTCCTGGATCCACTGCTGCCGTGCGACGCGAGCCCCGTGGTGCTCTGGGGCGAGCTGTACGGCAGCGCGTTGCCGCTCGCGATCGTCGAGGCCGCGCTCGCCCGCGCCGCGCCGGTGCTGGTCACGGCGGCGAGCGCCCGCGAGGCGGAACGCCTGGCAGAGGAGCTCGGCTTCTTCGCACCGGCCGGGCTGCCGGTGCTGGCGCTGCCAGACTACGAGACGCTGCCGTACGACGTCTTCTCACCGCACCCGGACATCACCTCGCGGCGCCTGGCGACGCTCGCGGCGCTGCCGGCGATGGCGCAGGGCGTGCTGGTGGTGGCGGTCGAGGCGCTGTCGATGCGGTTGCCACCGCCGAGCTATGTCGCTGGCCACACGTTGATGGTCGCGGCCGGCGAGCGGCTCGAGCTCGGCCCGTTCCGCGCGCGCCTCGCCGCCGCCGGCTACGCCGCGGTGACCCAGGTTGCGGCGCCCGGCGAGTACGCCAGCCGCGGCTCGCTGATCGACCTGTGGCCGATGGGTGCGCCGGAGCCCTACCGGCTCGACCTCTTCGACGCCGACATCGACAGCATCCGGGTTTTCGACTTCGAGACGCAGCGTTCGGGTGCGCGTCTCGAGCGCATCCGGCTGCTGCCGGCGCGCGAGTTCGGGCTGACGCCCGAGGCGATCCGCGACTTCCGTCGCCGCTACCGGCAGCGATTCGAGGGCGACGCCACGCGCTCGCAGATCTACAAGAGCGTCAGCCAGGGCCTGCCGGTCGGCGGCATCGAGTACTACCTGCCATTGTGCTTCGACGCGCTGGCGACGCTGTTCGACTACCTCCCGGCCGGCACGCTAACAATCGACTCCGGCGACGTCCCGGCCGCGGCCGCGCGCGTCTGGGGCGACATCGTCGCCCGCCACGAGCAGCGTCGCCACGATCTGGAACGGCCGCTGCTCGAGCCCGCCGAGGTGTTCCTGCCGGCCGCAGAGCTCGCCGCGCGCCGTGCCGGGCTCGAGCGCATCCGCGCCGATGCGGTCAAGGTCGAGCCGGTTGCGGCGGGCGAGGCCGGGCTGCCGTTCCGGAACTTCGCCACCGACCCGCCGCCGGCGCTGCGGCTCGACCGGCACCGCGAGCCGCCCGCCGCGGCGCTGCTCGCGTTCGTCGACGGCTTCGCCGGCCGCGTACTGCTCGCGGCGGAATCCGCCGGCCGGCGCGAGCTGCTGCTCGAACTGCTGCACCGTCACCAGCGTTTTCCGCAGGCGGTGGCCGGCTGGCGCGAGTTCGCCGACGGCGCTGCGCCGCTTGCGATCACGGTAGCCGGCAGCGTCGGCGGGCTGCTGGTGCCGGCCGCGGGTCTCGCGATCGTCACGGAGGAACAGCTCTACGGCGAGCGCGCCCGGCAGGAGCGCCGCCGGCGCCGCGCCGAGCGCGATCCGGAACAGATCCTGCGCGACCTCAACGACCTGACCGCCGGCGCACCGGTCGTGCACGAGGACCACGGCGTCGGCCGCTACCAGGGCCTCAAGACCCTCGATGTCGACGGCGCGCCGCAGGAGTTCCTGGTCATCGAGTACCTGGGTGGCGACCGCCTGTACGTGCCGATCATGGCGCTCGGGCGCGTCACACGCTACAGCGGCGGCCCGCCCGAGAATGCGCCGCTGCACAAGCTCGGCGGCAGCGAGTGGCAGCGCGCGCGCCGCCGCGCGGCGGAGCGCATCCGCGACGTCGCGGCCGAGCTGCTGGACCTGTACGCCCGGCGCGCCGCGCGCACCGGCACCGCGATGGTGCCCGACGTGAGCGACTTCGCCGCCTTCGAGGCCGCGTTCCCCTTCGACGAGACGCACGACCAGCACGAGGCCATCCGCGCGGTGCTCGCCGACCTCGCGACCGCGAAGCCCATGGACCGGGTCGTCTGCGGTGACGTCGGTTTCGGCAAGACCGAGGTCGCGATGCGGGCGGCATTCGCGGCCGTGCAGGCAGGGAGGCAGGTCGCGGTGCTGGTGCCGACCACGCTGCTCGCCCAGCAGCACCAGCAGACGTTCACCGACCGGATGGCCGACTGGCCGGTCCGCATCGAGAGTCTGTCGCGGTTCCGCTCCGGCCGCGAGGCGCGCGCTGTCATGGCCGGCCTGGCCGGCGGCACGGTCGACATCGTCGTCGCCACCCATCGGCTGCTGCAGGCGGGCGTGACCTTCGCGCGCCTCGGCCTCGTCATCATCGACGAGGAACACCGCTTCGGCGTCCGCGACAAGGAGCGACTGAAGGCACTGCGCGCCGACGTCGACGTGCTGACGCTGACCGCGACACCGATCCCGCGCACGCTGAACATGTCGCTCGGCGGCCTGCGCGACCTGTCGCTGATCACGACGCCGCCGGCCGAACGGCTGGCCGTGCAGACCTTCGTGCTCGAGTGGAACGCGGCCACAGTCCGCGAGGCGATCCTGCGCGAGGTCCGCCGCGGCGGCCAGATCTATTTCGTCCACAACGCGGTCGAGTCGATCGAGCAGCGCGCCGCCGAGCTGCGCACGCTGGTGCCGGAGGCCGACGTGCGGGTCGGCCACGGCCAGATGCGCGAACGCGAACTCGAACGGCTGATGCTCGACTTCTACCACCGGCGCTTCAACGTGCTGGTCTGCACGACGATCATCGAGTCGGGCATCGACGTGCCGACCGCCAA
Organism: Pseudomonadota bacterium; assembly: GCA_025351005.1. GTDB lineage: Bacteria > Pseudomonadota > Gammaproteobacteria > Steroidobacterales > Steroidobacteraceae > CAIKZZ01. The sequence continues at coordinate 64,230 of JANXWS010000007.1, read as the reverse complement.
CACGATCATCATCGACCGCGCCGACCGCTTCGGGCTCGCACAGCTGCACCAGATGCGGGGCCGCGTTGGTCGCTCCCACCACCGTGCCTTTGCCTACCTGCTCGCGCCGCCAAAGGCCGCGCTGGCCGGCGATGCAGTCAAGCGCCTCGAGGCCATCGAGTCGCTCGAGGAGCTCGGTGCCGGCTTCGCGCTCGCGACCCACGACCTCGAGATCCGCGGTGCCGGAGAGCTGCTCGGCGACGAACAGAGCGGGCAGATCACCGAGATCGGCTTCACGCTGTACCTCGAACTGCTCGAGCGTGCGGTCAAGGCGCTCAAGTCCGGACGGGAGCCGGACCTGGAGGGGCCGCTGCATTCGGGCCCGGAGCTCGACCTGCGCGTGCCGGCGCTGATCCCCGACGACTACCTGGCGGACGTGCACCTGCGCCTCGTGCTCTACAAGCGCATCGCAGCGGCCGCCGACGACGAGGCGCTCGACGAGCTCGCCGCCGAGATGGTCGATCGCTTCGGGCCGCTGGCGGCGCCGACCGAGAACCTGTACCGCATCGCGCGCCTCAAACTGCGCGCGGCCGCGCTCGGCCTGCTCAGGCTCGACGTCGGCCCGCTCGGCGGCCTGGTCGACTTCGGCAGCAGCCACTGCGTCGAGCCCGCGGCCGTGCTCAAGCTGGTGCAGAAGGAGGCGCGCAGCTACCGGCTTGACGGACCGACGCGGCTGCGATTCACGCGGCGGGCCGAGGCGCCCGCCGAGCGCTTCCGCGTCGCGGACGAGCTGCTCGCCGCGCTCGCCGTGGGTGCTTCGGGTAAACTCGTCCGATGATTGCGCCCGTGACTCGCCGCGCCGTCCTGCTCGCGCTCGCGGCCGGCGCCGTAGCGCCGGTACGCGCCGACGCGCCGCCTGGCAGCGCCCGCTACCTGGTCGAGATCCTCGTCTTCCGGCAGCCGGGCCCGCTGCCGAAGCCCGCCCCGGCCGCTGCGCTTCCGAGCGTGTCGCCGATCGCCGGCCGGATCGAGCTCCTGCCCGAACATCAGTGGCAGCTGGGAGCCGTCGAGCAGGCGCTCACGCGGCGCAACTACCCGCTGCTGGCCCACACGGCCTGGGCCGCGATCGTGCCGCCGAACGGCCGCACGACGGCCCGCCTCGAGGACCTGCTGCGCGAGGGCACGCCGCTCGCGGGCTCGATCGCCCTGCAACGCAGCCAGGTGCTGCTGCTCAGCGTCGACGTCGACTACCTGGCGGGCCCCGGCGAGGCGTTCGGGCTGCGCGAGAAACGGCGCATCAAGTTCGGCGAGCGGCACTACTTCGATCAGCCCGCCTTCGGCATCATCGCCCAGGTGACCCCGTCGCGCGGCACGCCCGGCGCCGACTGAGTCGGCCCTAGCCCGGTCCGTCGACGACGGTTGCGACCCGATTGCGGCCGGCGGCACGCGCCGCGTCGAGGGCGCGCAGCGCCGATGCCAGCATCTGCTCCGGCGTCGAATTGTGGCCCGGCACGAGGTCCGTGACGCCGACGCTGACCGTGACATAGCGGGCGATCGGCGAGCGCGGATGGTGCAACTTGAGGTCGCGCACCCTTGCGGCCAGCGTCTCGCCGTGGCGCAGCGAGTGCGCCTCGTCCATGCCGACCGAAACCGCGACGAACCGTCCCCCGTCGACGCGCGCGAGCAGGTCGCTGGCGCGCCGCATCGTGCCGACCAGTGCCCTGCCGACGCGCCGGATCACGGTGTCCCCGGCCTGGCGGCCGAACGTGTCGTTGTAGGTGCCGAGCGCGTCGATGTCCGCGACGTAGAGCGCGAGCTGGCGGCCTTCGCGCTGCGCGATCGCAAAGTCCCTCCGGAACAGCTCGTGGAAAAACTCGATGTGGCGCAGCCCGGTCAGACGGTCATCGCGCCGCAGCAGCGGCTGCGTCGCCGGTTCCCGATCGCGAGCCGGCAGATCGGCGCGCTGGGCGTGGATCGCGACCGCGTGCGTCACGACTCCCGCCGCGTCCCGCAGCGGCTCGAAGCGGATATCGACCACGAGCGGTCCGGCTGCGCCCTCGAGTCCGGTCGCCTGCAGCGCGAGCGACCGCCCGCACGCGAGCGTCGCCGCCGACGCCGCCAGCAGCGCCGTGTCGCCGCCACCGATCAGTCCGGCGAGACCCGCGCGGCGCAGCTCCTCCGCCGTCTGGCCGCGCAGCTCGGCGAGCGCCCGGTTGACGAACACGACCGGCAGCTCCGGGTCGCGCACGTCGATCAGCGCGATGGCTTCCGACAGGTGGTCGAGCAGCGCCAGCGTCACCGGCTCGGACAACGTCACGACGCCTCCCCGTTGAGCCAGAGTTCCGGGCGCTCGTCGCGTGCCCGCGCAAGCGTTGCATGGGCGCGCCGCCAGCGTGCCGAGGCCCGCAGCAGCTCGGGCGTGGCGAGCTCCGGTGCCGGGTCGCGCCCGTGCAGCCGCGCCAGGCGCAGCGCCGACACCGGGCCCGGTCGGGCCTCGAGCCGCTCGAGCAGCTGCTGCACGGCCGGCCGCGAGTTACACACGAGCAGCATGTCGCAGCCGGCCTCGAGCGCGAGACGGGCGCGCTCCAGCACGCCGCCGAAGGCCGCGGCGCCGGCCATGCTGAGGTCGTCGGTAAATACGGCGCCGCGGAAGTCGAGGTCGCCACGCAGGATGTCGCCGACCCAGCGCCGCGACAGGCTGGCAGGCAACGCGTCGACCTCCGGGTAGACGACGTGCGCCATCATCACCGACGGCAGCCCATTCGCGATCAGCCGCCGGTACGGCGTCAGGTCGGGCGTCAGGTCCTCGAAGCGGCGCCGGTCGACCGGCAGCGCGACGTGCGAGTCCGCGACCACCGCGCCGTGTCCCGGGAAGTGCTTTGCGGTCGCGCTCATGCCGGCGTCGCGCATGCCCGCCATCAACGCGCCGGCGAGCAGCGCGACGGCGTCGGCCTCGGCGTGAAAGGCGCGGTCGCCAATCACCGTGCTGACGCCGTACTCCAGGTCGACGACCGGCGCGAAGGCCAGGTCGAGCCCGAGCGCACGCAGCTCGGCGGCCAGCACCCAGCCCGCCTCGCGTGCCAGCTCGCGGCCGCGCGCAGCGTCCATGTCGTACTCGCGCCCGAGTCGTCGCATGGGCGGCAGTAGCGTGAAGTCCGGGCGGAAGCGCTGCACCCGGCCGCCCTCGTGGTCAGCCGCCACCAGCAGCCGCGGCGTGCGCAGCGCGCGGACCTCGGCGGTCAGCGCTGCGAGCTGCGCCGGGCTGTCGTAGTTGCGGCTAAACAGGATCACGCCGCCAACCAGCGGGTGCTCGAGCAGCTCGCGGTCCTCGGGCAGCAGCGCGCGGCCGGCGACGTCCACCATCAGGCAGCCGAGCGTCATGCGTCGCGCTCGAACAGTGCGAGCGACTCGACGTGTGCCGTGTGCGGAAACATGTCCATGACCCCCGCCGCCAAGAACCGGAAGCCGTGCTCGTGCACCAGGCTGCCGGCATCCCGCGCCAGGCTCGCGGCATGGCACGAAATATACACGACGCGACGGGCGTCGCTGGCGGCGATCAGCGGCAGCACGCCGGCGGCACCGGCGCGCGGCGGGTCGAGCAGCACGCGGTCGTAGCGCTCGCGCGCCCAGGCCTCGGCCTGCGGCGCGTCGAGGTTGGCGACCGCGAAGCGTGCGTTGTCGATGCCGTTCAGTGCCGCATTGTGGCGCGCTCGCCGGACGAGCCCGAGCTCGCCCTCGACGCCGAGCACGCGGGCCGCACGGCGCGCAAGCGGCAGCGTGAAATTGCCGATGCCGCAGTACAGGTCGAGCACCGAGTCGCCCGCCTCCGGCGCAAGCAGCTCGAGCGCGCGGCCGACCATCAATCGGTTGAGCTCGCCGTTCACCTGCACGAAGTCGAGCGGACCGAACTCGACCCGTACGCCGAACTCCGGCAGCCGGTAGTCGAGCAGCGCCGCCGGCCCGGCGAGCGGCACGGCGCTGTCGGCGCCACCGTCCTGCAGCCACAGGTGCAGCGCGTGACGCTCGCCAAATTGATGCAGGCGCTCCAGGTCGGCAGCCGTCGGCGGCGCGAGCACCCGCAGCACCAGCGCCGTCGCGCGCTCGCCGGCCGCAACCTCGAGCTGTGGTATGCGCGCGGCGATCGACAGCGTGCCGATCAGCTCCGCGAGCGCCTCGCACAGCGCGCCGACCGGCGCCGTCAGCACTGCACAGGCGCGTACGTCGGCAAGCCGCGCCGAGCTGCGCTCGCGGAAGCCGACGATGGCGCGGCCGCTCTTCGCGAGCCAGCGGACGCCGAGCCGCGCGCGCCGCCGATAACCGTAGACCGGCCCGGCCAGCGGCGCGAGCAGCCGCTCCGGCCGGACGCGGCCGATGCGCTCGAGCTGGCTCGCGAGTTGCCGCTGCTTGGACTCGAGCTGCGCGGCGGGTTCGAGGTGCTGGAGCGCGCAGCCGCCGCAGCGGCCGAAATGGCCGCAGGCGGGCGCGACGCGCGCCGCGGAACGCGTCAGCACCTCGACCAGCAGCGCCTCGTCGTGGCGCGCGCGCCGACGCAGGCGCCGCAGCGCGATGCGCTCGCCAGGCAGCGCATCCGCCACGAATACGGCCTTGCCGGCGAGCCGCACGACGCCGCGGCCGTCGTGGTTGAGGTCGACGACCAGCGCCTCCTCGACCGCCTGCATCACGCCTCCCCGGTAGGCCGCTCGGATCGCTCCAGCACCGCGACCGCGACCACGAACCCGCCCTCGTCGGTCAGGGTCACGTGCCCGGCGCCCGCGCCGAGCGCCTGCGCCACCTGCCGGCCGCGCTCCGACCAGACCACCTCGGGCCGGCCCCAGGCATTGGCGATGACCCCGCAGTCACGAATCCACACGCCGTGCCCGAACCCGGTGCCGAGCGCCTTGACGATCGCTTCCTTGGCGGCGAAGCGCTGCGCCAGGAACCGCACGCGGCGGCGGTCCCCCGCCGCGAGGCGCTCGAAGCGCTCGAGCTCGGCCGGCATCAGCAGCCGCTCGACGAAGTGGCGCTGGAAGCGCTGGTAGGTTGCGGCGACCCGGTCGATCGCGACCAGGTCGGTGCCGATGCCGAATATCACGCGCGCGCCTCGCGCATCAGTCGCTTCATCTCGCGCACCGCCGCATCCAGGCCGGTGAACAGGGCACGCGCCACGATCGCGAAGCCGATATTGAGCTCGGCAATCGCCGGGATCGCCGCCACCGGCTGCACGTTGTGGTAGTCGAGGCCATGACCGGCGTTGACGATGAGCCCCGCGGCCGCGGCGCTGCGCGCCGCGCTCGCGAGTCGGTGCAGCTCCTCGGCGCGACGCTCGGCGGCGGCCTCCGCGTAGGCACCGGTGTGCAGCTCGATGGCCGAGGCCCCGATCGCGAGTGCCGCCTCGATCTGGCGCGGATCCGGGTCGATGAACAGCGACACGCGGATGCCCGCGCTGCCGAGCGCGGCGACCGCCTCGGCGAGGCTGCGCCCGCCGGCAGCGACGTCGAGCCCGCCTTCGGTGGTCACCTCGGCGCGCCGCTCGGGCACCAGGCAGACGTCGGCCGGCCGGATCCGCCGCGCGACCGCGACCATCTCCGGCAGCGCCGCCATCTCGAGGTTCATGCGTGTCTGCAGCGCGGCGGCGAAGCGCTCGACGTCGTGGTCCTGGATGTGACGCCGGTCCTCGCGCAGATGCAGCGTGATGCTGTCGGCGCCGGCCTGTTCGGCCAGCAGCGCCGCGAACAGCGGATCCGGGAACCGCGCGCGCCGCGCCTGGCGCACGGTCGCGACGTGGTCGATGTTGACGCCGAGCGCGAGGTCGCGCGCGCCGGAGGGGTTCAGGGTCATCTCAGGGCTCCTCTGCAGCGGCCCGCCGGCTGCGGATCGCGTGCGCGACGCGGCGGCTCGACAGCTCGAGGCCGTCGAGCGCGGCGGCGAGTCCCGCCCCGAGCAGGCGTCGTGCCGCCGCGAGGCTTGCGGCGTCCGCAAGATCCTCGCCGGCCAGCGACAGCAGGTCGGTGCCGCGATACGCGCCCGGCCGCCCGGCGTCGACGGTGACCGGGGCGACTCCGCGCTGCGGGTCTACATGATAGTACGTGTCCGCGTCGACCCTGGCGCCGCCGTCGGCCAGGTGCGCGTAGTCGATCCCCAGTCCGATCGCGTCGAGCAGCCGTTTCTCGAACAGCCGCAGGGAACGGTGCTCGTCGGCCGGGTCCGTGAGCCCGGCAAGCGCCTGGGCGTAGGCCTCGAACACGTCCGGGTGCGGATCCTCGCGGCCGAGCAGCTTGAGCACGAGCTCGTTGAGGTAGAAGGCGCTCATCAGGCAGGACGCTGCGGGCGAGCGCGGGCTGGCGGCGAGCTCGACTCCCGTGAAGGTGCCGCCGTCGCCCGGCCCGCTCCACGACACCGCGAGCGGCACGAACGGTTGCAGCAAGGCGCCGAGGGCACGGTCGGGGCGCCGCACGCCCTTGGCGAACAGCGCGACGCGGCCATGGTCGCGGGTCAGGAACTCGATGATCCGGCTCGAATCCCGCCAGTCCCGCTGGTGCAGCAGGAACGCGGGTTCGAGCAGGACGCGTCGGGCTGCGGTCATGAGCCTGTCGCCGCCGGGCCGGCTACTGCCCCTCATAGCCGAACGCCCGCAGTGCCCGGGCACTGTCGGCCCAGTTCGCCTTGACCTTGACCCAGAGCTCGAGGTGGATGCGCCGCCCGAACAGCCGGTTGAGGTCGAGCCGGGCGGCGCGCCCGACGCTCTTCAGCAGGCTCCCGTCGGCGCCGATCACGATCGCCTTCTGGCTCGCCCGCTCGACCCAGATGACCGCGCCGATCTCGAGCCGGCCGTCCTCGCCGTCCTCGAAGCGCTCGACCTCGACCGCGAGACCGTACGGCAGTTCCTGCTGCACGCGCAGCGTGAGCTTTTCGCGGATGATCTCGCTCGCCTGGAAGCGCTCCGAGCGGTCCGTGACCTGCCCGGCCGGGAACATCGGCGGCGATTCCGGCAGGTGCCTGCCGAGCGCGTCCGGGAGGCCCGCCAGGTTGTCGCGCGCAAGCGCCGACAGGGGCACGACCTCGAGGAACGGGTGACGGCCCGACAGCTCGGCGATGAACGGCAGCAGCCGTGCGCGCGGCCGCACCCGGTCGACCTTGTTGACGACCAGCACCGCCGGGCGGCCAGCGCCCTTGATGCGCTCGAGCACGCGCGCGTCCTCGTCCGTGAAGCGCAGCGCCTCGACCACGAACGCGACCAGATCGGCGTCCGCGAGGCTGGTCGCCGCCGTCCGGTTCAGCGCGCTGTTCAGCAAGCGGCGCTCGCCGCTGTGCAGCCCGGGCGTGTCCACCAGCGCGATCTGCAGCCCCGGCCGGTGCAGCAGGCCGAGGATCCGGTGGCGGGTGGTCTGCGGCTTGGGCGAGACGATGCTCACCTTGCGCTCGAGCAGCGCATTCAGCAGCGTCGACTTGCCCACATTCGGGCGGCCGACGATCGCGACGAAGCCGGCGCGGTGCGGCGGCGCGACGCTCACGTGGCGACCTCGCGCGCGACGATCGCGACGAGCGCCTGCTCGGCCGCCAGCTGCTCGGCCCGGCGGCGGCTGGAGCCGCGGCCTTCGCCCACCGTGGCGGGCGATTCGACCACGCAGCGCACGGTAAACGTCTGCTCGTGCGGCTCGCCGCTGACGGCCTCGACCGTGTAATTCGGCCGCGGCAGCGCGCGCGCCTGAAGCCACTCCTGCAGCCGCGTCTTCGGATCCTTCGGCGGCGGCGCGTCGTGCAGCGACGCCACGCGCGCGCGCCAGTGACGGTCGATGACGGCGCGCGCCGCCTCGACGCCGCCCTCGAGGAACACCGCCCCGAGCAGCGCCTCGAGCGCGTCGGCGAGGATCGAGCGGCGCCGAAAGCCGCCGGACCTGAGCTCGCCGGGGCCGAGGCGCAGGCGCTCGCCGATGCCGATCGCCTCCGCGACGTCGGCGAGCGTCTCGCCGCTCACGAGCGCCGCCCGGAAGCGACTCAGGTCGCCCTCGCTCACGGTCGCGAACTCCCGGTACAGCAGCTCCGCGACCAGGAACGAGAGCACCGCGTCGCCCAGGAACTCGAGCCGCTCGTTGTCGGCGCCGGCGGCACTGCGGTGCGTGAGCGCACGCTCGACCAGCCGTGCGTCGCGCGCGCCATAACCGACCCTGGCCGCGAGCCAGTCGAGATCGGCGTTGCCGGTCGCCGTCACAGTCCTCTCGACGGCCCCACGGTCACGGTCTTTTCGAAATGCACCGCGAAGCTGACGTTGCTGATGTAGGGCGCGTGCGCGTCGTAGGCGGCGTGCACCGTCCACGTGCCGCCGGACTTGCTGAGCTCGATGTCGCGCCAGTCGAGCGACCGGACGTCGTCGATGTCGAACTGCTTCTCGAGCGCGCGGCGGATCTGGTCCGGCGTGGCGCTGGCATCGACCTGGGTGGCAAGGCTATTGAGCGCCTTGGAGACGTTCATGTACTCGAGGTACGCCGGCGTCAACCGTATGCCCGCGTACAGGAACAGCCCGATGAACGCGATCAGGATCAAGGCGCCGAGGACGGTGACGCCGCCTTCGCGACGGCGACTCGCAGCACTCAATTGCATGTGGCCTCCCCTCCGCAAGATCAATGAACCGCCATGCCGATCCGGCCCCAGCGTGGCACCGGGAAATGGTCGAAACTCATCCAGATGGCTACGGCGCGGCCGATCAGGTTCGCTTCCGGCACGTAGCCCAGCTGCTCCGGGAAGCGGCTGTCGCCGCTGTTGTCGCGGTTGTCGCCCATGAAGAAGTAGAAGCCGGGCGGCACGTTGAACACGCCCGCGACCGTCGACGGGTCGCTTGCCGGGGAGGCCGGCCGGTGCGGGTCCGCGTCGCACTGGTAGAGGTTGCGGCCGCGGCTGCAGGCGCCCTCGACGCGGTGCGGCTCGGCCGGGCAGTACATGATCCGGTGCCGGCGCGCGTCGAGCGTCTCGAGTCCTTGATGGTAGTTTTCGTAGCAGGCATCCTCGGTATAGGCGCCGGCGTCGCGCGCCATCATCTCCACGCCGTTGACCCAGACGGCGTCACCGCGCACTTCGACGCGGTCGCCCGGCAGGCCGACCAGCCGCTTGATGTAATTGACCGAAGGCTCCGACGGCTTGCGGAACACGATCACGTCGCCGCGCGCCGGCTGGCCGACCGACAGCACGCGCGTGTTCAGGACCGGCAGCCGCAGCCCGTAGCTGAATTTGCTGACGAAGATGAAGTCGCCGTCGAGCAGCGTCGGCATCATCGAGTCCGAGGGGATCCGGAACGGTTCGAACAGGAACGAGCGGATCAGCAGCACGATCAGTATGATCGGAAAGAACGAGCGTGCGTACTCGACCACCACCGGCTCGCGGCCGCCCGCGCCACGCGCGCGGCGGAACAGCCAGGCGTCGGCGCCCCAGATGGCGCCGCTGAGCGCCGCCAGCACCACGAGGAGAAGGGAAAAATCATAGATGACCTGCATGTCGTGAGAGTTCCGTGGTTAGTCTTTCGAAGGGGTTACTTCTTGCCGACCTGCAGCACCGCCAGGAAGGCCTCCTGCGGGATCTCCACCGTCCCGAACTGCTTCATGCGCTTCTTGCCTTCCTTCTGCTTCTCCAGCAACTTGCGCTTGCGGCTGACGTCGCCTCCATAGCACTTGGCGAGCACGTTCTTGCGCATGGCCTTGACCGTGGCGCGCGCCACCACCTGATTGCCGATGGCGGCCTGAATGGCGACCTCGAACATCTGCCGCGGAATCAGCTCCTGCATCTTGTCGACCAGCTCGCGGCCGCGCTGGTACGCCGTGTCGCGATGCACGATCAGCGACAGCGCGTCAACGCGGTCGCCGTTGATGAGCACGTCGAGCCGGACCAGGTTGGCCGCCTGAAAACGGTTGAACTCGTAGTCAAAGGAGGCGTAACCGCGGCTGACGCTCTTCAGCCGGTCGAAGAAGTCAAGCACCACGTCCGCAAGCGGCAGTTCGTACTGCAGCGACACCTGGTTGCCGACGTACAGCATCTTGCGCTGCACGCCGCGCTTGTCGGTGCACAGCTGCAGCACGCCGCCGACGTGCTCCGGCGGCACGAGGATGTTGGCCGTGATGATCGGCTCGCGCATCTCCTCGATGCGGTCTACCGGCGGCAACTTCGACGGGTTGTCAACGAAGGCAACCGCGCCGTCGGTGGTGACGACCTCGTAGACGACGGTCGGCGCGCTGGTGACGAGGTCGAGATTGTACTCGCGCTCCAGCCGCTCCTGGACGATCTCCATGTGCAGCAGTCCGAGGAAACCGATCCGGAAGCCGAAGCCGAGCGCGGTCGACACCTCGGGCTCGTACTGCAGCGCCGAGTCATTGAGTTTGAGCTTTTGCAGCGCGTCGCGGAACTGCTCGTAGTCGTCGGTGGACACCGGGAACAGCCCTGCGAACACGCGCGGCTGGATGCGCTTGAAGCCGGGTAGCGGCGCGCTGCACGGATCCGCCTCGAGCGTGATCGTGTCGCCGACCGGGGCGCCGTCGATCTCCTTGATGCCGGCCATCACGAAGCCGACCTCGCCGGCCGCGAGCTCGTCGCTGTCGACGCGCTTCGGCGTGAAGCGGCCGAGGCGCGAGCACTCGTGCGCGCGGCCGGTCGACCACACGCGGAGCTTCTGGCCGCGCCGCAGGCGGCCGTTCATGACGCGCACCAGCGACACGACACCGACGTAGTTGTCGAACCAGGAATCGATGATCAGCGCCTGCAGCGGCGCAGCCGGATCGCCACGCGGCGGCGGGATGCGGGCGACGATTGCCTCCAGCAGCAGGTCGACGTTCTCGCCGGTCTTGGCGGACACCAGCACGGCGTCGCTGGCCTGGATGCCGATGATTTCCTCGATCTCGACGATCACGCGCGCCGGATCCGCCGATGGCAGGTCAATCTTGTTGATGACGGGCAGCACCTCGAGGCCCTGGTCGAGTGCCGTGTAGCAGTTGGCGACGCTCTGCGCCTCGACGCCCTGGGCGGCGTCGACGACGAGCAGCGCGCCCTCGCAGGCCGCCAGCGAGCGCGACACCTCGTACGAGAAGTCGACGTGCCCGGGAGTGTCGATGAAGTTGAGCTGGTAGTCGACGCCATCACGCGCGCGATAACGCAGCGTGACGCTCTGCGCCTTGATCGTGATGCCGCGTTCGCGTTCCAGGTCCATCGAGTCGAGGACCTGCTCCTGCATCTCGCGTTGTTCGAGCCCACCACAGAGCTGGATCAGGCGGTCGGCGAGCGTGGATTTGCCATGGTCGACGTGAGCGATGATCGAAAAATTGCGGATGGGCGGCATTCGGGGCGTCGGCTCCTGCCGGCGGCGGCCGGACAGCCGCGCGATTATAGCAGCCGGTCGAGCGGCGACGCCGGGCCGGTCGCGCTCCAGAGGCGTTCGACCGCATCCCAGTCGAGGCGGCCGCATGCGGCGGTCTCGCCGTCGATCAGCAACACCGGAATTTTCAGGCCCCAGCGGCGGCGTGTCAGCGGGTCGTCATCGACGTCGAGAACGTCGATCGTTGCGCCGCGCGCCGCGGCCCACGGCGCGAGTTCGGCGAGCAACTCCTCGCACAGCGCGCAGCCGGCGCGCGAGTAAAGCGTCAGCCGGCTCACCGTCGCTAATGCGCTGCGAGCGACATGCCGAGCGCGCCCGTGAGCGGCTTCGCGGGCACGACGCCGGCGGCGATGAACTCGACGGTCCGCGGCGGGACCTCGCCGACGGCCGTTATCTCGTGGCCGGCGACGACCTTCGAGTAGGCGAAGGCGGAGCCGACGCGGCCCGTGCCCTCGGTCGCCTGGCGCGGCGGCGCCGGCGGCCCTTCGATGAATACCGAGACCGACGCCAGGCCGTCGGACACGACCAGATGGGTGATCGCCTGCTCGCTGCCGGGCAGGCGTTCCTCGCCGGACGAGCTGAGCTTGAATCCGGGCGGAAGCGTCAGCAGCCACGGCAGCTCGCCTGCACCGGCGCGCACCGTGCTGGCCTCCTGACGCTCCCATGCGAAATGCGACGCGTCGACGGTGGGGCGGAACGCGGAGTCCGGCAGCGGGCCGCCGACCTGCAGCGAGGTGAACAGGACCTGCTCCAGCATCTGCCCGTCCGCGTCGCACAGGTCGGTGCGCAGCGGAATCTTGGTCTCTTCGTCGATCCAGAGCCGGTAGCCGAACCGCCAGCCGTCGCGCGGCATCACGGCCACGATCTGCGAGCTGCGGCCGATCACGCGCGCGCGGCCGGCGAGCTGGACCCGGTAGGTGCTCTCGAGCGCCGGGCCGAAGGTCGGCAGCGTGCCGAGCAGCGTGCCCGGGTCTGCGCGCGACTCGACCAGCACGCGGTGCTCGTCCGGCAGATAGCACTGCAGCTCCGAGCCATTGCGAATGATCTCGCGGCCGGCATGCGACAGGCTGACCAGCCGTTCGGTGACGCGGCCGTCCTTGAAGCGGTGCAGGATGCGCAGTTTCTCGACCGGACCGTTGCCGAGATGCAGGAACTCGCCCTGGTAGTTGCGGGTGCCGACCGCCTCGTTCATCGCCGCGAGCCAAAGGCGCGCGTCGTCGTCGGCAAGCGCGGGGGCCGCGAGCAGCGTCGCCGCACTGACCAACCACGCGCCGACCGTCGCGGCTCCGGGCAGAACGACGTTCATTGGGCTGCGGTGTCGCCGGCCGGTTCGTCGGCGATCAGGTGGATCAGGACGCTGCGCCCCGCGAGCGGCGAACTGGCCTCCGAGTGCGCCACGACATAATGCGTCAGAGCCGCCCCGGAAATCGTCCCGAGTTCCGGCCGGATCGCCGGCGTCACGTAGCTCGCCGGCTCGCTCGCGACGCGGCTGCCCGCGTTCGGCCGTCCGGGAGCGGCGCCCGGTGCCGCGCGTACCGGCGCCGTGTCGGCGAACGTCGGGACCGGGACCGGCGAGCCCAGCATGGCGCCACGCTGCAGCACCAGTACGCCGACCATGCCGACGCCGGCGGCGACGGCGAGGCCAGCGGCCGACCGCACCCAGCCGGGCATACGCCACTGGCGTCGGGTCCCGCCCGGTTGCGACAGCGGTTCGGCCGCGATGGCGGCGCTGACGCGCCGCGCCAAGTCGCCACGGGCGCCACCGCCGCCGCGCAGTACCGCCCCGCACAGGCGGTAGCTTGCGAGCCGTGCCGCGAGCTCGGGTTCGCGGTCAAGGCGCTTCAGCAGCAACGCCGTCTCTTCCGGGGGCAGCTCGCCGTCGAGCAGCGCCGACAGCTGTTCGTTCAGAACGTCACTCATGCGCGGCTCTCGAATGGATCGCGAGGGCGGGATGCAGCATACGTCATTCCTCCGGGCGGCCGAGGCCGCCCGCAAAGATCGGCCGCAGCCTGCGGTCGATGGCCTCGCGGGCCCGGAAAATCCGCGACCGAACCGTGCCCACGGGGCAGTCCATCGCGACCGCGATGTCCTCGTAGCTCAGGCCGTCGATCTCGCGCAGCACGATCGCCGTGCGCAGGTCTTCGGGCAACTCGGCCATCGCCCCATCGACCGTCGCGCGGATCTCGTCGGTCAGCAGGAGATTCTCCGGGGTCTCGTCGTCCTTCAGCCGGGCGTGCATCTGGTACTGCTCCGAATCCTGCAGGTCGAGGTCGTATTCGATCGGACGCCGCTTGCTCGACACCAGCGAGTTCTTCGCAGTGTTGATCGCGATCCGGTACAGCCAGGTATAGAACGCGCTGTCGCCGCGAAAGGATGGTAAGGCCCGGTATGCCTTGAGGAAGGCGTCCTGGGTCACATCCTCGGCCTCCATGGCGTCGCGAACATAGCGCATGACGAGCTTCAGCACCTTGTGCTGGTACCGCAGCACCAGCACGTCAAAAGCCGACCGATCCCCCCGCTGCACCCGTTCGACCAGCGCCAGGTCACTCTGCTCGCCGGTCACAGGTCACGCTCCGGGCACCGCTCGCGCCCGAAGTCGCCTCGGTAGACTGCCCCGGCGGCCGAAAGTTCGCTCCGGCCCCCGAGCTCGGCAAGCACCGCACGGAGCCCCGGTTCCAGGGCCGCGGACAGGCCGAAACAGAGGGCGGCCAGTTCCGGGTCCGGCAGCTCCAGCAGCGCCCGGAACGCCGCGCGCTGGTCGGCCGGAGCGCTCGGCCAGCACCGGTCCAGATACCCCGCCAGCAGCACGTCGAGCTCGCGCATGCCGCGGCGGCAGCGCCAGCGGAGGCGCCTCACCTCGACCGGGTCGGCGTCGGTCAAGCCCGACCTCAGTGCTGCCGCTCGAGCAGCAGCTTCTTGATCTCGGCGATGGCCCGCGCCGGGTTCAGGTCCTTCGGGCAGGCTTCGGTGCAGTTCATGATGGTGTGGCAGCGATACAACCGGAACGAGTCGTCCAGTTGGTCCAGCCGCTCGCCGGTCGCCTCGTCGCGCGAGTCGACGATCCAGCGATACGCGGCCAGCAGCGCCGCGGGACCAAGGAAGCGGTCGCTGTTCCACCAGTAGCTCGGGCAGCTCGTCGAGCAGCAGGCGCACAGGATGCACGACGACGGCCGGTCGACCTGCTCCTGGTCCTCCTTGCTTTGCAGGCGCTCGCGGTCCGGCGGCGCGGGCGTGCGCGTCTGCAGCCACGGCTTGACCGCCGCGTACTGCGCGTAGAACTCGGTCAGGTCCGGCACGAGATCCTTGACGACCGGCAGGTGCGGCAGCGGGAAGATCCGCACGTCGCCCTTCACCTCCGCGATCGCCTTGGTGCAGGCGAGCGTGTTGAGGCCGTCGATGTTCATCGCGCAGCTGCCGCAAATGCCCTCGCGGCAGGAGCGGCGAAACGTCAGCGTCGCGTCGACCTCGTTCTTGATCTTCAGCAGCGCATCCAGAACCATCGGCCCGCAGTGGTCGAGGTCGATGCCGTAGCTGTCGATACGCGGGTTGGCGGGCGTGTCCGGATCGAAGCGGTAGATGCGAAAGGTGGTGACGTTGGACGCGCCCGCCGGCGCCGGGTAGGCGCGTCCGGGGACGCTGGTGTAGCGGGAGTTGGCGGGCAGTGTGAACTCGGCCATGCGGGGCTACCTTTCGCGATACGGTCAGTAGATCCGCGCCTTCGGCGGAATCGGCTCGACGTCGCCGGTCAGGGTCTGCATGTGCACCGGCCGATAGTCGAGGCGGGTGCCGCCCTGCGCGTCGACCCAGCACAACGTGTGCTTCTGCCAGTCGCGGTCGTTGCGCTCGGGGAAATCCTCGCGCGCGTGCGCGCCGCGGCTCTCGGCACGGTTCGCCGCCGAGCGGATCGTCGCGACCGCCTGCAGCAGCAGGTTGTCAAGCTCGAGCGTCTCTATGAGGTCGGTGTTCCAGATCAAGGAGCGGTCGCTGATGCCGACGTCAGCGAACGAGGCGATCGTGACGGCGAGCTTGCTGCAACCCTCCGCGAGCGTGCTGCCGGTGCGAAAGACCGCGGCGTCGGCCTGCATGATGCGCTGCATCTCGAGCCGGATCGCGGCCGTAGTGCGCGACCCCGCGGCGTGGCGGAGCCGGTCGAGGCGCGCGACGGCGGCGTCGCCGGCGCCCCGCGCGAGCGAGCGGTGCGGCGTGCCGGGCGTGACGATGCGCGCCACCTGGCGTGCCGCGGCGCGTCCGAACACCACCAGATCAAGCAGCGAGTTCGAGCCGAGCCGGTTGGCGCCGTGCACCGACACGCAAGCCGCCTCGCCGACCGCAAACAGGCCCGGCACGACGCTGTCGGGATCGCCGTCCTTGAGCGTCAGCACCTCGCCGTGCACGTTGGTCGGGATGCCGCCCATGTTGTAGTGCACGGTCGGCAGCACCGGGATCGGTGCCTGGTTGACGTCGACCCCCGAGAATATGCGCGTGGTCTCGGCGATGCCCGGCAACCGCTCCCGGATCACGTCCGCGCCGAGGTGCTCGAGGTGCAGGTGGATGTGGTCGGCGTGCGCGCCGACGCCGCGGCCTTCGCGGATCTCGACGATCATCGCTCGCGAGACGACGTCGCGGCTGGCGAGGTCCTTGGCGTTCGGCGCGTAGCGCTCCATGAAGCGCTCGCCTTTGGAGTTGGTCAGGTAGCCGCCCTCGCCGCGCGCGCCTTCGGTGATCAGGCAGCCCGCGCCGTAGATGCCGGTCGGGTGAAACTGCACGAACTCCATGTCCTGCAGCGGCAGCCCGGCGCGCGCCACCATGCCGCCACCGTCGCCGGTGCAGGTGTGCGCCGAGGTACACGAGAAGTAGGTGCGACCGTAGCCGCCGGTGGCCAGCACGACGTTGTGCGCCCGGAAACGGTGCAGCCGGCCGTCGGCCAGGTCGAGAGCGACGACGCCGCGGCAGGCGCCGTCCTGCATGATCAGGTCGAGCGCGAAGTACTCGATGAAGAACGTCGCCTCGTGCTTCAGCGACTGCTGGTAGAGCGTGTGCAGCATCGCGTGGCCGGTGCGATCGGCGGCCGCGCAGGTGCGCTGGGCGATGCCCTTGCCGTAGTGCGTAGTCATGCCGCCGAAGGGCCGCTGGTAGATGCGGCCGTCCTCGGTGCGCGAGAACGGCACGCCGAAGTGCTCGAGCTCGATGACCGCGCTCGGCGCCTCCTTGCACATGTACTCGATCGCGTCCTGGTCGCCGAGCCAGTCCGAACCCTTGATCGTGTCGTAGAAGTGGAAGCGCCAGTCATCCTCGCCCATGTTGCCGAGCGCCGCCGAGATCCCGCCCTGCGCGGCGACGGTGTGGCTGCGGGTCGGGAACACCTTGGTCAGTGCCGCGACCTTGAGCCCGGACTCGGCCATGCCGAAGGTGGCCCGCAGTCCGGCGCCGCCGGCACCGACGACGATCGCATCGTAGTCATGGTCGATGAACTGGTACTCGCTCATGCGCCGCTCCCGAGCGCGAGCTTCAGGACCGCGAGCAGCGCCGCCGTGGCGACCAGCAGGTGCAGGAACTGCACTACGAGCAGCGCAACGGTCTTGGTCACCCTGCCGTGCACGTAGTCCTCGAGCACGACCGCGACGCCGAGCCACGAGTGGTAGGCGACCACCGGCACGAGCAGCAGCATGGGCACGGCGTTACGGGGCGCCGCGAGCCAGCCGCGCACCGCGGCGTAGCCGAGGTCCGGCAGCGTCAGCAGCGACACCACGAACCAGGCGCCGAGCGGAGCGAGCGCGAGCGCGGTCAGCCGCTGCGCCCACCAGTGGTGCACGCCGCTCGACGTGCCGAGGCCGAGGACGCGGCCAAGCGGCGTGCGCAGGCTCAAAGCCAGCCCCGGAGGCGCAGCATCATGAGCGCGCTGACCGCGGTCAGCGCGAGCGCCGCGAACAGCATGACGCTGCCGGAACGGCGCGCGGCATCCTTCTCGAGGCAGCGACCGGTGTCGAACACCAGATGCCGGATGCCGTTGCAGAGGTGATAGCAGAAGGCGCCGCAGAGCCCGAGCAGCAGCAGCAGGCCGGGCGGCGAGCCGAACAGCGTCGCGGCTCGTGCGTAGGCGAGCGGGCCGGCCGCCAGCGCCAGCAACCATCCGGCCAGCAACACGAGCGCGACCGACAGCACGACGCCGGTCGCCCGGTGCAGCACCGAGAACACCATCGTGTGCATCAGGCGGTAGACGGTGAGATGCGGCGATAGCGGCCGGCGCGTTGCCATCAGAGTCTGTCCTCGGCCGCCGCGCCCCGGGCCGGCGGCGGCGGTGGTGCGGGCTTGGTCGTCAGAAATCGATGCAGCGGCCGGCCTTTTCCCAGTCGCCGAAGCGCGTCGGCTCGGGTCCGGCGCGCCCGCCGGTCTCGGGCGGCCGCAGCGGTGACCGGCCGCCGTCGACGGCCGCCGGCGCCGTCGGCGCGGCCGGCGGGGGAGCGCGTCGTGGGACCGCGGCAGCAGTGTTCGGCGACGGCGGCATCGCCTGCATAGTGCCACAGCACGGCAGTGCAGCACCACCCCAATCCCTTGTTTGTCAGGGTCTTGCGCGAGGCGTCGCCAGCGATCGCAGCCGGGCGGCGCTCCGTTCGGCCGCCACCCGGGGGCACCGCGCGGGCCGCAACGGCCCGAATCGCGACGCGATCGTGTTAGGCGGGCCTGCGCGGTTGACCGTTGCGGCGCGGCAGGTATAACTGCAGCCGACTGGTCCGTGCCACGGCCGTCGCGCACATAAAGGGCCCGCCGAACCATGCCGACCGACGCGCCCACCTGCCCGCCCGACCACTACCACGCCGTGCTGGCGGACGGGCCAGATGCGGCTTCGTTCCTGCAAGGCCAGTTGACGCAGGACGTGCTGACGCTCGCGGCCGGTAGCGTTCGCCGCGCCGCGCTGCTGACGCCGCAGGGACGCGTGCTGGCGACACCGTGGGTGGTCGCGGGCGAGGGCAGCCTCGCGCTGCTCGTGCCAGCACCGCTGGCCCCGGCCGTCCACGAGAGACTCCGCCGCTACGTGCTCCGCGCGCGGGTGAGGCTCGCGCTCGCGCCGCCGGATCCGCCGACACTCGCGTTGCTTGGCGCCACGCTCGCGGCAGACGGCGGCGCTGCCTCGGACTGGACGCTGGCGCTCGTCCGGGCGGGCGTCGGCGAGGTCGGCGCCGCAACCAGCGAGGAGTGGATCCCGCAGATGCTGAACCTCGACCTGACCGGCGCCATCAGCTTTCAGAAGGGCTGCTACACCGGCCAGGAGATCGTCGCGCGCACGCAGCACCTCGGCCGGATCAAGAGGCGGATGTTTCGGCTGCGGGCGCAGGCCGGGCCGCCGGCGGCGAAGGCGGCGCTGCTCGCCGGCGGCCAGAAGGCCGGCGAGGCCGTGCTGTCGGCACCGGCGCCCGGGGGCTGCGAGCTGCTCGCGGTCGTCAACCTCGACGCGCGCGGCGCGGCGCTCGCGCTCGAGGGCGGCGCCGCCTGCGAATGGGCCGATCTTCCCTATCCGCTGCCCTGAGCGTCGGCGGCCGAGCCCGTCACGCCTCGGGCTTCAACTGCGGGAACAGCAGCACGTCGCGAATCGATGCGGCATCGGCGCAGAGCATCACGAGCCGGTCGATGCCGACGCCGAGTCCGGCCGTCGGCGGCAGCCCGTACTCGAGCGCGCGCACGTAGTCCGCATCGAAGTACATCGCTTCGGCGTCGCCGGCCGCCTTGCGCTCGGCCTGCTCGCGGAACCGTGCCGCCTGCTCCTCCGGGTCGTTGAGCTCGGAGAAGCCGTTGGCGAGCTCGCGACCGCCGACGAAGAGCTCGAAGCGGTCGGTGACGAACGGGTCGCGGTCGTTGCGGCGTGATAGCGGCGAGACTTCCGTCGGGTAGGCGTAGACGAACGTCGGCTGCACGAGCGTGTGCTCGGCGGTGCTCTCGAACAGTTCGATCTGCAGCTTGCCCGCGCCGTCGGCAGGCTGGTGGCCGATGCCCTTCTCGTCGAGCACACGGCGCAGGTAGCAGGCATCGCGCAGGCTCGGCGGATCGAGCCCGGGATTCTGTTCGAGGATCAGCTGCTCTATGGTCACGCGCCGGAACGGCGTCGCCAGGCTGATCGGCGTGCCCTGGTAGACGAGCTCGCGGGCGCCGAGCACGGTGTCGGCGAGCCCGCTGAACAGCCGTTCGACGAGCTCCATGAAGTCACCGAAATCCGCGTACGCCTGGTAGAGCTCGAGCATCGTGAACTCGGGGTTGTGCCGCGTCGACAGCCCCTCGTTGCGGAAGTTGCGGTTGATCTCGTAGACGCGTTCCAGGCCGCCGACCACCAGCCGCTTCAGGTACAGCTCCGGCGCGATCCGCAGGTACATGTCCAGGTCCAGGGCGTTGTGGTGCGTGACGAACGGCCTCGCCACCGCACCGCCCGGGATCGGCTGCAGCATCGGCGTCTCGACCTCCATGAAGCCGGCGGCATCGAGAAACGCCCGCAGGTAGCGGACGATCCGCGTGCGGAGCTCGAACACGCGCCGGCTGTGCGGATTGACGAGCAGGTCGACGTAGCGCATGCGGTAGCGCGCCTCGGTATCGGTAAGGCCGTGCCACTTGTCGGGCAGCGGCCGCAGCGACTTCACCAGCAGCGTCAGCTCCTCGACCCGCACCGAGAGTTCGCCACTGCGGGTGCGCATCAGCGCGCCCGCCGCGCCGACCAGGTCGCCGACATCCCAGCCCTTGAACGCCGCGTAGCAATCGCCCAGCACGTCGGCCTGCAGGAACAACTGGATGTCGCCCGACGAGTCCGCCAGCCGCACGAAACTCGACTTTCCCATGTCACGCTTGGCGAGCATGCGGCCCGCGACGCGCACCGGGACGCGATGCGCATCGAACCACGCCGCCGGCTGCTCGCCGAAGGCGGCCGCGAGGTCCCCGGCCAACGCGTCGCGACGGAACGCATTCGGATAGGCATCGCCCGCGGCGCGCAGCGCCGCGAGCTTCTGGCGACGCTCGGCGATCAGCTTGTTCTCGTCGCTCGCCGCCGCCGGCCCGTGGTCGCGTTCGTTCATCGTCACAGCCCCTGCTTCAGACTCGCTTCCATGAACGGATCCAGGCCGCCGTCGAGCACGGCGGTGGTATTGCCGATCTCGACGTTGGTGCGCAGGTCCTTGATGCGCGACTGGTCGAGCACATACGAGCGAATCTGGTTGCCCCAGCTGACGTCCGACTTGGAGTCCTCGAGGACCTTGGCCGCGGCATTGCGCTTGTTGAACTCGAGCTCGTAGAGCTTGGCCTTCAGCATCTTCATTGCAGACGAGCGGTTCTTGTGCTGGCTGCGCTCGCTCTGGCAAGCGACGACGATGCCGCTCGGCAGGTGCCGAATGCGGATCGCCGACTCGGTCTTGTTGACGTGCTGGCCGCCGGCGCCGCTCGACCGGTACGTGTCGACCTCGAGATCGGCCGGATTGACCTCGATGTTGATGTCGTCGTCGACTTCCGGCGACACGAACACGGCCGCGAAGGAGGTGTGGCGGCGGTTGCCGGAGTCGAACGGCGATTTGCGGACCAGCCGGTGCACGCCGGTCTCGGTGCGCAGCCAGCCGTAGGCATGGCTGCCCTCGACCCGCAGCGTCGCGCCCTTGATGCCGGCGACCTCGCCATCGCTCTGGTCCATGACCTCGACCTTGAAGCCGTGCGCGTCGGCCCACTTCAGGTACATGCGCATCAGCATCTGCGCCCAGTCCTGCGCCTCGGTACCGCCGGCGCCGGCCTGGATGTCGAGGAAAGCGTGGTGGGAGTCCATCGGCCCCGAGAACATCCGCTCGAACTCGAGCTGCTGCACCTCGCGCTCGAGCGGCCCCGCATCGGACTCGACCTCGGCGATCGCCGCGGTCTCGCCTTCCTGCTCGGCGAGCTCGAGCAGCTCGAGCGTGCTGCCGACGGCAGCGCGGACGCGGTCGAGCCGGCCGGTCACCGCTTCGAGCTGCGCGCGTTCGCGGCCGAGCGCCTGCGCCCGCTCGGGCTTGTCCCAGATCTTCGGGTCCTCGAGCTCGCGGCTTACTTCGGCCAGTCGCTCGCTCTTGCGGTCGTACTCAAAGATACCCCCTCAAGGAGGCGAGGCGTTCCTCGACGTCCTTGAGCCGCCGGCGCAACGGCGGAACGAGCAGGCTGGCATCGGCGGGCATGGAGCACAACTGGCGACAGAAAACGGGCCAAATTGTAGCACGCGGACCCTTCAGGCCGGCTCGAGGTAGTCGATCAGCATCTGCGGCCGCCGCCTGCCCTGGTACTCGTTGACGTCGAGCCGGTAGACGAGCCGGACGCGGTCGTCGCGCGCCGGCGGCGCGGCCCCGGCCCGCGCCAGCCAGCCGAAAGCGATCGCCTCCTGCGGCACGCTCGTCGGCGAGGACCTGACCCAGAGTTTCAGGTGCCGCTCGCCGAGCACGCGCACGTCGAGCACGTCGAAATCGCCGTCGAAGGTCGGCTCCGGGAAGCCGGCG
Organism: Pseudomonadota bacterium; assembly: GCA_025351005.1. Taxonomy (GTDB): domain Bacteria; phylum Pseudomonadota; class Gammaproteobacteria; order Steroidobacterales; family Steroidobacteraceae; genus CAIKZZ01. The sequence goes on along the minus strand of JANXWS010000007.1, from coordinate 42,417 downwards.
CCGAACGGGCCGGCCGTGCGCAGCCGCTCGGCCGTGGCGAGCGTGAGTTCGGCGGCCGCCAGCGGCCCGTCCGTGTAGAGACGACCGTCGAGCAGACCCGGCGTTGCTCGCCGCGCGACCTCGGCCGCGAGCTCGGCCCCGAACTCGGGCAGCCGCGACGCGGCCATCGTCAGCCCCGCCGCCATCGCATGGCCGCCGAAGCGCTCGATCAGTCCGGGGCGGCGGGTCGCGACCGCTTCGAGCGCGTCGCGTACGTGGATGCCCGGCACCGACCGGGCCGAGCCGCGCGCGAGTCCGTCGGCGACGGGCGCGAATGCGACCACGGGCCGGTGCACGTGCTCGCGGACGCGTGCCGCGACCAGCCCGACGACCCCCTGGTGCCAGTCGGCATCGTAGAGCGTGAATGCGGCCGGCCAGGACACGCCCGGCTCGCCCAGGTTGAGGCGGGCGACGATCGCGAGCGCATCGTCCTGCATCCGCGCCTCGATCGTGCGCCGCTCGTGGTTCAGGCGGTCGAGCTGCGAGGCCAACCCGCTCGCGACCACGGCGTCATCGGCCAGCAGGCACTCGATGCCGACCGCCATGTCCTCCAGCCGGCCGGCGGCATTGAGGCGCGGGCCGATGAAGAAGCCGAGGTCGGCCGTGCCGGCAGTCGCAAGCGCGCGCCCGGCCACCGCGGCCAGCGCCGCGATGCCCGGCACGCACCGTCCGGCGCGGATCCGTTCGAGCCCGGCGCGAACCAGGATGCGGTTGTTGTAGTCGAGGGGCACGACGTCGGCGACGGTGCCGAGCGCGACCAGGTCGAGCAGCTCCGCCGTCGCGGAAGACGACCGCCCGAGCCGGCGGCCAAGCGCGAGCAGCACGTAGAACGCAACACCGACGCCTGCGAGCGCGCGGCTGCCGAAGGTGGCGCCCGGAAGGTTCGGGTTGACGATCGCGGCGGCCGCCGGCAGCTGCGGACCCGGCAGGTGGTGGTCGGTGATCAGCACCTCAATCCCGCGCGCATTGGCCGCCGCCACACCCTCGACGCTCGCGATGCCGTTGTCGACCGTGACGATCAGCCGCGGCGCACGCTCGGCCGCGACCGCAACGATCTCCGGCGTCAACCCGTAGCCGAAGCGGAAGCGGTCCGGCACCAGGAAGCCGACGTCGCCATGACCGAAGCGGCGCAGCGCCCGTACCACGAGCGCGGTCGCGGTCGCGCCGTCGGCGTCGTAGTCACCGATCACCAGCACCCGCTCGCCGCGCTCGAGCGTGCGCGCGAGCAGCGCCGCCGCGGCCGCGACACCCTGCAGCGAACCGACCGGCAGCAGCCGATCGAGCCCGAGATCGAGGTCGGCGGCCGAGCGGACGCCGCGCGCCGCATAGATGCGCGCGAGCACCGGCTCGAGGTCGCCGGGCAGCTCGACCACCGGCACCGGCCGGCGCGTGATCGGGCGCCGCATCACGATCCAAGCTCCCACCAAGGTCGCGGTTGCCGCCAGACTCGCAGCCGCTGCAGCGGCGAGAGCTGGTAACGGTAGCCTGCGAGGTAGAGTTCGGCGCGCGCCAGGCGGCCGCGAGCCAGTGCCGCCGCGAGCGGCTCGAACCATGTGCGGTCGGCGGCCGCGAAGTCGCGGCGGCCGCGCGCCAGCGCCGCGAGACTCCAGCATTCCAGTCGCGCATCGGCCTGCGTCGCGGCCTCGCCCGCGAGCGCGGCGAGGAACGGATCGGCGTCGCCGGCCAGCGTCGGCCAGCGCCCGGTGCCCGACAGCTCTCCGCGACCGCTCCCCCACAGCCACAGTCCATTGAGCGCGCGGCCATCCGCCGCGTGCGGCGGATCGGCGTGCAGCCACGTTTGCAGCTCGGTCATCAGCCGCGTGAGGCGGCCGGCATCGGCCCCGGTCGGCAGCGCGGGCCCGAACTGCAGGCCGGCATGCAGCGCCGGATCCTGCGACTCGACCTGCCAGCACCCGGCGACGCGGAGCAGCAGCGTGCCACCCGCGGGCAGCAGGGCAAGCGTCGGGTCGTCCCAGTCGCTGGCGAAGCGCTGCGCCAGCTCGGCCGCGGCCGCGGGCGGCAGGTCGAGCGCGCCGTCGCCGTGGAAGTGCACGCGCGTCAGGCTGGCGACCAGGTGCACCGGCGTCGCGACGAACCACGTGACGTCGGGCGCGGCGTCGAGGGCGTGGCGGCGTGCGAGCGTCCGGCCGATCGGCAGGTCGCCGGCCGGCGCCTCTAGCCCCGCGGTCCCGAGCGCCCAGCGGCGCCAGTCCGGGCTCGCCGGCCGGCGGCGCGCGCCGGCCAGCAGTCGCTCGAGCGCCGGCAGGCGCGGCAACGGCGTCACTGGATCGGCTTCGGGAAGGACGAGGTCGGTGAGCGCGGCGTAGAGTTGCTGCATCGATCCGGTATCGTAGCCTCATGCAGCTCAGCCCTGATAACTCTCGTCCGGCCCATCTGGTGGTCGGCTACTCGGCGACCGAGATCCGGTTGCGCGACCGCGTGCTGACGACGAGCACGATCGTCACGGCGGAGCGGGTGCTGGCGTGGCCGGTCGCGAGTGTGCCCATGCTGTCGCCCGAGTTGCTCGAGCCCGTGCTCGGCCTCGGTGTCGAGATCGTGTTGCTCGCCGCCGCCGGGCCGCAGCAGTGGCCGGCGCCGGCGGTGCTCGCGGCCGCCGCCGGTCGCGGCGTCGGGCTCGAGGTGATGGAACTCGGGGCGGCCTGTCGCACCTACAACCTGCTGGTCGGCGACCAGCGCCCGGTTGCGCTCGCGGCAGTTCTCGGGCTCGGCCGCTAGCCGCGCGGCGGCAGCCGCGTGCGCGGATCGACCGGCCGGCCGTTGCAGCGGATCTCGAAGTACAGCATCGGACGCTTGCCCGGCCCCTCGCCCATGGTCGCGATCGGCTGGCCCTCGCGCACGCTCTCGCCCTCCGCGACGAGCACCTCGCGGTTGTAGCCGTAGGCGGAGAGCCACGTATCGTCATGCTTGATGATCACGAGCTGACCGTAGGCGCGCAGCCCCGCGCCCTTGTAAACCACGCGTCCCGCGGCCGCCGCCCGCACGGCGCCGCCCGCAGCGCCGCCGATCCGCACGCCGACCCCGCCCGAGGGCATCTCCACCGAACCGAGCACGACGCCGTCTGCGGGCCAGGCCCAATGCGGCGGTGCCGTGACCGGCAGCGGCGCCGGCTGCTCCGCGCGCAGCCGAGGCGTGACGGCGGAGCCTGCCGGCGTCAGTCGCAGCACCTGCCCGATCTCGATCCGCGAGTCGTTCGCCAGTCCGTTCCAGCGCGCCAGGTCGTGATAGTCGAGCCGGTTGCGCCAGGCAATCGAATACAGCGTGTCGCCGGATCGCACGATGTAGGTCGGCGGCGGGCCGCGCCGCTGCCCGCCGGCGCAGGCGGCGACGAGCAGTGCCAGCACGAGTGCCAGGGACCGACGCGGTCGCCCGCAGGCCGCAGCCATCGGCCCCTCAGGCGATGCCGGCGACGAGCGGCACGAAGCTCACATCGCCGAGCTTGTCGCGAACGAACTTCTCCTCCCGTCGCGTGATGCGGACGAGTTCCTGCGCGCCCTCCGGTCCGACCGGCACCACCAGCCGGCCACCCTTCGGCGAGAGCTGCGCGAGCAGCGCCTGCGGCACCGCGAGCGGCGCCGCCGCGACCAGCATGCCGTCGTACGGCGCGTACGCCTTCCAGCCGGCCATCCCATCACCATGCTTGAGGCGGACGTTCTTCGTGCCGAGTTCCTTGAGGCGTTGCCGGGCGCGTTCGTAGAGCGGCCCGATGCGCTCGATCGTCGTGACGCGGCCCACCAGCGGGGCGAGCACCGCGGTCTGGTAGCCGCAGCCGGTGCCGATCTCCAGCACGTTGAAGAGGTCGCCGCCGGCGAGCAGCGCCTCGGTCATGCGCGCGACCACGTACGGCTGCGAGATCGTTTGCCCGAAGCCGATCGGCAGCGCGGTGTCCTCGTAGGCGCGGCTGGCAAGCGCCTCGTCGACGAACAGGTGACGGGGCACGTTGCGCACGCGCTCGAGCACGCGCTCATCCCTGATCCCCTGCTCCCGCAGCCGCTGCAGCAGCCGCTCGCGCGTGCGCGCCGACGTCATGCCGATGCCGGCGAGTCGCGCGTCAGACATCGGTGGCGCGCAGCCAGCCGCCGAGCTCGGCGAGCGCCGCGTGCAGAGTCAGGTCGATCTGCAGCGGCGTGACCGACACGAAGCCCTGCTCCACCGCCTCGAAGTCCGTGCCGGGCCCCGCGTCCTGGCCGGCGCCCGGGGCGCCGACCCAGTAGATACGCCGGCCGCGCGGGTCGCGCGCCGCGACCATGCGCTCGGAGCGGTGCCGAACGCCGAGCCGTGTCGCGCGGACGCCGGCGAGCGACTCGTAGGGCAGGTCCGGAACGTTGACGTTCAACAGCGTTGCCGGCGGCAGCGGCGTCCGCAGGCCGCGCTCGACCAGCTCGCGCGCGACGCGCGCGGCCGTCTCGAAGTGACGCTCGCCGCCGGACACCAGCGAGAACGCGATGCTCGGCAGGCCGAGCAGGCGGCCTTCCATCGCCGCCGCGACCGTCCCGGAATACAGTACGTCGTCGCCGAGGTTGGCGCCATCGTTGATGCCGGCGACGACCAGCTGCTGCTGCTCGGGGAGCAGTCCGGAGATCGCGAGGTGGACGCAGTCAGTCGGCGTGCCGTTGACCGCATACCAGCGCTCGTGCTGCTCGACGATCCGGAGCGGTGACTCGAGCGTCAGCGAGTTGGACGCTCCCGAGCGATTCCGGTCCGGAGCGACGACGGTGAGGGTGCCGAGGCCCGCGAGGCCCTCCGCCAGAGCCCGGAGACCGTCGGCACGCCAGCCGTCGTCATTACTGAGCAGAATGTTCATGCAGGCGAGCCGCTTATTATACTGGAAGCCTGCACGCCGATGTGAGCCGAGCACGTGCCGCGCCTACCGCCAGAGCTTCCTGCACCAGACGACGTCTCGTTCCGGGACGCGGTTGGCGACGTCAAGCGCCTGCCGGAGCGGCCGGTGGTCGCGCCGCCGCCGCGTCCGCGTGCGCGCGCCGTGTTCCGGCGCGCCGACGAGCGCCGCGCGCTCGCCGAGAGCCTCGAGCTCGGCCCCGGCGAGTGGCTGCTCGCGACCGGCGACGAGCTGCGTTTCCGGCGCGCCCAGGTGCCGGCGCGCCTGCTCGAGCGGCTGCGGCGGGGCGAGTTCGCCGCGGAGGACGAAATCGATCTCCACGGCCTGACGGCGCGCCAGGCGCGCGCAGCGCTGCGCGAGTTCCTGGCCGCGGCGCTGGCCCGCGGGTTGCATTGCGTGCGCGTGGTACACGGCAAGGGGCTGCGCTCCGGGCCGGGCGGGCCGGTGCTCAAGCACGCGGTCAATGTCTGGCTGCGCAAGCTCGACCCGGTGCTGGCCTTCGCCTCGGCGCCGCGCCGGGATGGCGGCACCGGCGCCGTCTACGTGCTGCTCGCGCGCGTCTGACGGGCTAGCGGCGTCCGAGCCGTGCTAGCAGAGAGGCGAGCGCCGCGCGCGTTTCGGGCCCGTTCCAGGCCGCGGCAAGCGCGGCGCGATCGGCCGCGGACGCGCCTGTCATCAGCTCGACGAGGTCCCGTCGGACGAGCGCGCGCGTCGCGAGGAACGCGTGCGCGGGGAGCGCCAGCACGCGCTCGAGCCACGCGCGCGCGCGCGGCTCGAGCTCGGAGGGCTCCGCGAGCTCGTCGACGAAGCCGGTCGCGAGCGCCTCGGCCGGCGTCAGCAGGGCGCCGGTGACGAGCAGCTCGGCGCCGAGGCGCGCGCCGACGATGCGCGACAGCACGCGGTGGATCAGCGGCCCGGGGTACAGCCCGACCTGCACCTCGTTGAGGCCGATGCGGAACTCGCCCTGCGCCATGATGCGGCGGTCGCAGTAGAGCGCGAGCACCGCGCCGCCCGCCGGGCTCGCGCCGTTGATCGCGGCGACGATCGGAATCGGGCACGTCGCGAGTACCGTCAGGCAGTCGAAGAAGGTCGCAAGGAACGCCTCGAGACCGGCCGGATCGAGCGGCGCGAGCGCTGCGACGTCGAGCCCCGCCGAGTAGCGGCCACCGCTGCCGGTCAGCAGCAGCCCGCGGGCACCGTCGGCCGGTGCGCGGGCCACTGCGGCCGCGAGCGACTCGAGCAGCGGCGCATGCAGCGCGTTGACCGGCGGGCGCGCCAGCCGCAGCGTGCGGATCGATCCGTGATCGTGGATTTCAAGCATCAACGGTCTCCGTCGGTAAGGCGTCGGTCAGCAGCAGCTCCCGCAGCACGGCAGTCGCGTAGGCGCCGGGCGGGAGGGAGAATTCGAGGGTCAGACTGCCCGGTTCCGGACGCGCGCGAAAGTCCTGCGGCACGATCCGCAGCGGCCGCCGCGCCGACTCTAGTCCCTCCTCCTCCAGCCGCCCGACCAGCTCGCCGAACTCCGCCTGCACCGCGGCCTCGAGCGCGCCCGCCACCCCTCCCGGCCGGGGCCCGCGCCCGGCCAGCGGCCCGGTGCCGTGCAGGTCGTGCCGCGCCAGCCGCTCGTCGAGCGTCGCGTCGATGGCTTCGGCCGCAAACCAGCTGAGCCGGCCGGCCAGGTTGACGAACTCTCCCGGCAGCAGCCGCTCCCAGCTGCCGTCGGCGACACGCCTCGCCAGCAGTGCGTTGAAGAGCAGCGAGCGAGCGGCCGACAGCAGGAACGCCCGCGGCTCGCGGGCCCGGGGCAGCGGCTCGCCTGCGAGCCACCGCGCCACCGCATCGAGGTTGCTTGCGTCGCGGCCGAAGCGCTGCGGGCCGAAGTAGTTCGGCACGCCCTGGCCGGCAACGAGCGCGAGCCGCGCCCCGAGCCGCTCCGGATCCGCCGCCACCTCGCGCAGCACGACGCGGAAGGAGTTGCCGACGAGCGCGCCGCGGCGGAGCTTGCGCGAGTGCCCGCCGGCCTCGAGCACCCGGAATCCCGGTCCCGCGAAGCCGTCCCAGTCGGGCGCCGCTCGCCCCGCCGGCACCGTGAACCACTGCGTCGCGACCGCGACCCGGTCCTTGAGGCCGGCGAAGCCGACGTCGCGGTGCGCGACGCCGGCGGCGCGCGCGAGATCGCGCGCGACCGCGAGCGTGTCGCGGTCGCGTTTCTCGACCCGCAGCAGCACGTGGGCAACGCCGCCGTCGGCCGCGAAGCCGAGCCGCTCGGCGACCACGAAGTGATCGGCGTCCTGCTTCAGCACGCCCCGGCCGGGCGGCGGTCCGTGGGCCTGAGGAGGTGCAAGCGCCGCCGCCCGCCACGCCGGCGGCGCCCCGATCAAGAATCGCGCTCGAGCAGCACGGCGGCCTCGGCCGCCAGTCCTTCGCCGCGGCCGATGAACCCGAGGCGCTCGGTGGTCGTCGCCTTGACGCTGACGCGCCCGACCGGCACGCCGAGCTCCGCCGCCAGCCGCTCGCGGATCGGGCCGCGCCATGGCGCGAGCCGCGGCGCCTCGGCGAGCAGCGTCAGGTCGGCGTTGCCGACGCGCCAGCCGGCGCCACGCACCAGTTCGAGAACCTGCCGCAGCAGTGCGGTGCTGGCCGCACCGCGCCAGCGCGCCTCGGTGTCCGGGAAGTGGTCGCCGATGTCGCCGAGGCCGGCGGCGCCGAGCAGCGCGTCGCAGAGCGCATGCAGCAGCACGTCGCCATCCGAGTGCGCGACCACGCCCTGCGAGTGCGGCACGCGCTGGCCACCGAGCCAGACATGGTCGCCCGGCCCGAAGCCGTGCACGTCGATGCCGAAGCCGATCCGAACGCGGTCCGGCGCCGCGCGTCCGGCCAGGATCCTCGCCGCCAGCGCCACGTCGGCGGGCTCCGTGAACTTGTGGTTGTCGGCCGAACCAGGCACCAAGAGTGGCTGGTCGCCGAGCGCCTCGACGGCGCTCGCCTCGTCGGTCGCCGCGGCGGCGACCGCGATTGCCCCTGCGAGTCGCCGCAACCGGAACGCCTGCGGCGTCTGCGCCCGCCACAGGCGCTCACGGGCGACGGTCACCTCGACCCGCCCGCCGGCATCGGCGCGTTTCAGGGTGTCGGCGACGCGCAGCCCGAGCAGCGCGCCGGCCGGCGACCCGGCGAGCGCTGCGAGCAGCGCCTCAAGATCGGCGCTGGGGAGGCACGGCCGGACCGCGTCGTGGACCAGCACCCACGGGTCGTCGCCGCCGACCTGTACGGTGAGCGCCGCAAGCCCGGCGGCGACCGAGTCGCGCCGCTCGGCGCCGCCGTGCACCGCCACGACGCGCGGGTCGGCGGCCGGCGGCAGCGTCCGGAACGTCGCGTCGTCGGGCGCGTGCACGACGACGGCGCCCCGGCAGCGCGGGTCGGCGAGGAAGGGGGCAAGCGCGTGCTCGATCACGGTCCGCCCGGCGAGCGGCAGGTACTGCTTCGGGCACCGCGCGGCGCCCGCCATCCGCAGGCCCCGCCCTGCCGCGGGCATCACGAGCCAGTAGTGCGGGCCGGCCACCGGGACGCGCGAGGCGTCAGTGCGACGTGCGCTGAACGGGCAGGCGCTCGGACCGCGGCGCAACCGGCTCGCGTGCCGAGGCACTGCGCGCATCGGCGTCGACGACCTGGAAGAAGGTCTCGTTGGAGCCGATCATGCCGAGGTCGTTGCGGGCCCGCTCCTCGAGCGCCGCGAGGCCTTCCTTGAGGTCCTTGACCTCGGCCGCCAGCTGGTCGTTGCGGCGCAGGAGCGCAGTGTCCTCCGCGATCTGGGCCGCGACGCTGTGTTTCAGGTTCAGGACCGCGCGCACGCCGTCGTCGGAGACCCACAGCCGGTACTGGAGACCGGTGAGCACGAGGAGCAGGGCGGCGGCGAAGACCCTCATCGGTTCATTAAGTTAACACGCGGCGCGGCGCCTGCGAACCCCTCGAGGCCGCGATCACGCGGGCGGCACCGGCACGGGAAAGGCGGCGCGCCCGGCGTAGCGGCCGTCGGAGCCCAGTTCCGCCTCGATCCGCAGCAGCTGGTTGTACTTCGCGGTGCGATCGGAGCGCGACATCGAGCCGGTCTTTATCTGCGTCGCGGTGGTCGCAACGGCGATGTCGGCGATGGTCGCGTCCTCGGTCTCGCCGGAGCGGTGCGAGACGATGGCGGCGTAGCGGGCCTCGGTCGCCATGCGGATCGCGGCCAGCGTCTCGGTCAGCGTGCCGATCTGGTTCGGCTTGATGAGGATCGCGTTGCCGACGCCGCGCTCGATGCCCTCGGCGAGGATCCGCGTGTTGGTGACGAACACGTCGTCGCCGACCAGCTGCAGCCGCGCGCCGAGCCGTCGCGTCAGCCCGACCCAGCCGTCCCAGTCGCCCTCGGCCATGCCGTCCTCGATCGTGATGATCGGGAAGTCAGCCGCCAGCCTCTCGAGGTATGCGCCGAACTCGGCGCCATCGAAGCTCCTGCCTTCCGCCTCGAGCACGTAGCGGCCATCGCGGTAAAACTCCGAGCTCGCGACGTCGAGGCCGAGCCAGACGTCGCGGCGCGCCGCGTAGCCGGCCTTGCCGATTGCCTCGAGAACGGTCTCGAGCGCCGCGGCGTTCGACGGCAGGTCCGGCGCGAAGCCGCCCTCGTCGCCGACCGCGGTCGAGAGCCCGCGGGCATCGAGGATCTTCTTGAGCGCGTGGAACACCTCGGCACCGCAGCGCACCGCCTCGGCAAACGTCGGCGCTCCGACCGGCAGCACCATGAACTCCTGGATGTCCAGACTGTTGTTGGCGTGCGCGCCGCCGTTGATGATGTTCATCATCGGCACCGGCAGCGTCAGCGGCCGGCCGGCGGGCGCCAGGTGCCGCCACAGCGGCACGCCCGCCTCGCGCGCAGTCGCGTGCGCGGCCGCGAGCGAGACGGCGAGGATCGCGTTGGCGCCGAGTCGTGACTTGGATTCTGTGCCGTCGAGCTCGATCATGCGGCCGTCGAGGCCGGGCTGGTCGGCCGCGTCGCGGCCGATCAATGCCCGCCGCAGTTCCTCGTTGACGTGCGCGACAGCCTGCAGCACGCCTCTGCCGAGGAAACGCCGCGCGTCCCCGTCGCGCAGCTCGCGCGCTTCGCGGCTGCCGGTCGAGGCACCGGATGGCACCGCCGCGCGCCCGACAGCGCCCGACTGCAGCACGACGTCGGCCTCGACGGTCGGGTTGCCGCGCGAGTCGATGATCTCGCGCCCGCGGATGTCCGCAATGGCACTCATGCGGCGTCAGCTCCGCTCGGTCGCGGTCAGCAGGTCCTCTTCGTAGGGCGCTCGCTTCGCCGTCCGGTCGACCTCGACGAGCGTCGCCAGCAGCGATTCCATCCGCGCGAGCGGCCAGGCATTCGGGCCGTCCGAGAGCGCGCGGGCGGGATCCGGATGCGTTTCCATGAACAGCCCGTCGATGCCGACCGCGACCGCGGCCCGTGCCAGCACCGGCACGAACTCGCGCTGGCCGCCCGACGACGTGCCCTGCCCGCCCGGCAGCTGCACCGAGTGCGTCGCGTCGAATACCACCGGGCAGCCGGTCGCGCGCATCACCGCCAGCGAGCGCATGTCGACGATCAGGTTGTTGTAGCCGAAGCTGTAGCCGCGCTCGCAGACGAGGATCGCCGGGTTGCCGGTCGAACGCGCCTTGTCGACGACGTTCTGCATCTCCCATGGCGACAGGAACTGGCCCTTCTTGATGTTGACCGGCTTGCCCTGCGAGCAGGCACCGATGATGAAATTCGTCTGCCGGCAGAGGAACGCGGGCGTCTGCAGCATGTCGACGACGCTGGCCACCTCGGCGAGCGGCGAGTCCTCGTGCACATCCGTCAGCACCGGTACGCCGACCTGGCGCCGGACCTCCGCCAGCACGCGCAGCCCCGCCTCGATGCCCGGACCGCGATAGCTCTTCACCGACGACCGGTTGGCCTTGTCGTACGAGGACTTGAACACGAACCGCATCCCGAGGCGCGTCGTGATCTCGCGCAGTCGCCCGGCCACGTCAACCTGCAGCGCCTCGCTCTCGACGACGCAGGGGCCCGCGATCAGGAACAGGGGTTGTCGCGGGCCGACCGCGAAGCCAAGGAGCTGCACGTTCAGGCGCTCACTGCCCGCGGCAGGTCGGAGATGCGGTGCTGGCGCGCCGCGCGCACGAAGCTCGCGAACAATGGATGGCCGTCGCGCGGTGTGGAGGTGAACTCCGGGTGGTACTGCACCGCCACGAACCAAGGGTGTGAGGGCAGCTCGACGATCTCGACCAGCCCGTCCTCGGAGAATGCCGAGAACCTGAAGCCCCGGTCCCGCATCCGGTCGAGATAGTTATTGTTGAATTCGAAGCGGTGGCGATGCCGCTCGCTGATGACGTCGCGGCCGTAGATCTGGTGCGCCAGCGAGTCGCGCTCCACCTTGGCCGGCTGTGCGCCGAGCCGCATGGTGCCGCCGAGGTCCGAGCGCTCGTCGCGCCGCAGCGTCTCGCCGCCGAGGTCACGCCACTCGGTGATCAGGGCGATGACCGGATCGGGTGTGGCACGGTTGAACTCGGTCGAGTTGGCACCCTCGAGCCCGAGCACGTCGCGCGCAAACTCGATGCAGGCCACCTGCATGCCGAGACAGATGCCGAGGTACGGGATGCGCCGCTCACGCGCGTAGCGCACCGCCTGGATCTTGCCCTCGATGCCGCGGTCGCCGAAACCGCCCGGGACCAGGATCGCGTCCATGCCGGCGAGGCAGCCGGTGCCGGTCTGCTCGATGTCGGTGGACTCGACGTAGTGGATCTTGACGCGCGTCCGGGTCCGGAGCCCGGCGTGGGTCAGGGCCTCGTTGAGCGAGATGTACGAGTCGCGGATCTGGACGTACTTGCCGACCATCGCGATGTTGACGCTTGCCTCACTGGCGTGCTTGGCGGTGATCACGGCGCGCCACTCGGCAAGGTCGGTGGCCGGCGCCGACAGCCGCAGCTTGTCGATGATGATGTCGTCGAGGCCCTGCTCGTGCAGCAGGATCGGAATGCGGTAGATGTCGTCGGCGTCGATCGCCGAGATCACCGCCCGCTCCTCGACGTTGGTGAACAGCGCGATCTTGCGCCGCTGCTCGTCCGGCAGCGGGTCGCGACAGCGGCACAGCAGCACGTCCGGCTGGATGCCTATGCCGCGCAGCTCCTTCACCGAATGCTGCGTCGGCTTGGTCTTGATCTCGCCGCCACCGACCACCGGCACCAGCGTCAGGTGCATGAAGGCCACGTTGTTGCGGCCGAGCTCGACGCCCATCTGCCGAATCGCCTCGAGGAACGGCAGCGACTCGATGTCGCCGACCGTGCCGCCGATCTCGACCATGCAGACGTCGACCTCGCCGGCGCCGAGCTTGATGCAGCGCTTTATCTCGTCGGTGATGTGCGGGATGACCTGCACCGTGGCACCGAGGTAGTCGCCGCGGCGCTCCTTGGCGATGACCCGCTCGTAAATGCGCCCGGTCGTGAAGTTGGAGTTGCGGGTCGCGGTGTAGCGCACGTAGCGCTCGTAGTGGCCGAGGTCGAGGTCGGTCTCGGCACCGTCGCGGGTGACGAACACCTCGCCGTGCTGGAACGGGCTCATCGTGCCCGGATCGACGTTGATGTAGGGGTCGAGCTTGACGAGGCTGACCCTGAGGCCGCGCGCCTCAAGGATGGCACCGAGCGAGGCCGACGCGATGCCCTTGCCAAGCGAGGACACGACGCCACCGGTGACGAAGACGAAGCGTGTCATGGAGGCTCCCGTCATGACGCGGACCAACGAAAAAGGGCCTCGGCAAGGCCCTCACACGACGGGAAATCAGTCTAGCCGAAAGGCGGCCCGCGCTCAACGAACAATGCAGGAGCCATCACGTCGGGTGCATCCTGCCACTCGAGCGAGATGCCCGTGGTGCCGGCCGCTGCGCGGCACTCAGCGGCCACCAGCGTCGCGTGCGGCAGCACCACCGCGACCAGCTGCTCCTGGTCGCGCACCAGCACTGCCCGCGCCCGTGCCCACGGGGGCAGTCGCGCCTCGCGCAGCCAGTCCTTGAGCGGCCGCCCCGGACCCTGCGGCGCGACCCGCAGCCGCTCGCCGCCCTGCCGTGGCCCGAGTGTCAGGGGGCCGCGGACGGCACCGAGGTCGACCGCGGCGCGCCGGCCGCCGAGCACCGCGATGCGGCCCAGCCCGCCGAGCTCGACCAGCCCTGGCGCCGCCGGCAACGGAGTCCCCGGCATCAGCGGCAGCGGCGGCAACGGCGCAAAGGCGTACAGCAGCCCAGCGAAGCGCCGCAGCTCGCCGCCCTTCCAGGCGACGCGCGGCGTCGCGTCCGGCCGGGCCCGCAGCAGCTCCCGCTCGACGCCCTGGAGGCGCCGGGTCGGCGGCGGGCGAAGCCCGCGGCTGCGCAGCCAGTAGCGCAACAGCTCCATGCGGCGCAGGCGCGGCTCGGCCGCAAGCGCCGCAGCCGGCAGGGCCGGTCCGCACAACAGCCCCGCCAGCCGCTCGGCCGAGTCGAGGTCGAGCAGACGCTGGGCCGCCGCGACGTGGGACGCGGAGCGCGCGAGCGTCGCCGCGGCCGCCGGCCAGCGTGCGACGAGCGCCGGCCAGAGCGCGCTGCGCAGGTAAGCGCGATCGAAGCGCGGATCGTCGTTCATCGGGTCCTCGTGCCACGGCAGCGCGTGCGCCCGCGCATGCGCGCGCAGCGCCGCCCGCGGCACCGCGAGCAGCGGCCGCAGCTGCCGGCCGCGTCCGAGCGGGCCGGCGGCCGGCATCGCCGAGAGGCCACGCGGCCCGGCGCCGCGCAGCAGCTGCAGCAGCAGCGTCTCGGCCTGGTCCTCGAGGTGGTGGGCGGTGAGCAGGCACTCGCCCACTTCCAGCGCGGCCGCGAGCGCCGCCCGCCGGGCAATGCGCGCCGCCTCCTCCAGGCTCTGGCCATCGCCGCTGGCGACGCGGACCGTCAGGATCGCTAGCGGCACCTCGAGCGCCGCCGCAGCGGCGCGGGCGGCGGTGGCGAGCGCGGCGGCCGCGACCAGGCCGTGATCGACGTGTAGCGCCCGCACCCGGAAGCGCGGCTGCGCCCGGCCGAGCGCAACGACCGCCGACAGCAGCGCCGCCGAGTCCGCGCCACCCGAGATCGCGACCGCGAGCGCGACCAGACCGGCGGGCGCGACCAGCGGTGCCAGCGCGCGCTCGAGCGTGGCGGCGCCGAACTCCGGCACGGTGCGACCCGCGCACACGGCCGGGGACGCGCTCACGCCTCGCGGAACGCGCCGAACGAGTCGAGGCGCTGCGCGCGTTCCGCCAGCAGTACGTCGACCGGCCGCTCGGCGAGCTGCGCCAGCGTCCTTACCAGCGCCGCCTTGATCGCTTCCGCCATCGCGAGCGGCTCGCGGTGCGCGCCGCCGAGCGGCTCCGGGATCACTTCGTCGACCAGCCGCTCGCGCAGCAGCCGCTCGGCCGTGATGCCCATGGCCTCGGCGGCGAGCTCCTTCTTGTCGGCGCTCTTCCACAGGATCGTCGCGCAGCCTTCGGGCGAGATCACCGAGTACACCGAGTACTGCAGCATCAGCAGCCGGTCACAGACGCCGATCGCAAGCGCGCCGCCCGAGCCGCCCTCGCCGATCACGCAGCTGACGATGGGCACCCCCAGTGTCGCCATCTCGAACAGGTTGCGGGCAATCGCCTCGCTCTGGTTGCGCTCCTCGGAGCCGACGCCCGGATAGGCGCCCGGCGTGTCGATCAGTGTCACGACCGGCAGCCGGAAGCGCTCGGCCAGCCGCAGCAGCCGCAGGGCCTTGCGATAGCCCTCCGGCTTCGGCATGCCGTAGTTGCGACGCACCCGCTCCTTGGTGTCGCGGCCCTTCTGGTGGCCGATCACGATCAACGCCCGGCCGTCGAGGCGCGCCACGCCGCCGACAATCGCGAGGTCGTCGGCGTACATGCGGTCGCCGTGCAGTTCCTCGAAGTCCGTGAACAGCAGGGGCAGGTAGTCGAGCGTGTAGGGGCGCTGCGGATGACGCGCGATCTGCGCGACCTGCCACGGCGTCAGCGTCGCGAAGATGCTCTTCGTCAGCACCCGGCTGCGAGCGCGCAGCCGGCTGATCTCCTCGGCGATGTTGATCTCGGTGTCGTCGCCGAGATAGCGCAGCTCGTCGATCTTCGCCTCCAGCTCGGCGATCGGCTGCTCAAAGTCGAGGAAGTTGAGGTCCATGCCAGCCACGGTTCCAGAGGCGCCCTGCTTCGTCAAGGGGCCGGTCGACGGGCGCGCCTCAGCCGGCCATCTTGAGCGGCCGCGTCGTCACGCCCCCGAGCACGCCCCAGGCCGCGAGGCACTCCTGCTGGTCGCGCGGTTGATAGACGAGCCGCAGGCCATCCGTGCCGAAGCAGCGCACAAGTTCCGCCAGTGCCGCCCGCGTCGGCCGCACGCACCAGTCGGCGCCGAGCTCGAGCAGTGCGTGCGCGGCCGCGCCCGGATAGTAGACAGCGACCGCACAGTGGCCACCGCGCACCGGCGCGAGGGCCGCCTCTAGCGAGGCCAGCAGCACGCCCGGCTCAGCGCCCGGCGGCCAGCGCAGCAGCAGTCGCCGCGCCTGCACCTCGCGGGCCGCATCGAGCGCGACCATGCGCTTCGCGGCGAGGCGCCAGCCCTCGATGAAGTCGTCCCAGCGCAGCCCGCCCTCGACCAGCAGCAGCGCGTCCCGGGTGACCAGCTCGCGGTGTTGCGCCAGCACCTCGTCAAACAGCGACACCTCGAGGCGCGCGGTGCCGTCATCGAGCACGAGCGACGTGCGATTGCCGCGGCGGCGGATATCGAAGACTAGACCGGCGACCGTGAGGTTGCGCGGCGCCTGCCACTTGCCCTCGCCGCCGGACGGGCGAGCGGCCGTGAGCTGCGCGATCGAGCCGGGGGCCAGGTACTTGAGGTCGTGGGCGTATTCGTCGAGCGGGTGGCCCGACAGGAAGTGGCCGAGCGTCTCGCGTTCGCCGGCGAGCCGCGTCGCGGCGGGCCACTCGGGCAGCGTCGGCGGCGGGCTCACGCTCGCGGCCGCGCCGCTCGTGGCCGCGTCGAGGCCGAACAGGTCGTCCTGGCCGCCGCTGACGGCGCGCGTCTGCTGCTCGCCGGCCTGCACCGCTCCCGGCAGTGCCGCCATCAGCGTCGCGCGATTGGCGCCCAGCCGATCGAAGGCGCCGGCGCGCAGCAGCGCCTCGAGGCAGCGGCGATTGACGCGGCCGAGGTCGACGCGGCTGCAGAAGTCGGCGAGGCTCGCGAAGCGCCCGCCCGCTTGGCGCGCCTCGACGATCGCCTCGACCGCCGCAAGGCCGACGCCCTTGACGGCGCCGAGGCCATAGCGGATGCCGGCCGCGTCGGCGACCGCGAATCGATGCGCCGACTCGTTGACGTCCGGCGCCAGCACGCGTACGCCCATCTCACGGCAGTCGTCGATGCCGACCACGACCTTGTCGGTCTTGTCCATTTCGCAGGACAGCGCCGCGGCAAGAAACGCCGCCGGGTGGTGCGCCTTCAGCCACGCGGTCTGGTAGCTCAACATGGCGTAGGCGGCGGAATGCGACTTGTTGAAGCCGTAGCCGGCGAACTTCTCCATCAGGTCGAAGATGTGCGTGGCCTGCCGCTCCGGCACCCCTCGCGCAACCGCGCCGTTGACGAACACCGAGCGCTGCTCGGCCATCTCCTCGGCCTTCTTCTTGCCCATCGCGCGCCGCAGCAGGTCGGCGCCGCCGAGCGTGTAGCCCGCCAGCACCTGCGCGATCTGCATCACCTGCTCCTGGTACAGGATGACGCCGTAGGTGGGCCGCAGCACGCTCTCGAGTGCCGGGTGCAGCCAGTCGATCGACTGGCCGCTCGGTGCGTGCTTGCGCTCGATGAAATCGTCGACCATGCCCGACTGCAGGGGTCCGGGACGGAACAGCGCCACCAGCGCGACGATGTCCTCGAAGCGGTCCGGCTGCAATCGCCGCATCAGGTCCTTCATGCCGCGCGATTCGAGCTGGAACAGGCCGGTCGTCCGGCACGACTTCAACAGCGCGAACGTGGCCGGGTCGTCGAGCGGCACGGCCGTCATGTCGAGCAGAGCCTCGCGGGCCTGCGCGCGCGCCTCGTTGACGATACCGACCGCGAGCGCGATGACCGTCAGCGTGCGCAGACCGAGGAAGTCGAACTTGACGAGCCCGGCCGCCTCGACGTCGTCCTTGTCGAACTGGGTCACGACCGCGGTGCCGCCCTCTTCGACGAACAGCGGAGCGAAGTTAGTCAGCACCGAGGGTGCGATGACCACGCCGCCGGCGTGCGTGCCGGCATTGCGGGTCACGCCCTCCAGCGAGCGCGCGAGGTCGATCAGTTCGCGCACGTCCTCGTCGGAGTCGTAGAGCTTGCGGAGCTCCTCCTCCCGTTCCAGCGCCTTGTCGAGCGTCATCTCGAGCTCGAACGGGATCAGCTTCGCGATTCGGTCGACCCAGCCGTAGTTGTGGCCGAGCACGCGGCCGACGTCGCGCACGACCGCCTTGGCCGCCATCGTGCCGTAGGTGATGATCTGCGAGACCCGCTCGCGCCCATACTTGTTGGCGACGTAGCCGATCACCCGGTCACGACCCTCGGTGCAGAAGTCGACGTCGAAGTCCGGCATCGAGACGCGCTCCGGATTGAGGAAGCGCTCGAACAGCAGGTCGTGCTGCAGCGGGTCGAGGGCGGTGACGCCGAGCACGTAGGCCACCAGCGAGCCGGCCCCCGAGCCGCGGCCGGGACCGACCGGCACGCCGTTGTCGCGCGCCCAGCGGATGAAATCGGCGACGATCAGGAAGTAGCCCTCGAAGCCCATGCCGCAGACGACGTCGAGCTCGCGCTCGAGGCGCAGGTCGTAGTCGCCGCGCAGCACGGCGCGCAGCGGCTTTAGCCCGCGGGCGGCGGCGTCACGCTGCGCCTCGAGGCGCGCGCCGAGCCCGCGCCACGCCTCGCTGCGCAGGTAAGCGGCCGGCGTCGTCCCGGCCGGAACCGGATACTCGGGCAGGAACGATTTGCCGAGCTGCAGCTCGAGCGAGCAGCGCTTCGCGATCTCGACCGTCTGTTCGATGGCGCCCGGCAGGTCCGCGAACAGCGCCGCCATCTCCGCCGGCGTCTTCAGGTACTGCTGCCCGGAATAGCGCCGCGCGCGCGCTGGATCCGCGAGCAGCGTGCTGTCGTGGATGCAGACGCGCGCCTCGTGGGCCTCGAACTGGCCCGGCGCGAGGAAGCGTACGTCGTTGGTGGCGACCGCCGGCAGGCCGAGCTCGCGCACCAGGCCGAGTGTCGCGTCGATCAACGCCTCGTCGTCGGGGCGCCCCAGGCGCTGCACCTCGAGGTAGTAGCGGTCGCCGAACAGCTCGCGCCACGAGCGTGCCGCGCGGTGCGCCTCCGCGATCCGGCCGTTGCCGAGGTGCCGCCCGACATCGCCCTCGCCCGCACCCGACAGCGCGATCAGTCCGGCGACGGCCTCGGGCTCGAGCCAGGCCCGTTCGACGACCGGCACGCCCTTGCGCTGGCCTTCGAGGAAGGAACGCGTCACCAGCCGGGTCAGGTTGCGATAACCGACCTGGTTCATGCAGAGCAGCGTGAGGCGCGCCGGCTCCGCGCGCTCGACAGCGTCGCGGATCCAGAGGTCGACCCCGATGATCGGCTTGACGCCCGCCGCCTGCACCGCCCTGAAGAACTTCACCATCGCGAACAGGTTGCACTGGTCGGTGACCGCCACCGCCGGCATGCCGGCGCTGGCGGTCGCTTTCGCGAGTTCGTCGATGCGCACGACCCCGTCGACCAGCGAGTACTCGGTGTGCAGGCGCAGGTGGACGAAGGAAGTCACGGCGGGCGGCGGCACTCGGCTGGGGCTGGGCGGCTCCCGGCGGATCTTACCGGCTCGAAGGAGCGACGATGCAGCGGACACGGGCCCTGCCGCCACAACGCCTGCAGGTGCTGCGGCGTGCCATATCCCTTGTGGCGGGCGAAGCCGTAGCCGGGCTCGCGGGCATCGGCCGCGACCATGAACGCGTCGCGCCAGGTCTTAGCCAGGATCGAGGCCGCCGCGATCGCGGCGTGGCTGGCATCGCCCCGCACGACGGTGGTGAGGGGGCCGCGCAGCCCGAGGCCGGCCGTCGACGGCGCCTGGTTGCCGTCGACCTGGACCGCGCTCGGGCGGATCGGCAGTGCGAGCAGCGCCCGCCGCATCGCGAGCAGCGTCGCCCCGAGGATGTTGAGCGCGTCGATCTCGGCCGGGTCGGCCCAGCCGAGCCCCCAGGCAAGCGCCGTGGTTCGGATCTGGACCGCGAGGCGCGTGCGCGCGGCGGGGCCGAGCCGCTTCGAATCGTCGAGGCCGTCGATCGCCGCTGCCAGCGGCAGGATGACAGCCGCGGCGACCACCGGACCCGCGAGCGGCCCGCGACCGGCTTCGTCGACGCCGGCGAGCAGCGCGCGCGACGGCCAGCGCGGGCTCATGCGGACCGCCGTGCGGCGGCCGCGGCGCGCCGGTCGATGAGCGCGAGCACGGCATCGGCGGCACGGTCGCTCGCTCCCTGCCGCAGCAGCTCGTGGATGCGACGAAACTCTTCCTGCAGCGCCGCGACCCGCTGCGGGTGATCGAGCCAGCCGCCGAGCTCCAGCGCCAGCCGCGCCGGAGTCGCCTGCTCCTGGAGGAGCTCCGGCACGACCAGGCGGCCGGCGAGCAGGTTGGGCTGAGCGAAGTACGGGGCCTTCATCAATCCGGCGGCCCGCACGAGCAGCGCCGTCGCCCGGCCCAGCCGGTAGGCGACGACCATCGGCCGCTTGCACAGCAGCGCCTCGAGGGTCGCCGTGCCGGACGCAACCAGCGCACAGTCGGCGGCGGTCAGCGCTGCCTCCGCCTGGCCGTCGAGCAGCGTCAGCGGCAGCACAGTGCCCGCGCGCCGTCGGTTGCCGAGCGCGGCGGCGAAGACCTCACGTGCCGCGGGGTTGGCCATCGGCGCGACGAATTCGATGCCGGCGCGCCCGGCCGCGAGCAGCTCCGCGGCGCGCAGGAAGTCGGGCGCCAGCCGCAGGACCTCGCCGCGGCGGCTGCCGGGCAAGAGCGCGACCAGCGTCCGCGCCGGGTCGAGGCCGAGCTGCCGCCGTGCCGCCGCCCGGTCCGGCAGCAGCGGCACGCGGTCGGCGAGCGGGTGGCCGACGAACTCGGCGACAAGGCCATGGCCGTCGTAGAAGCGCTGCTCGAACGGCAGCAGGCACAGCACGAGGTCCAGGGTCGCGGCCATGCGCCGCACCCGGCCCTGGCGCCAGGCCCACACCTGGGGGCTCACGTACTGCACGGTCGCGATGCCGCCCGCGTGCAGCGCGGCCGCGAGCCCGAGGTTGAATTCCGGCGCATCGACGCCCACGAACGCGAGCGGCCGCAGCGCGAGCGCGCGCGCCGTCACCATGCGCCGCAGCCTGAGCAGCTCCGGCAGGTGGCGGACCACCTCGAACAGCCCCATGACGGCGAGCCGCTCGGCGCTCGCCCAGACCTCGCAGCCGGCGGCCGCCATCGCCGGGCCCGCGACGCCCTCGAACTCGAGACCGGGGCGGCGGGCGCGCAGCGCGCGAATCAACGCGGCGCCGAGGTGGTCGCCGGAGGTCTCGCCGGCGACGATGACAATCCGCTCCCGGCGCACCGCTTCGTCCCCGCGACGGCCGCCGGCGGTCAGCGGACCAGGCTCCGGGTGGCGCGCGGCAGGAACTCGACGAACGGTCGCAGCTCTGGTTGCTCGGCCGCCCGTGCGGTGAGCTCGGCGCTCGCCTCGGCAAGCCTGAGGCCGGACCGGTAGAGGACCTTGTAGCCGGACTTGATGCTGGCGATCTGCTCGGCCGTGAAGCCGCGACGCTTCAGGCCCTCCCCGTTGATGCCCTTCGGCACCGCCGGGTTGCCGGCCACCATCACGTACGGCGGCACGTCGCGGGTCGCGGTCGCGTTGTTGGCGAGGAACGCGTGGGTGCCGACCTTGCAGAACTGGTGCACGCCGGAGTAGCCGCCGAGTATCACCCAGTCGTCGAGCTCGACGTGACCGGCGAGCCCGGCGTAGTTGGCGAGCACGCAATGGCTGCCGACGATGCAGTCGTGGGCGACGTGCGCATAGGCCATGAACAGGTTGTCGTCGCCGATGCGGGTGCGGCTGGCGCCGGTCACCGTGCCGCGGTTCACCGTGCAGCACTCGCGGAATCGATTGCGGTCGCCGATCTCGAGGAATGTCTCCTCGCCGCCGTACTTCTTGTCCTGCGGAACGTCGCCGATCGAGGCGAACTGCCACACCTCGTTGTCGCGGCCCATCCGCGTCGGGCCGAACACGACCGCGTGCGGGCCGATGCGGCAGCCCGCGCCGACCACGACCCGGGCGCCGACGATCGCGTAAGGGCCGACGCTGACGTCGGCCGCAAGCACGGCGCTGGGGTCGACGATTGCGGTCGGGTGGATCGTCGCCACCGCCGCTAGCCGCTCGCCCCCGGCGAAACCATCATCTCGGCGCAGCAGACCTCGATGTTGTCCACCTCGGCGAGGGTGGCGAACTTCCAAATGCCGCGCATCGCGCGCTGGAAGCTGGCCTTCAG
The DNA here is from genome assembly GCA_025351005.1 of Pseudomonadota bacterium. GTDB lineage: Bacteria > Pseudomonadota > Gammaproteobacteria > Steroidobacterales > Steroidobacteraceae > CAIKZZ01. Next base: position 20,904 of record JANXWS010000007.1, on the reverse strand, counting down.
GATCAGCTGGTCGCCAGGCTCGACGGGGCGCCGGAAGCGCACGCCGTCCATGCCGACGAAGTAAAACTTGGTGCTCTCGTCGGGCACCACGCCCGCCGTCTGGAAGGCGAGGATGCCCGCCACCTGCGCCAGCGCCTCGAGGATCATGACGCCCGGCATCACCGGTCGGTGCGGAAAATGGCCGGGAAAGAACGGTTCGTTGATCGTGACGTTCTTGAGCGCCCGAATCGTCTTGCCGGGCACCAGCTCGAGCACGCGGTCGACGAGCAGGAACGGGTAGCGGTGCGGCAGCTGCCGCATTACAGCGGTGATGTCGAGGCCGTACGGCTGGCGATCGGTGGTCATGTCCGCTCCCGTTCCGGGCCGCCGGCGCCGTGCTCCAGGCGGCGGACCCGGTCGAACAGTTCGTCGAGGTGCCGCAGGCGCGCGACCGTACGCCGCCACTGGCTCACCTCCGCGGCCGGCAGGCTCGACGAGTACGTGCCGGGCTCGTTCAGCGAGCGGCTGACGAGCGTCAGGCCGAGTATCGCGACGTTGTCGGCGATCTCCAGGTGCCCGGCGATGCCGACCGCCCCGCCGATCATGCAGTTGCTGCCGATCGTCGTGCTGCCGGAGATGCCGACGCAGCCGGCGATCGCGGTGTGCGCGCCGATGCGGACGTTGTGCCCGATCTGGACCTGGTTGTCGAGCCGGACGTCGTCCTCGATGACGGTGTCGTCGATCGCGCCGCGGTCGATCGTCGTGTTGGCGCCGATCTCGACGTCGTTGCCGATGCGCAGGCCGCCGAGCTGCGGCACCTTGACCCAGCCGTCGACGTCGCGCGCAATGCCGAAGCCGTCGGCGCCGAGCACGACACCCGAGTGAATCACGCAGCGCTCGCCGACGCGGACCCGGTCGTAGCACGTGACCTGCGCCGCGAGCCGCGTGTCGGCGCCGATCTGCACGCCCTCGCCGAGCACGCAGCCGGCCCCGATCACGGCCCGTTCGCCGACCTCGGCGCCGGCGGCGATCACCGCCAGCGGTCCGACCTCCGCGCTCGCGGCGATGCGCGCCCGGCCATCGACGACCGCGCTCGCATGCACGCCGGCCGTCACCGCCGGCTCGGGATGCAGGAAGGCCGCGATGCGGGCGTATGCCGCGTACGGATTGGCATCGACGAGCGCCGCGACCGGGCAGCGCTCCAGATCGGCCGGCTCGAGCACGACCGCCGTCGCGGCGGTGTTCTCGAGTTGGCGCCGGTAACGGCTGTTGGCAAGGAAGGTGAGCGAGCCCCGGCGGGCGTTCTCGAGCGTCGCGACTCCGGTCACGCGCGCGTCCGGGTCGCCGCGCAGCAACACTCCGAAGCGCGCTGCCAGCTGCCCTAGCGTCACGCCCTCCACGGTGCGCGCCGCGTCAGCGGCTCACTTCTTCGGGGCAGGAGCCGCGGCCGGCGCCGCCGGCGCGACCGGGGCCGCCGCGGCCTTGCTCTGCAGGTTGGCAAGCACCTGCGAGGTGATGTCGACGGTCTCGCTGTTGTAGATAACGCCACCGGCCAGCACGATGTCGAAGCCCTGCGACTTGGCGTAGACGCGCACCGATTCGTAAATCGACTTCTGCACGCGCTGCAGCTCTTCGTTCTGGCGCAGCTGGACGTCCTCCTGGAACTCCTTGGCGCGCCGCTCGAGGCCGAGCTGGGCATCGCGCAGCTCCCGCTGAGTCTTGGTCCGCTCGGCCTCGGCCATCGTCGCCTGGTCGCGCTCGAACTTTTGGCCGCGCGTCTCGAAGTCCTTCTTCTGGGCCTCGAGCGTCTTCTGCCGCGGGCCGAACTCGGCCTCGAGCGCCTGGCTGGCGGCACGCGCCTGCGGCGCCTCGGCCAGCAGCCGCTGGCTGTCGACGACCGCGATCTTCTGCGACTGAGCATGGGCTGCCGACGTCAGCGCCATAGCCGCAAGCCCGAAGGCGACCAGAGTCAGGGAGGTAATGCGCATGGAGAACGGACCTGTTGGCAACGGAAGGTGAGTGGAATCAGAAGGCCGAGCCGATCGAGAACTGGAACCCCTCGCGTTCGTCGGCGTACGTGATGCCGTTGCCCGGATTGGCGTTGAGCGGTATCGCGTAACTGAAGCGGAAAATGCCTAGCGGCGCGAGCCATTGCACGGCAATTCCGGTCGAGCGCTTCATATTATTGTATCTGAACTTGTAGTTGACCGGCGTGATCCTGTCGGCGCCGACGAATTTGACGCAGCACGTGGAAAACACGTTGCCCATGTCGAAGAACGCACTGACCCGGACGTTGGCCTTCCACTTCTCGGGCGTCGGGAACAGGATCTCGGCGTTGGCGACCGTCAGCAGGTTGCCGCCGTAGGGGTTGCCGAAGCTGTCCTTGGGCCCGAGCCGGCTCTCGCGGAAGCCGCGCACCGTGTCCGGGCCGCCGCCGAAAAACTGCCGGTACGGTGGCAGCGCCGTCGTCGACCCGAGCTTGTTGCCGTAGTAAACCTGGGTCTTCAGCGCCAGCGTGAGCTTCTTGGTCAGCGGCACCAGCTTCAGGAAATCGTAGTCGGCAGTGTAGTAGCGCACGCCGCTGCCGGGCAGCGCGTACGAGCCCTGCAACGAGACCCGCATGCCGCGGTCCGCGAAGATCGAGCGGTTGCGGCTGTCATAGCTCCAGCCGCCGAGCGCCTCCAGCACCGCAAAGCGCGTGCCGAAGAAATCGTAGGTGGTGGTAGCACCCGTGACGTCCAGCGAGGTGCCGGTGCGCACGAAGGTTCGGCCGTTGTTTCGCACCCAGTCGACGGCTTCCGCCGCGCTGCTGCCGTCGCTCGCGAGCAGTTCATTCTCCGACACCGAGAAGCCGAAGCGCAGCCCCATGAATTCGGAGATCGGAATCGAAAATTCAAGCGCGGCGGTCAGCATCGAGGTCGAAAACTGCGACGCCGCCGAGACGAACTGGGTCGTCTTGCGGTAGCTGAACGACTCGGTGCGTCCGATATTGTCGATCGTCATGTACGGATCAGTGTGCGAGACGCTGTAGACGCTCTGGTACTTGCCGGCGTTGATCTCGGCCGCGATGCGCTCGCCGGTCCCCATGAAGTTCGCGTGCACGAAATTGCCCTGCAGCATCACGCCCTGCGCCTGCGAATAGCCGACGCCGCCGCCGAACTGGCCGGGCAGGCCCTCTTTGATCTCGAAGTCGACGTCGACCAGGTCGGGCGTCCCGGCCACCGGCTTGTTCTCCGACTCGACCTTCTCGATGTAGGGCAGGCGCTGCAGGCGCTGCTTGGAACGGTCCACGGCCTGGTTCGACAGCCAGGCGCCTTCCAGCTGGCGCATTTCGCGCCGCAGCACCTCGTCGTTGATGCTGTTGACGTTGTTGAAATTGATGTGGCGCACGTAGACGCGATTGCCCGGGTCGATGAAGAACGTCAGCGACACCGTACGCTTGTCGGCGTCGGTGGTCGGCACCGGCTCGATCTTCGCGAAGGCGTAGCCCTCAGCACCGAGGCGGTAGCTGATCAGCTCCTGGGTGCTGGTCACGATCTTGCGCGAGTAGGTCTGACCGGGCTGCACGATCAACAGTTTTTTCAGGTCCGCCTCGGGCACCACCATCGTGCCCGCGAGCTTGACCTCCGAGACCGTGTAGACATCGCCTTCGGTGACGTTGATCGTGATGAAGATGTCGTCTTTCTCGGGCGCGATCGCGACCTGGGTCGAGTCGATCTGGAAATTCGCGTAGCCGCGGTCCATGTACCAGGAACGCAGCTTCTCGAGGTCGCCCTGCAGCGTTTCGCGCGAATAGCGATCGTCCTGCTTGTACCAGGACAGCCAGTTCGGCGTCTTGAGCTCGAGCGCAGCCAGCACGTCCTTCGGCTTGTACTTGGTGTCGCCGACGAAGTTGATCTGCCGGATCTTGGCTCGCTTGCCTTCCTTGATGTCGATCGCGATCTTGACCTTGTTGCCCGGCACGTCCTCGACCTTGGTGTTGACGCGCACCGCGTACTTGCCACGCGAGTAGTACTGGTCGGTGAGGTACTGGGTCACGTCCTCGAGCACGCTCCGATCGAAGGTCTTGCCGGTCGCAAGACCGACGTTCTTGAGGCTCTTCTGCAGGTCCTCGGTCTTGATGTCCTTGTTGCCCTTGATCTCGAAACTCTCGATCGATGGCCGCTCGCGGACCGCGACGATGAGAGCGGTGCCGTCGCGGCGGATCTCGACGTCGCGGAAGAAGCCGGTGGCGTACAGCGCGCGCAGCGATTCCTCGACCTTCTGGTGCGTAATGCGGTCACCGAGACTGACCGGCAGGTAGTTGTAGACGGTACCTTCGGCAATCCGCTGCAGGCCCTCGACCCTGATGTCGCTGACGACGAACTCGCCCGCCTCCGCCAGCGGGGTCTGTGCGCGGCCGGCGGCGGTGGCGAGCACGAGCGCGACGGCCAAGGTTACGGCGCGGACTAGCCGGTATCGCATGCGGGTCGGGGTCCCTTGGAGTAGTGGCGCGGTCAGCCGAAGTGCGCCGCGATGTCGTTGTAGATGGCGAGGCTCATCAGCAGGATCAGCACCGCGATGCCGACCTGCTGGCCTACGGACTGCACCCGCGGCGACAGCGGCCGGCCCCGCAGCCCCTCGGCCAACTGGTAGACGACCTGACCGCCGTCCAGCAGCGGAATCGGCAGCAGGTTCATGACGCCGAGGCTGATGCTGACGCCGGCGAGGAAGGTGAGGAACGCGGTCACGCCCTCGAGCGCAAAGATGCCGGCGTAGTTCGCGATGCTGATCGGACCATTGACGTTCTTGAGCGAGACGTCGCCGGTCAGCATGCGGCGCAGGAACTTGAGCGTGATCGCGGTTGCTTCCCAGGTCTTGCGGATCGCAGGCCCCACGGCGCCGATCGGCCCGTGGCGCTCCATGACGCGCAGGCCGGGGGGGTAGGTGGGCTCGCCGCCCGGGCCGATGCCGACGCGGCCGACCAGCCGGCCGCCGGCTTCCGGCGGCTCGCGCTCGCCGCGGACGACGAGCGGGACGCGCACGTCCGCAGTGCCACGCCGCACGCCGAGGACGACGCTCGCCCCCGGCAGCGCGCTGATCCGGTTGCGGAAGTCGATGAAGTCGTCGACCGGCGCGCCGTCGATGGCGAGGATCCGGTCGCCCAGCCTGAGGCCGGCCGCCGCCGCCGCCCCGCCGGGCACCAGCGTGCCGATCACGGCCGGGAGATGCGGGCCGAGGAACACGAAGCCCGCATTGTCCGGCCAGGCCTCGGGCACCGTCAGCGCGCGGCGGTTTTCGGCCGGGATGTCGAGCAGCACCGTCGCCGGGCTGCCGGCGCGGCGCACGCCGAAGGATACCGGGCCGCCGTCAACGAGCTGCGACAGGATCGCGATCCGTGCGGCCTCCGTCGTCGCGACGGGCGCGCCGCCGACCGCGACGATTTCGTCGCCGGAGCGCAGGCCCGCGCGAGCGGCGATCGAGCCGGCGTGGACCTCGCGCACCACAGGCTTCAGGCCCGGCACGCCGGCCATGAACAGCACCCAGAACGCGACCACCGCGAACAGGAAGTTGGCACCGGCGCCGGCGACCAGCACCAGGATCCGCTGCCAGACGGGTCGCCGGTTGAAGGCTCGCAAGACGTTTTCGGGTGCGACCGGCGCCTCGCGCTCGTCGGCGAGCTTGACATAGCCGCCGAGCGGTATCGCCGACAGCACGTACTCGACGCCGTCCCGGCCGACGTGGCGGAGCAGCGGCTTGCCGAATCCGATCGAGAACCGCAGCACCTGGAAACCGAGCCGGCGCGCGACCCAGAAGTGCCCGAACTCGTGCACGGCGACCAGCACGCTGATCGCGACGGCAAAGGCCACGATGGTGACCAGAACGAAGCTCATGCCGCGACACCCCCGCGCCCAACGATGACGCCCGCCGCAACGCGACGAGCGTCGGCGTCGGCCGCGAGTACGTGCTCGAGCGTCGCGGCCGGGCCGGCGGCCAGCTGCTCCAGCACGCGTTCAATGACCACCGCAATGGCCGTAAAGTTCAAACGCCCCTCCAGGAACGCCGCCACCGCGGCCTCGTTGGCGGCGTTCAGGATCGTCGCCGCAGTGCCCCCGCTCCGCGCCGCCATCTCGGCGAGCCGCAGGCACGGGAACTTGCCGCGGTCGGGAGGCTCGAAGCGCAGGGTCCCGAGGCGCAGCAGATCGAGGGATTCTACACCGGAGTCGATCCGCTCCGGCCAGGCGAGCGCGCAGGCGATCGGTGTGCGCATGTCGGGATGGCCAAGCTGCGCGAGCGTCGAGCCGTCGACGTACTCGACCAGCGAGTGGACGATGCTCTCCGGATGCACGACGACCTCGACGCTGCCCGCGGCGAGGCCGAACAGGAGCTGCGCCTCGATCAGCTCGAGGCCCTTGTTCATCAGAGTCGCCGAGTCGACCGAGATCTTGCGGCCCATGGCCCAGCGCGGGTGTGCGCAGGCCTCGTCGGGCGTCACGTACGCGAGCCGCGCGGCCGGCATGCGCAGGAACGGCCCGCCCGACGCCGTCAGCCAGATGCGGCGCACACCCTTCGCGCGCACGCCCGGCCGCCCCGGTGGCAGGCACTGGAATATGGCGTTGTGCTCGCTGTCGATCGGCAGCAGCTGCGCGCCGCTCGCGGCGACTGCATCGAGCAGCAGCCGTCCCGACATGACGAGCGCCTCCTTGTTCGCGAGCAGCACGCGGCGCCCGGCGCGCGCCGCGGCGAGCGTCGGCAGCAGACCGGCGGCGCCGACGATCGCGGCCATCACCGTGTCGGCGCCTGGCATGGTCGCGGCCGTGATCACGCCGTCCTCGCCGGTCAGCACCGCCGTGGCGAGTCCGCCGGCCGACAGCGCCGCGGCGAGCTCGGCCGCGCCGGCCGGGTCGGACAGCACCGCCAGTTCCGGCCGGAATCGGCCGCACTGCTCGGCGAGCGCCTGCCAGTGGCCGCGCGCCGTCAGTGCGACGACGCGGAACCGGTCCGGGTGGCGTTCGAGTACATCGAGCGTGCTGCGGCCGACGCTGCCGGTGGAACCGAGGATGGCGATGCCTTGCATGCGCGATCAGCCGACGACGCCGAACCAGGACAGGCCGAGCACGAAGAACGGCACCGCCGCCGTGATGCTGTCGACGCGATCGAGCATGCCACCGTGGCCCGGCAGCAGGCCGCCGCTGTCCTTGAGGCCGGCGAAGCGCTTGAACATGCTCTCCGCCAGGTCGCCGACCATCGAGCTCAACACGACGACCAGGCCAAGCGCCGTGAACGGGCCCGGCGGATAGCCGAACCAGCGCGCGCCGAGCGCGGCGACACCGAGCGCGAGCAGCGCGCCGCCGATCGCTCCCTCCCAGGTCTTGTTGGGGCTGACCGCCGGTGCGAGCTTGAGGCGGCCGAACCAGCGGCCCGCGAAATAGCCGCCGATGTCGCTCGCCCAGACCACGAGCAGCATGTAGAACAGCAGCGCCGCGCCCGGCACGGGCGAGGCCAGCTGCAGCAGCCGCGCGAGCCCGACCCACGCCGGCACCAGCACGCACGGCCCGGCGAGCGCGGCGGCAAGGCGCGTGACGCGCGCCGGCGCGAGGCTGAGCCAGAGGAACGCGACCGCCCACCAGACGGCCGCGGCCGCCATCAGCGCGAGCCACTGGGCGGTCGCGCGCGTGCCGTACCAGCCGGCGGCGCACAAGAGCCCGGTTGCGAACACGTAGCCGATCCGCCCGGGCCAGCTTCGCAGGCCCGCGAACTGGGCCCACTCCCAGGCGCCCAGCAGCAGCACCGCCGCGAACAGCACGGCGCCGACCAGCGGCGGCAGGCTGAACAGCACGACGAGCAGCACCGCGGCGAGCGCGGCGGCGGTCAGGACGCGGGTCCTCAGCATGCCTCCGCCCCGCGCTGCCCCGACGAGCGGCCGAACCGCCGCTCGCGCTCGCCGAAGGCGGCGAGCGCCGCCTCGAAGTCGCCGGCCTCGAACTCCGGCCACAGCTTGTCGGTGAACCACAGCTCCGTGTAGGCGAGGTTCCACAGCAGGAAGTTGCTGACGCGCTGCTCGCCGCCGGTGCGGATGAACAGGTCCGGCTCCGGCAGGCCGGCGAGCGACAGCTCCGCCGCGAAGCGCGCCTCGTCGATGGCGTCGGGCTCGAGCCGGCCGTCGCGGCAGGCGCGCGCGAGCCGCTGCGCGGCGGCCACGATGTCCCAGCGGCCGCCGTAGGCGACGGCGACCACGAGGATCAGCCCGTCGTTGTGCCGGGTGCGTGCCTCGTCCGCCTCGATCCGCTCCACCAGCGGTGCGCCGAGCTGCTCGCGCGCACCGATGAAGCGCAGCCGCACCCGCTGTGCGGCGAGTTCGTCGATCTCGCGCTCGAGCGACTCCAGGAACAGCTGCATCAGCACGCCGACCTCGGTCACCGGCCGCGCCCAGTTCTCGCTCGAGAACGCGAACAGCGTCAGCACGCCCACGCCATGGCGCACGCTCTGCTCGATGCAGGCGCGCACGGGCCGCAGACCGGCGCGGTGGCCGGCCGTGCGCGGCAGGCCGCGACGCTCAGCCCAGCGGCCGTTGCCGTCCATGATGATCGCCACGTGCCGCGGGACGAGCACGGGTCTTGGGGACCTCCTCACACGTGGAGGAGATCCTTCTCCTTGTCCGCGAGCACAGCCTCGATCTCGGCGATGAAGCGGTCGGTCAGCTTCTGCACATCGTCCTGCGCGCGCCGGTCGTCGTCCTGCGAGACGAGCTTTTCCTTGAGCATCTCCTTGAGGTCGTTCATGACGTCGCGGCGCACGTTGCGGACCGCGACGCGCGCGTTCTCCGCCTCGTGCTTGGCCGACTTGACCAGTTCGCGGCGCCGCTCCTCGGTGAGCGGCGGCATCGGCAGCCGGATCACCACGCCGGCCGTGTTCGGCGTCAGGCCGAGGTCGGATTTCTGGATGGCGCGCTCGATGACCGTCACCATCGACTTGTCCCAGGGCGTGATCGCGAGCGTGCGCGAATCCTCGACCACGACGTTCGCGACCTGCGTCAGCGGCATTTCGGCGCCGTAGTACTCGACCTTGAGGTGCTCGAGCAGAGCGGTGCTCGCACGGCCGGTGCGCATCCGCTTGTATTCAGCCTTCAGCGCCTGCACACACTTCGCCATGCGCTCGGCGGCATCTTTCTTCAGTTCGTCGAGCATTGCGTTCCTCCGTGCCGGCCGCGGCCCTGCGACTCAGGTGTTCGACACGACCGTGCCGACATCCTCGCCGTCGATGATCCGCAGCAGGTCGCCGGCATTGTGCAGGTTGAACACCTGCAGCGGCAGGCTGTTGTCGCGGCACATCACGATCGCGGTCGCGTCCATCACCATCAGCCGGTCGGTCAGGACCTGGTCGAAGGTCAGGTGCAGGTAGCGCGTCGCGGCCGGGTTGCGCAGCGGATCGTCGGTGTAGATGCCGTTGACCTTGGTGGCCTTCAGCAGCACGTCGGCGCCGATCTCGATGCCTCGCAGGCTGGCGGCCGTATCGGTCGTGAAGAACGGGTTGCCGGTGCCGGCCGCGAAGATCACGACCCGACCCTTCTCGAGGTGGCGGATCGCCCGCCGGCGGATGTAGTCCTCGCACACCTCGTTGATCTGCAGGGCGGACATCACCCGGGCGTAGACGCCGAAGCCCTCGAGCGCATCCTGCATCGCGAGTGCATTGATCACGGTCGCCAGCATGCCCATGTGGTCGCCCGTCACCCGGTCCATGCCGGCGCGCGCGAGTCCGGCGCCCCGGAAAATGTTGCCGCCGCCGATGACGACCGCCACCTGCGTGCCGCGGGCCTGGACGGCGGCGATCTCGCTCGCGATGCGCTTCAGCACCTCCGGATCGATGCCGTAGTCGCCGACGCCCATCAGCGCCTCGCCGCTGAGCTTCAGCAGGATCCGGCGGTAGCGGGGCGCCTTGTCTGGCACGGTGGCTACGTCTCCCATCCTGGCTGCGCGCGACCGGTGGTCACCGTTTCTCGCTGCTCTTCACCGTCGCCATGACCGCGGCGGCGAAATCTTCCCGCTTGCGCTCGATGCCGGCGCCGACCTCGAGACGCGCGAACGCCTCGACCCGGGCCCCGGACCGCTGCAACAGCTTCTCGACGCTGAGATCGGGGTCCTTGACGAACGGCTGGCCAAGCAGCGTGATGGCGGCGAGGTACTTGCGGACCCGGCCGTCGACCATCTTATCCACGATCGCCGCCGGCTTGCCCTCGGTGCTCGCCTGCGCCACCAGGATCTCGCGCTCGCGCGCAAGCTGTTCGGCCGGTACCTGGGCCGGATCGACGTATTGCGGATTGATCGCCGCGACGTGCATGGCGAGATCGCGCGCGAGCGCAAGGTCGCCGCCGCTGAGCGCAACCAGCGCACCAATCCGGGTGCCGTGAAGGTAGCTGCCGAGTATGCCGCTGCCGATGACGCGCTGCAGCCGCCGCACCGTGACGTTCTCGCCGATTTTGGCCACCAGCGCGCGGCGCCGTTCGTCGAGCCGTGCGCCCGCCGGCGCCGACAGCAGCGCCTCGACCGAGGTCGCGCCGCTCGCGAGCGCCGCCGCCGCCGCCGCCTCCGCAAAGGCGACGAAATCCGCCTCGCGTGCCACGAAATCGGTCTCGCAGTTGACCTCAACCAGCACGCCGCTGCGGCCGTCGGCCGAGCCGGCGAAGGCGATGCGGCCCTCGGCCGCGACCCGCGTGGCCCGCGTGTCGGCTTTGGTCAGCCCCGTCTTGCGCATGATCTCGGCGGCCGCTTCGAGGTCGCCCTGCGCCTCGACCAGCGCCTTCTTGCACTCCATCATGCCGGCGCCGGTGCGCTCGCGCAGCTGCTTGACGCTGTCCGCGGTGACGACCATCGACGGTTACTCGCCCGCCGCCGGCGTCCCGGGCGCCGTCGCCGCCTCGGCCGCGGCCGGAGCCTCGGACGCCGCTGCTGCCGCCTCGGCACCGATGTCGGCGTCGTCGGCCTCGGCGATCACCACTGGACGCGGGCGGCGACCGCGCGCCGGAGGCTTGCGCTTGATGCTGGCCGGCGGCGGCGCCTGGCGGCGCCGGCCGGCCGTCTTGCGGCGCGGGTTGCCGGCCTCGTCGAGCTCCACGAACTCGTCCTCTCCCGCCGGCACGGCCGGTACGGCGTCCTTGCCCTCGACGACCGCGTCGGCGATCGCGGCGGCGTACAGGTTGATCGCCCGCATGGCGTCGTCGTTGCCGGGAATGACGTAATCGACGCTGTCCGGCGAGCAGTTCGTGTCGACGATGGCGACCACGGGGATGCCGAGCTTCTTGGCTTCGGCGATCGCGATCTCCTCGTGACCGACGTCGACGATGAAGAGCGCATCGGGAAGCGCCGCCATGTCCTTGATGCCGCCAAGGCTGCGCGTCAGCTTCTCCATCTCGCGACGGAATACCTGCGCCTCCTTCTTGCCGCGACGCTCGAGGGCCCCGGTCGCGTTCAGTTCCTCGAGCTCGGCCAGGCGCTTGATCGACTGGCGGATCGTCTTGAAGTTGGTGAGCATGCCGCCCAGCCAGCGCTGGTTGACGTACGGCATGCCGCAGCGGGCCGCTTCGCGCTGGATCGCGTCACGGGCGGAGCGCTTGGTGCCGACGAACAGCAACTTGCCGCCGTCCGAGATTACGCTGCGGACGAAGACGGCAGCCTCCGCGAACATCGGCTGCGTCTTCTCGAGATTGATGATGTGGATCTTGTTGCGCTCGCCGAAGATGAAGGGGGCCATCTTCGGGTTCCAGAAGCGGGTTTGGTGGCCAAAGTGCACACCCGCCTCCAGCATCTGTCGCATGGACACGCTGGGCATCGTCGTTCACTCCCGGGTTGGTTCCTCCGCGGATCCCCTGCAGTAGCCGTTCGGGGGCCCCGCGAGGCTCGCGAGGCGGTCCGACAGGCACCCGACTGCACGGTTGGCCCCTCGAAAACGGGTCCGGGGAGCCGATACGCGTGTGGATTTGATTGCCAAAAAACGCCGCGCTTTATACCATGCTTGCCCCGTGCAAACAACGGTTTAGCACGCCCCAGTAGAGTTTATGCTGCGCCGCTACGAGCCTCCCACGGTCAGCCGCAAGACCCCCGCCGAGCAGGACGCCATGCGTCTGGCCGGCCGGCTGACCGCCGACGTGCTGGACATGATCGGTCCGCACGTCCTTCCCGGGGTCAGCACGGGCGAGCTCGACCAGCTGGCCCACGACTACATCGTCGAGGTGCAGCGGGCGGTCCCGGCGCCGCTCAATTACAAGGGCTTTCCGAAGTCCATCTGCACCTCGGTCAACCACGTCGTCTGCCATGGAATACCGGGGGACAGGCGCCTGCGGGGCGGCGACATCGTCAACATCGACGTGACCGTGATCAAGGACGGCTGGCACGGCGACGCGAGCCGCATGTACACCGTCGGTACCCCGTCGGTGCAGGCCCGGCGACTGATCGACATCTGCCGCCAGGCGTTGTGGCTCGGAATTGGGACGGTCCGGCCCGGAGCGTGTCTGGGCGACATCGGCCACCGGATCCAGGGATTCGTCGAGCGCAGCGGCTACTCGGTGGTGCGCGAGTACTGCGGCCACGGCATTGGCCGCGTGTTTCACGAGGACCCGCAGGTGCTTCACTACGGCGACGCCGGCACCGGGCTCGAGCTCGTCGAGGGCATGACGTTTACGATCGAGCCCATGGTCAACGCCGGCTCCCGCAACGTGCGCCTGCTGCCGGACGGCTGGACCGTCGTGACCAAGGACCACTCTTTGTCGGCGCAATGGGAGCACACAGTGCTCGTCACGGCCGCCGGTGCGGAGATACTGACGCTAGGCGCGGCCGAGCAGGCCCCCACCCCGCCCGCCGCCGCCAGCGCCTGACCCCGCGGTGAACATCGAGCCCATCCCGGTGGACGGCGACGACCTGCCGCCGGCCGAGCGGCCGCCCCCGTGGGCGGCGCTCGCGGGGTTCGGGGCGCGACTGCAGGCAATCCCGCTCGCGGTCCCGGCCGAGGTGACGGCGAGCTTCCGGGCCGTGCTGGAGGAGGCCGACAAGGCGCTCAAGGCACGCTTCGCCGCCGACGAGCCGGTCGAGTGCCTGGTCCGTGACCGCGCCCGACTCGTCGACCTGGTGCTGACGCGCGCCTGGCGGCTGCACGTGGCGGCCTACGAGACGGAACTCGTGCTGATCGCCGTCGGCGGCTACGGCCGCGGCGAGCTGCACCCCTGTTCCGACATCGACGTCATGGTGCTGTTGCCGAAGAGCGAGGCTGCGCCCTGGCAATCGGACCTGGAACGGTTTCTGACGTTTCTGTGGGACATCGGCCTCGAGATCGGCCACAGCGTCCGGACGATCGACGACTGCCAGCGGGAGAGCCTCGCCGACATCTCGGTCGCGACCACGCTGCTCGAGGCGCGCTTGCTGGCCGGACCGGAACTGCTGTTCAGCGCGATGAAGAAGGCACTCGCGCCCGACCACATCTGGAGCGCGGCCGACTTCTACGAGGCCAAGGTCAAGGAACAGCAGCAGCGCCATCTCCGCTTCCACGACACCGGCTACAACCTCGAGCCGAATCTGAAGGCGAGCCCCGGCGGCCTGCGCGACATCCAGACGATCGCCTGGGTCGCAAAACGCCATTTCGGCGCCGATACGCTCGATGAGCTGGTCGCGCACGGCTTCCTGACCCGCAATGAGCTCGCCAAGCTCAAGAACGCCCAGGCGCTGCTGTGGAAGATTCGCTTCGCGCTGCACGTGCTGACCGGCCGGCGCGAGGACCGGCTGCTGTTCGACCACCAGATCCGCCTGGCGCGCCAGTTCGGCTACGAGGACGCGACTTACACCCTCGCCGTCGAGCAGTTCATGCAGCGCTACTACCGCACCGTCATGGACATCTCGCTTCTGAACGAGATGCTGCTGCAGCTATTCAGCGAGGCGATCCTGAACCCGGCGCCGAGCACGCCGACGCCGCTGACGGCGCGTTTCCAGGTGCGCAACGAGTACCTCGAGGTGGCGAGCGAGGACACGTTCCTGCGCAACCCGGCAGCGATCCTGGAGCTGTTCCAGCTGCTGTGCCAGAACGCGGAGCTGCGTGGCGTCCGCGCCGCGACGATCCGCAGCCTGCAGCGCCACCTGTGGGTCATCGACGAGGAATTCCGCCAGAACCCGCGCCACCATCGCCTGTTCCTCGAGATCCTGCGCGAGCCGGAGGGCGTCACGCACGCGCTCAGGCGCATGAACCTGTACGGCGTGCTCGGTCGCTACATCCCGTCCTTCGGCCGCATCGTCGGCCGCATGCAGTACGACCTGTTCCACGCCTACACGGTCGACGCGCACATCCTGTTCGTGGTCCGCAATACGCGCCGCTTCGCGCTCGACCGCTTCCAGCACGAGTTTCCGAAGATGTCGGCGCTGTTCCGGACGCTGCCGCGGCCGGAGCTGTCCTACCTGGCGGCGCTGTTTCACGACATTGCCAAGGGGCGCGGTGGCGATCACTCCGAGCTCGGCGCGGTCGACGCCGAGGCCTTCTGCCTCGAACAGGGCCTGTCGCGCTACGACGCGCGGCTGGTGGCGTGGCTGGTGCGGCACCACCTGCTGCTGTCGATCACGGCGCAGAAGAAGGACATCACCGATCCCGAGGTCGTCAACGAATTCGCGCGGCGGGTCGGCGACCAGACCCATCTCGACTACCTGTACGTGCTCACCGTCGCCGACGTGCGCGGCACCAACCCGAAGCTGTGGAACGCGTGGAAGGCCTCGCTGTTCGAGGAGTTCTTCGAGCGCACCCGCCGCGCGCTGCGGCGCGGCCTCGAGAGTCCCATCGGTGAGGGCGAGCTGATCGCCGAGACGCAGGCCGAGGCGCGCGAGATCCTCGCCCGCGACGGCGTGCCGGCGTCCGAGGTGGAGCGTGTCTGGAAGAACCTCACCGGCGCCTATTTCCTGCGCCACACGGCCGAAGAGATCGCCTGGCACACCTCGCTGCTCGCACTCCGGGATCCCTTCGACGAGGAGCCGCTGGTTGCGGTGCGCCAGGAGACGGGTCGCGGCGGCACGGCGATCTTCAGCTACACGCAGCGCCGCCGGCAGAGCTTCGCGAGGGCGACCGCAGTGCTCGACCAGATGGGCCTGACGATTCTGGACGCGCGCATTACGCCGACCGGCAACGGCTTCAACGTGGAGACCTACCTGGTGCTCGAGGACACCGGCGGCGCGATCTTCGAACGGACCCGCGTGCATGAGATCGAGCAGGGCCTGCTCCGCAGCCTGCGCGCCGACGCCGAGTCGACCTTCACCGTCACGCGCCGCGCGCCGCGCCAGGTGCGGATGTTCACGACACCAACGCAGATCATGTGGAACGACGACGACCGCAACCAGCGCACGGTGCTCGAGCTGGTCGCGTCCGACCGCCCCGGCCTTCTGTCGGAAGTCGGCAAGGCGTTCGTACGGGAGCGTATCCAGCTGCTCGGGGCGCGCATCGTCACCGTCGGCGAGCGGGCCGAGGACGTGTTCTACGTCGCCGATGCCCTCGACCAGGCGCTCGACGGCTCGGCGCGCGCGCGGGTCGAGGCGGCGCTGCGGTCGGCTCTCGACCAGCGCGTCTGAGCGGCCCCACCATGCACCCGGGACTCGCCCGCCTACATCCGTACCCGTTCGAGCGCCTCGCCCGGCTGATCGCGGGCGCGACGCCGCCGCCCGCGCGCGCGCCGATCGCGCTCTCGATCGGCGAGCCCAAGCACGAGCCGCCGCCGCTGCTGGTCGAGGCGCTGGTGCGCGCCCTGCCGGCGCTTGGCAGCTACCCGGCGACGGCCGGCCTGCCGGAGTTCCGCCGCTCCGTCGCCGGCTGGCTCGACCGCCGCTACCGGCTCGGCGGCAGCCTCGACCCGGATACGATGCTGTTGCCGGTGAGCGGCAGCCGCGAGGCGCTGTTCGCTTTCGCCCAGGCGGTCGTCGACCCGGCGCAGCGCTCTATAGTCGCGATGCCGAATCCGTTCTATCAGATCTACGAGGGCGCGGCGCTGCTGGCCGGCGCCGAGCCCTACTACCTCGACGCCACCGCCGCGACCGGCTACCTGCCCGACCTCGACCGGGTACCGGCGGCGGTCTGGGAGCGCTGTGCGCTCCTCTACCTGTGCTCGCCGGGCAACCCGGCTGGCGTCGTGCAGGACCGGGCCTTCATGGCCCGAGCGCTCGCGCTTTCCGACCGCCACGACTTCGTCATCGCGGCCGATGAGTGCTACGCGGACATCTACCTCGACGAGGCCGCGCCGCCAGCGGGCTATCTCGCGGCCTGCCACGCGCTCGGCCGCGGCCGGTACGAGCGCGTCGTCGCATTCCACAGCCTCTCGAAGCGCTCGAGCGCCCCCGGTCTGCGCTCGGGCTTCGTCGCGGGCGACCCGGCGCTGCTCGAGCGCTTCCGCCTGTACCGCACCTACCACGGTTGTGCGCTGCCCGTGCACGTGCAGCGCGCGAGCATCGCCGCCTGGGACGACGACGGCCATGCCGCAGCAAACCGCGCGCTCTACCGCGCCAAGTTCGACGCCGTGGTGCCCGTGCTCGCCCCGGTGCTGCCGGTCAGCATGCCGCCCGCCAGCTTCTACCTGTGGCCCGACGTTGGAGGTGACGACGAGGAATTCGTCCGCTCCCTGTACGCGACCGAAGGCGTGCTGGTGCTGCCGGGCAGCTATCTGGGCCGCGACGGCGGAGGCGGCAATCCAGGCCGCGGCCGGGTCCGCATCTCGCTGGTCGCGCCGCTCGCCGAGTGCGTCGACGCCGCCCTGCGCATCCGTCACTTCGTGGAGAGCCGCGCCGCGTGAATGACCATCGCAATATCATCGAGTCCCACTGGGAGCGTCGCGCCGCGATCACGCCGGCGAATGCGCCGCACGAGCTGCTGGTTGCGGTCGAGGCCGTGCTCGAGCAACTCGACGCCGGTCGGGTGCGGGTCGCCTCGCCGGGTGCCAACGGCTGGACGGTCCACCAGTGGCTCAAGAAGGCAGTGCTGCTCTACTTCCGGACTCACGACAACGCCCTGCTGCCGGGCGGCTACAGCAACTTCTTCGACAAGGTGCCTCTCAAGTACGCAGGGCGCAGCGAGGCCGAGCTGCTCGCCGGCGGGGTTCGGATCGTGCCGCCAGCCGTGGCCCGCAAGGGTGCCTACGTCGCGCCGGGCGTCATCTTGATGCCGTGCTACGTCAACGTCGGTGCCTACGTGGACGAGGGCACGATGGTCGACACGTGGGCGACAGTCGGCTCCTGCGCCCAGATCGGCCGCAACGTGCATCTCTCCGGCGGCGTCGGCATCGGTGGCGTGCTCGAGCCGCTGCAGGCGGGCCCGACGATCATCGAGGATGACTGCTTCATCGGCGCGCGTTCCGAGATCGTCGAGGGCGTAGTGGTGGAGCGCGGCGCCGTCATCTCGATGGGCGTCTACCTCGGCGCGAGCACCAAGATATACGACCGCGCGAGCGGCACGGTCAGCTATGGGCGTGTCCCGGCCGGCGCGGTCGTCGTTTCCGGCAATCTGCCGTCCGCCGACGGCCGCTGTTCGCTCTACTGCGCAGTCATCGTCAAGCGGGTCGACGCGCAGACGCGCGCCAAGACCTCGCTGAACGAACTGCTGCGCGAGTGAGTCGCGCGGCGGACTCAGGCGTCGCCGAGCGGACGCGGGTCGCGGAGCGCCAGCATGCTAGCCGCCGGCAGCGGCGCGTCCGGCAGGGGCGGCTCGACGCCGGCCGGCGTCCCTTTGTCGTCCTCGCGCTGCGCCATCCGCGGCACGACCGCGGCGATGTTGCGTGCATGGTCGCCGACGCGCTCCAGCGCCTTCAG
Source organism: Pseudomonadota bacterium (assembly GCA_025351005.1). Taxonomy (GTDB): domain Bacteria; phylum Pseudomonadota; class Gammaproteobacteria; order Steroidobacterales; family Steroidobacteraceae; genus CAIKZZ01. Next base: position 3,136 of record JANXWS010000007.1, on the reverse strand, counting down.
CACGAACACCGTATGCACGGTGCTGCGCACGTAGCGCTGGTCCTCCATCACGAAGGTAATCAGTTCGCGGATCGCCAGGTGAAACTCGGCGTCGAGCTCCTGGTCGCGGCGCCCGACGACCAGCGCGCCGTCGAGGTCGACGCGGTCGAAGCAGTCGAGCGCATCACGCAGCATCGCGACCGCGAGGCGGGCCATCTTGCGGACGTCGTGGTAGAACTGGTGCAGCGGCGCATCGCCCGACGTCGCATGCAGCTCGATCGCCAGCCGCGCGATCTTGCGGGCGCTGTTGCCGACCCGCGCGAGGTCGGTCGCGACGCGGCCGATCGTCAGCACCGCGCGCAGGTCCGATGCGACCGGCTGGCGACGCGCGATCAGCGCGACGATGTCCTCCTCGATGGCGTTCGCGTAGGACAGGACCTGGGCGTTGCGTGCAACGACGTCGCGCGCGGCCTCGTCGTCGTGCATCGTCAGCGCGGCCACCGCGCGCTGCACCTGGTCGATGGCCAGGCCGCCCATCCGCAGCACGTCCATCCGCAGGTTCAGGATGTCGCCGTCGAAGGTGCGGACCGTGTGGCCTTCCATCTGCGCTATCCAGTCGTCAGCCGAAGCGACCGGTAATGTAGTCCTGCGTGCGCCGGTCGTTTGGCGCGGTGAATATCTTGCTGGTGGTGTCGAACTCGATCATCTCGCCGAGATACATGAAGGCGGTCAGATCGGAGACGCGAGCCGCCTGCTGCATGTTGTGGGTGACGATCGCGATCGTGTATTGGTCTTTCAGCTCTTCAATTAACTGCTCGATCTTGCCGGTGGCGATGGGATCGAGCGCCGACGTCGGCTCGTCGAACAGGATCACTTCAGGCTTGAGCGCGATGGCGCGCGCAATGCACAGCCGCTGCTGTTGGCCGCCCGACAAGCCCAGCGCGTTCTGCTTGAGCTTGTCCTTGGCTTCATTCCAAAGCGCGGCCTGGCGCAGCGCCTGTTCGACGCGCTTGTCCATTTCTGCGCGCGTCAGCTTTTCGTAGTGGCGGATGGCATAGGAGATGTTGTCGTAGATCGACATCGGAAACGGCACCGGTTTCTGGAACACCATTCCCACTTTGCTGCGCAGGCGATTGAGGGAGTAGCGCGGGTCGAGTACGTTTTCGCCGTCGAGCAGCACTTCGCCTTCGGCGCGCTGTTTCGGATAGATCGAATAGATGCGGTTGAAAATGCGCAGCAGCGTCGACTTGCCGCAACCTGAGGGACCGATGATCGCGGTGACCTTGCGTTCTGCCACCTGCATGTTGATATTTTTCAGCGCCAGATAGTCGCCATAATGGAACTTCAGGTCACGCGTAACCAGTTTGGGTGCTACGGGCGCAATGGCCGCACCCGATGTGTTGGTGGCGATGGGCGTGGAATCGTTCACGATCAGCATCCTCGAACTCCAGAAACGGCAATCACCGGGCGTTTCCGCCCGGCGTTCAATCGTGGGCAACTTTCTTGCGCAGAAGCACCGCGCGTGTAACCAGTGAGAGCAGCAAGACGAATACGGTCACCATGAAAGCTCCGGCCCAGGCCAGCGAATGCCAGGAATCGTAGGGACTCATGGCGTACTGGAAAATCACTACCGGCACACTGGCCATCGGCTTGGAAAGGTCGGCGTTCCAGTACTGGTTATTCAGTGCAGTGAACAATAGCGGCGCGGTCTCGCCGCTGATGCGCGCCAATCCGAGCAGTACGCCGGTAAGGATGCCGGGCGCGGCGGAGCGATACAGCACTTGCATTGTCATCTTCCACTGTGGCACGCCCAGGCTCAGCGCCGCCTCGCGCATCGCCGCGGGAACCAGTTGCAGCATTTCGTCGGTCGTTCGCACGACCACCGGAATGACGATCAAGGCCAGGGCCAGTGCGCCGGCCAGTGCGGAGAAATGTCCCGTCGTGCGCACGACCATGGTGTAGACGAACAAACCCAGGACAATGGAAGGTGCCGAAAGCAGGATGTCGTTGACGAAGCGAATCGTCTCTCCGATGGCTCTCTTGCGCGCGTATTCAGCCAGGTAGGTGCCGGCGGCAATGCCGATTGGTGCGCCAATTACAATCGCCAGCAACGACATGGTTGCGCTGCCGAAGAATGCATTGAGCAGACCGCCATCGGAGCCCGGCGGCGGCGTCATTTGTGTGAACAGCGCCAAGTTCATGGCGGCAAGGCCCTTGACGAACGCGGTCCACAGAATCCAGGTTAGCCAAAACAGTCCGAACGCCGTCGCAGCCAGCGATAGCGACAGCGCGACCACGTTGGTCAGGCGGCGGCGGCGATACAGATTTTCCATTGCCGTCGCCATCTCAGCTACCCTCGCGCTTGGCCAGCTGCATCAGCATGTATTTGGCGATGGCCAGCACGATGAAGGTAACCACAAACAGCAGGAAGCCAAGAGCGATCAATGACGATAGATAGATGGGCGAATCGGCTTCAGAAAATTCATTGGCCAGGGTCGCGGCGATCGAATTGCCCGGCATCAGCAGCGACGTACTCAACTGGTGCGAATTGCCCAGCACAAAAGTGACCGCCATGGTTTCGCCGAGCGCGCGTCCGAGACCTAAGAAAATGCCGCCGATGACCGCCGTCCGCGTATACGGCAGGACGATATCCCAGGCCACTTCCCACGTCGTCGAGCCCAGGGCGTAAGCCGATTCCTTCAGGCGCGTTGGCACGGTCAAGAACACGTCACGCATTACTGCGGAAATAAAGGGAATGACCATGATTGCCAGCACGATGCCGGCCGTCAGCATGCCGATGCCCAGCGGTGGGCCGCTGAACAAGGCGCCGATCACGGGCCATTGACCAACGTGCGCGTTCAGCCAGGGAATGATGTACTCGGCCATGAAAGGGACGAAGACGAATAGCCCCCACATACCATAGATGATCGAGGGAATGCCGGCGAGCAATTCGATCGCGGCGGCGACCGGCCCGCGCATCCATGCGGGCGCGACTTCCGTAAGAAACAAGGCGATGCCGAAGCTGACTGGTACCGCAATAATCATCGCAATCAGCGCGGTGACCAGTGTCCCGTAGATTGGCACGAGCGCGCCGAACTGGTGCTGCACCGGATCCCATTCGCTGCTGGTCAGGAACCCCCAGCCGAACGTGGCGAAG
>JANXWS010000041.1 GCA_025351005.1 Pseudomonadota bacterium | reverse complement strand
CCCTCATGACGCGCCAAGGGATTGGGACCGGGGGACCGCTCGTACTGTTCCGCCACCGCCACGTGGCCCGCCGGATCGCCTGACCGCGGTCCGCCGGGACCGCCCCCCCCGGCGAGACGGCCGTGCGACGGCCGTCCCCCGGACCCGATCGGCCCGGCGCCCGCTATTTCACCAGTACCGGGATTCGTTCCGAGGCGACGCCGTTGACCACGACCTCGAGCAGACTCAGGCCCTTCTCCTGGTTGGCCGGCACGTCGAAACGGGCGCTCACAGGCTCGTCGTTCGCGACCGCCATGCTGCTGAAGTGATGCGTGCGGCTGTAAAAGACGTGATGCGTCTGCCGATTCGTGATCCGCACTAGCGGATAATTCGTCGCCATCTGCGAGTCATCGCCCTCCATCGCTCCCTGCGAGACACCGTTCAGGTAAAGCCCTCTCAGGTCGTAGCTCTTCCCGGCGGAGATCACGCGCGGCACGTCGAGTCTCGAGGGCGCGTACCAGGGCCGCTCATCATCAGTCATGGTCGGCGTATAGAGTTCGATGTCCGTCGTGCTGTCGAACTCGAGGATCTGGCCGGAGGGCAGCACCAACATGGTGGCGCCAACCACCACTGGCGCGTTTGGCGTATCCGGCTCCGGAACCAGGCGGTGGCCATCGAATTCGAAGAACTTCGTCGGCGGGAATTCGTTGGACGTCGTAGTGGCAGAGGCCAGGACGTTCCCATTGGGCAGAAGCGCCGCCGATGTGTCGCCGGCGGCAAGCTGCTGCCCGTTAAACATTGGGAAGGTCGGTCCGGCCGACCACTTGTTGCGGTAGGAATCGTAGAGGGCGGTCGTTCCCTGATCCCCGGAGGCAAACACCACTCCGTTCGGCATCAGCACCGCGGCCCCGATCTCGCCCTCCGGGAACGACGTCAGGACATTGACGGTGTATCCGGCGCTGCTCCAGGTTCCCGTCTTCGGGTCGTACAGCTCCGAGTGACCCGGCGTGTACGCGGTCTTGAGCCCGAACCAGTAGTCGAGCTCGCAGTCGACCACGAGTACCTTGCCGTTCGGCAGCAGCGTCCAGCCCTCTTCCGAGTTCACGTCCGCCTTGTGCGCGCCGGTCAGCCTCCAGGTCAGGGTCTTGGCATCGAGCAACGCCTGCTGCCGGCTCAGCTTGCTGCCCAGCATGAAGGTGCCGTCCGGCAGAACGACGGACGGTGAATCTCCGATCGCATGCACGAGCGAGGACGTGAACGGCCCATCGTAGCGCGGATACGACCAGTCGCCGTTGAAGCCCGGCAGCATCGGCGGGTTCGCCGGATAGAGGTTGTCGAACGGCGGCGGCGGTACGGGCGTCCACGAGTTGTTGACTGGATCGTAGATCGCGCCGTTGCTGCTCAGTTCGAACGCGTTGAAGCTGTACTCACCGCCTTCGTAGATGACGCGGCCATCCGGCAGGACCGCCGAAGCCATCGCATACGGCCCCCAGCCGCTCGGATTGGCGGAAGACGCCGCATTCGGAAGCGACGCGACCTGCTTCCAGGTACCGTTGACATAGCTGCCGGCACTGTCCGGGATCAGCTTGTACTCGAGATACGCTTCGTTGAAGCTGTCGTCGACGGCGAAGACTTCGAAGAGGACGCTGCCGTCGGTGAGCAAGTTGGCATTCAAGATGCCGCCGTAGGAGTATTCGGCGCCGAGGGGCAAGCAGTTCGCGTTCGGATACATGAGGCATACACTCGGGGGGTTCAGAAACGTTGGCTGATTGGCCAATGGCGTCCAGGTACCCGCTTGAACCGCTGCCGCAGTCGTCATCGACACTGCGACGATAAGTGCAAATGACCAGTGCGATTTCATTTCCCCTCGCCCCCTTGTGTTAAGAGATCAAGATCGATCACATTGAGGTGGTAACAGGCCTGCATTCTTGCGGCAGTGCCGGCATTTCGTTTGTATCACGGCGCCGGCCGCCGTAACAGACCGGGCCGACCGGATCCACCGCCATGGGCATTCGGAACTCGCCCGCGGCACGCATCGGTCCGGCATGCTTATGTCACATCAACAGCGCAGGAGTTTGCGTCGAAGGACCGGGAACAGTGCAGCGGACTCCGAACGCGGCTGGTCGAGGCCCGGCGCAGGGCAGCGGCAACGCTCATCGCGCCGGCCCACTCGCCCTCATCGAGAAAGACATCGGAATCGGCCGCATATCGGCATCGGCGCTCCATTGCACCGGGCTCTGGGCGGCGACCGGTCCGTGACGCGCGTGTCGAAGAGTTGGGCAGGCAGGTCCGATAGTGACGTCCCGTTCGAGTGCCTCCGCCGTGCTGTTCCGCGGGGCCCGCATTCACCGCGTACCGTTGCTGCCGATGCCCGCGAAAGTCCAGCCTCGCACCATATCCGCGACGGGAGGGCGACAGCGCGGCCGCGAGAATCGGCTGAATTCCGGGCTCGTTCGGTCGATAATACGGGCGCATGATGAAAAAACCCTCGCGGAACGCGTCTCCCTGGCGGGATGGTGTGTTCATCGCGCTGGCTCTGCTGCTGCTCGCGGCACCCGCACACGCGCGGCGCATTGCGCTGGTCATCGGCAACGACAGCTATCAGAACGTGCCAGCCCTGCGAAACGCCCGGGCCGATGCCAAGGCCATAGCCGCGGCGCTCAAGGGCGCAGGTTTCGAAGTCACGTTCAAGCAGGACCTGAGTCAGAGAGCCATGAAGGCGGCGCTGCGCGACTTCAAGGCACTGGTGGGCGGTGGCGACGACGTAGTGTTTTACTTCTCGGGCCACGGGGTGCAGTTTGGCGGATCGAACTAT
>JANXWS010000037.1 GCA_025351005.1 Pseudomonadota bacterium | reverse complement strand
GGGCGGTAGGTCATGGGCCACACTCGCGCGTCGACTCATCGCTGGTCGGCAACCGGCCGCCAGGCTGGCTTGCGCGGACGCTGGTCCGGAGTCCCTTAGTCGTAGGTAAGTACCACCCCGGCGAAGCCGGGGGCCTTAGTCTGTAAGCCGCTCTAACCTGAACAATACGCGAACACGCGCGGATCTCTGAAAGACAAAAGCCCCTATCGTCGTAAAAAGGCTTTGCTACAAGGCTTTCCACCACTCAAGAGGCTTTTGCGTGAGAGACGATAGCACACGACAGTCTGTCCTGTTTCCTGATCTATTTTCCAAGCCATTGGCGGCGCGGTTCGACGAACAGTCATGGTAGTTCCGACGGCGGAGCGATCCTGCTGAAGGCGTGTGATGCGCGGCTGGATCTGAGCCGACGCTTGGCCGGGTGCCTGATCGATGGGCGCCAGGCCGGCAAGGTCGAGCCTGCGGTGCGGTACCTGCTGCGCCAGCGGCGCTACGGAATCGCCTGCGGATATGCCGATGAGAATAGCGCGGCGCGGTTCGCCGAGGACCCGCTCCACAAGGTCCTGCTCGATCGGGATCCGATCAGCGGGGCGGCACTGGCGCGCCAGGCGACGCTCTCGCGCTTTGAGAACGCGCCGCGCCGTGCGGAGCTGTATCGGATAGCCGAGACGCTCGCCGACAGCGTCATCGAACGGCACCGTCGGCGCCTTGGGCGGCGCTGCAAGCACCTCACGATCGATCTGGATCCGACCGATGACGCGACGCACGGGGCCCAGCAGTTGACCTTCTTCAACCGCCACTACGACACCTGCTGCTATCTGCCCGTGGCCGGCTTCGTGACCTTCAACCACGAACCCGAGCAGTACCTGTTCTCGTTTGTGCTGCGGCCCGGCAACGCTCCGGCCACGCGCGGGGCAATCGGGATCCTCAGACGAGTGAGATTGCGCTTCCGTTCGCCGTACACACGCGCCATATGTATGGCGCTCTTGCCCTTGATGAACCCGACTACCTGCGACACTGCGTACCTCGGCGGAATCGCGATCTTCATATGTACGTGGTCCGACATCAAATGCCCTCTTCCATACGGCTTTCCTTCTGCTGGGCCAACCTGCAGAACACCTTTCCCAAATGTCGTCGCAACTCCGCGTACAGCGTCTCCCTTCGACATTTTGGTATAAGGACAATGTGATCCTTGCACTCCCAGTTCGTGTGGCTTAAGTTCTGGGCATCGTCCATCGTGAAACTCCTCTACGTGTGCTTCGCGGCTCACGAAATCGAGCTTCGATGACGGACGTCCGAATACGTCAACCTTTTACTGCCTCCCCGGCCGAGCCGGCGTCTCTCGATGGACTATAGAGTGTCGTACGGGGCCACCAGGTCGCGCGGCATGCTTGGTAGCCACACGCCCGACGCGCGGCTCCCCTGCCACGAACCTACGGGACGGCTCCGGTGCGGGCGGCTCCGGCCGCTACAGACCGTCCGGCCAGCCGCGGCCAGGTTGTCGACCGCTGCGTTTCTCGGGCCGCGACGGCGATCTGCGAGTAGCATGGGACGTCCGGCAACCGGCTGCGAGCTTCGCCTTTACAACAGATGGCGCATTCCTATCGGATCCACGAGCTGACTATCAGGAGCGAGTTGGACCTCGCCCTGCCTGAGACCCCCGCCGGCGAGAGGCCGCCAGACGTCGTAATCGAATACGCAGCGGTACCGAGCGAGCCGCCACCGGAATTGACACGGGTCGCCGCATTTGCCGCGGCGGGCAGCGGCGACTTCTGGCTCGAGGTGCCTCCGCTGGCGCGTTACCGCGTCGTCGAGGGACGCCGGATTCTGGTGGACCCGCGCCCGAATGCGAATCCTTCGGGCCTGAGACTTTTTGCGCTCGGATCGTGTTTCGGCGCGCTGCTGCACCAGCGAGGCATTCTCGCGCTGCACGGTTGCGCCATTCGTGTCGACAGCGGCTGCATGATCGTTGCGGGGCACACCGGCGCGGGCAAGTCGACGGTCGCAGCGGCATTCATGCAGCGCGGCCAGCGCGTGCTGGCAGACGACGTGGTGGCGGTCGACGCGGCCGGGCGGGCGTTGCCCGGCGTGCCGCGTATCAAACTATGGAAGGACTCTGCCGACCAGCTCGGCATTGACACGGCGCAGCTGAATCGCATTCGACCATCGATGGCGAAGTACGACGTTCCACTTGGCGAGCGCTATTGCCCGGCGCCGCTGGCGGTACGGTGGATCTACATCCTCACGACGCACACGGCAGCCAACTGCCGAATCGAACCGCTGAGCGGCAGGGCCGCCTTTCAGCCTTTGTTCAACGAGGTCTACCGGCTTCGATACGTGAAACCGTTCGGGATGCTGGAATCCCACATGCAGCGCTGCAGCGAGCTTGTAGCAAACAGCCGCGTGGCACGAGTCTACCGGCCAGCCGCAAACGGCCAGCCCGGCGAGCTGGCTGGATTGTTGTTGGACGCGATCGCAGCAACCGGCAAGACGGCCTGATGGGCGGCGCGTACTGGATTGCCTCCTACCCGAAGTCGGGCAACACGTGGTTTCGGATCTTTTTGCAGAATCTGCGCGATGACGCTGCTGCGCCGGCGGACATCAACCGGCTGCGGATCAGCACCTATCCGGCGAACCGGCTCTGGCTCGATGCGACGCTCGGCTTCGACTCGGGGGATCTGACCGCGTCGGAGATCGCGAGTCTTCGGCCGGCGGCCCACGAATGGGAGGCAACCCGCCACGACGACGTCCAGTACTGGACGATTCACGATGCCTACGGCGTGACACCGGACGGACTGCCGCTGATCGGCGGCAACGGCATACTCGGTACCGTCTACATCCTGCGCAACCCGCTCGACGTCTGCCTCTCGTACGCGAACTACACCGGGCTGGCGGTCGACGCGATTATCGACCTGATGACCGATCCGGTGAAGACGATCTCAAGGGACGGCGACGGTCTGAGGCTGCGGGTTCAGCAGAGCCTGCTGTCGTGGTCGGAACACGTCCGAAGCTGGACGGAGGCGCGCGGCATCAAGCGGCTCGTGATCCGCTACGAGGACATGCTCGGAACGCCGAGCGAGACGTTCACCGCAGCGGCACAGTTTCTCGGACTGCCGGCAGAGGCCGCGCGCGTCGCCAAGGCGATTCGCTTCAGTTCCTTCAAGACGCTGCAGCATCAGGAGCAGCAGGGCGGCTACGTCGGCCGCCTGCGCGGCGGAGGCGCGGCATTCTTTCATCGCGGCGGCATCGGCACATGGAAGGGCCGACTGACCGATGAGCAGGTCCGGCGGCTCCTCGGCGCGCTCGGCGGAACGATGGCGAGGTTTGGCTACCCCGGCGACAACTGATCGCGGCACGGCTCGAACGGGCAGAGACACAACGCCGGGCGTACGGCAGAGATCGGGCGCTTGCCGGTGAGTGTCGGCGCGAAGGGGCGGGCGGCCAATCTGCCGCGGCGGGCGGTTGCGCGACCTACGGGCGCGCGATCAGGCCAGCTTTCTCGAGCTTGGCCACCAGCTCGAGGAAGTCCGCGCGCAGGGCTGCGGCGTCGACATTGAACTCCATCAGCAGCTGCTCGAGAGCCAGTTCGACGTCTCCCTTCTGCGTCAGCACCTGGTACATGCGCGTACCGACGATGTCCAGTCCCCAGTAGTGGGAGTCCTTCAGATTGAGCAATACGGACTCGTCGCTGAGCATCTGGAATACGACATCGTCGGGACGAGCATAGGGCCCATCGGTCGGTTTCATGCGAAGCCCCACAGCGGAAATGGAGATTCGACCGCGGCCTTTCACTGCGGCCATTGCACCAGACCGAACGGCCGGCCGGTTATCCTCTCACGCGTCACCGGTCGGTGGCGAGACTCGGGATCGAGCTCCAGGCTCCTCCGAATCGCAGCCCTGCCCGCCGTTCGGAACAGTAGTCGATGGCGCCAGCCGACGACCAGCAGCCGCGCAGCGCAATCCATCGTAATTGTGCGAAGGTCGCCGTCCTCCACAATGCCAATCGCCTGCTCCCGGGCCAGCAACCGGTCGAGCAGTTCGATGATTCTGAAGACCGACGCTTCGTCCATCAAGACCCCGCCGCGGGCGGCCGCATACAGCTTGGCGGCATCAGCCAGCGTGACGGCACGGCCGAGCCGGTCGCGAAGTATTGCATGCACCAGAACGGCGAGACGCGCCCCCTGCCCTTCGCGGTGCAGACCCGATGACAGCTGGCCCTCGTGCCGTCGATAGGCACAAAGGCAGTCGGGCAAGGCGACGATCTCGGTGACCTTCAGCAGTCTCGCCATGAGCTCGTAGTCTTCAACCAGATGGGCGGCTTCGGAATAGCCGCCTGCTGCACGTAATGCACTGCTGCGAAACATGGCAGCACTATTGAGAACGGGAGTCTGAAACAACACGCTCCAGGACGCGAGTCTGGCATTGGTCGGGGAACGCAGCATGCGCTGTGCCTTGCCGGCCGCATCGATTTCGAGAATCTGACAGCCGGCCACGCCCACACTCGGATGGCTGTCCAGGAATTCGGCTTGCAATTCGAGGCGGCGCGGCGCCATGAGGTCGTCGGCATCGAGTGCCGCGACGTACTCCGCGGCAGTTATCGCAAGGCCAAGATTCCGGGCCGCGCTCGGACCTCGGTTCTCCACGTGCCGGTAGGTTCGTACCCGCGCATCCTGCGCGGCGAAGGCACGCACGATCTCCGATGTCCGGTCCGTGGAACCATCGTCGACGATGACAAATTCGAAATCTTGTAATGACTGACGGCGAACGCTTGCCAGCGCCTGCTCAAGCCACCGCTCGCCGTTGTATACGGCCGTGACCACCGCGACCTTCGGTCGTGGCGTGGCGCCGTTGACGGAGGGTACCATTCAGGCGAAGGCGATTACCCCGACGGGCGAGACTCTATTCCCGCTCGATCGAGAGGCGTCGACGCCGCGCCTTCAGCGCCGCAAGCGCGGGTCACAAGGCTCAGGAATAGTCAAGTAAACCGTCTTTAATGCCGACCGTCCTAGGCTGACCGGCCCTCGTCACCTCGCTGGCGTCGCCGAAATCGTCCAGAACGGGCTTACGATACGGCTTGCGAGCCGGCGCGTCGGCTTCGGCGAAATTGCCGGAAATCGTGCCGCTTTCGAGCGAGCGACCCGAGGTACCCTCGATTTTGGTCATTGTCATAGTCTCCATCGGACACTTTCACACTGGTGCGCATCTAACCGCACTTGTTCGGCGTCCGTCAACGCTTCTGATCATCTCGGGATGCAATAATCGTTGACTCGACAGCCGTTTATGCCACTTATACACATTCACCCTACCCGGTATTCGGCAATCGTCCGCCGCCGGCCGCCGCAACGTTTCGGTATCCTGTGAGCGGCTTTTACGGCGAGCTCGTTCTTAGGGGTGCGCGTGGGCCCGCGGTGGCCTTCAGCGCGATGGACGCGGCCATGGCTGACTGGGGCCCCGACGGCGCAGCGCGCTGGCAAGAGGGGCCCCTGACTGTCGGTGCACGACTACTTCAAGTGGCGTCCGATGATACGGCCGATACACTGCCGCTCGTCGACGATGACCTCGTCGTAATCGGCCACTTTCGGATCGACAACCGACAGGCCGTCGGGAGAAGTCTTGGCCTGTCACCAAGCGACGTCGAAGCGCTGCCCGATGCGCGGCTGTTTGCTCGCGCCTGGCGGCGCTGGCAGCAAGGTACCGTCGATCATCTGGCGGGCGACTGGGTTTGCGCTGTATGGGACCGACGGCGCCAGTCCCTATGGCTGGGACGCGACGCCGCCGGAAGCACCGGCTGCTACTACTGGCACGACGCCGCTCGCCTCGTATTCTCCACTAGTCTGCGGGCCGTGCTCGCGCATTCGGCCGTACCGAGAGAATTAAACACCTATCGGATCGCGCAACAGTTGGCGTTCTGGTGGGATCCGGGTCAGTCCGAACAAACACCTTACCTCGGCGTCCGACGCCTGCCTGGTGGCCACACGCTGGGCTGCGATAGCGGAAGTGTCGAGAAATATCGCTGGTGGTTCCCCGAGTCTCTGACCGAACTTGAATGGCGACGAGACAGCGATTTCCACGACGCTTTTCGGGAGCTGTACACGTCCGTGGTCACGGAGCAGTTGACGCGGACGTGCGCGCCCGTCGGGGTTATGCTGAGCAGTGGTCTGGACTCAGGCTCCGTCGCCGCGCTCGCCGCACCGATCCTCGCCACGCGAGGCCGCCAGCTGCGGGCATTCACTTCCGTGCCGCATTTCGCGCCGGACGCAGCAGCGGGCGCGCGCTACGGCGACGAGGGGAAGCTCGCCCGCGAAGTCGCAGATTTCATCGGCAACATCGAATTCAATGCGGTGGCGTCCGAACAGACGACGATGCTCGGATCCATCGAGGCAGTCCTCAACGCGACGGCCGAGCCGATTGGCGGGCCCTCAAATGCGCACTGGATAATGGAAATCCTCCGGCGGGCGCGCGCGTGCAGTGTCGGCCTGATGTTGACGGGCCGCGGCGGCAATGCGACGGTGTCATGGACGGGGACCGGCAACCTGATGCCCACGCTGCAGCGAGGCGACTGGCGCGGACTGATCGCGGCATTCCGGCGCAGCGAGTTGGGTCCTTGGCCCACTTTGAAGCGGCAGGTGCTTCGACCGGCGTTGACGGCGGCGCAGGAATGCCTCGACCGGCTGCCACTATCGCATCGCGGCGAATTGCAGACGGATTCCGTGCTCAATCCCCGCCTTGCGGCCGACATCGATTTTTTCGCGCGCACAACGAAGGGCCGGCGCGAGTTCTTCGCGGCCAACCGCCACGGCGCCTACGGCCCGGCAGCCGGACATTTCAGACTCGGCCGGCGCGAGGCTTCGACTCAGGGAGAAATCTGGATGGCTCTTGGCGCTGCGCACCAGCTGGAGATTCGCGACCCAACTGTGGATCGCCGATTGATTGAGTTCTGCTGGCGCGTTCCCGACCGGATCTTCTGGGCTGGCGGTCGCCAGCGAGGCCTGATCCGAGTCGGGATGTCCGGCTCCCTGCCGACCAGCGTAATGCAATCGACGCGCCGGGGCTTGCAGGGCGCCGACGTCGGGCACCGAATTCTGGCGGAACGCGATCTGGTGGTTGCCGCTCTGGGACGTCTCGAAGCCCATCCCCTGGCGCGTGAGTATCTGGACCTTCCGAAAATGCGTTCCGTGCTGCAGGCTCTGGATCGAGGCGTCAACCCGACGACGACCCAGCTGGCAAATGGAATTCTACTGCGCGGCCTGAGCGTCGGACTGTTTCTCACACGGTTCTGACAACGGCCAAGCACCCAGCGGGCGGAGCCGAAGGCCGGCCTGGGACGATTGGTCGCAAGCGAAGGAACGAAACTGTGCGGCGCGCCTGCCGTGGGTCGTCACGAATTAAAACGACACGCGGATGGTCGTCGCAGTGGTCTGCAGACAGCCTGCTGGCCGATTTGCCTTCACGGCCGGCGATCGCCGCGTCGGTAGTTTGTGCTCGCAGCAGTCTTGCAACCGCGTCTTGGCCGCGACCAGCGCCCGTTGGCACTCTGGACAAAATGCACACGAGTAAGCCATCATGGAACGGCCTGTGGTCCGCAAATATTCCGTCCGTGCAGTCCTAATGTCGCAGCGTCGAAGCGGTATGGCATGATCGGGACGTGCCGACGCTGCTGTCCATTGTCGTCTGAGCCGTGTCCGAACTGATCGATCGGCTGGTGCTGGCTCAGCTTACGGTCGCGCCAGTCGCTGCAAGCGGAGATCCTGTTTCTGCGCCGGCAGCAATCCCTCTATGGCGAGCGCGGCATCAGGCCACGGCGGATCGACGTGGCTACGCGGGCGAGTTTGTCGTATCTCGCGAGGCTGTTCGAGTGGCGCTCGGCGCTCATCGTCGTGCAACCGCAAAAACCGGATTCGCTTGCACCCGGCAGGCTTCAGATTCCTGTGGAGATGGAAATCGCGACTCGGACGACCGCGGATACCGGTTTGGCTACGGGACCTGATCCGGCGGATGGCCCGCGACAATCCCGTCTGGGGCCAGGAGCGGATTGCCAACGAACTGTGGCTGAAACTGGGATTGAGGGTTTCGCCGCATACCGTACGCAAGTATCTCCCGCGAGCGCCTGACGGGCGGCCACGCGGAAATCAACGGCAGTCGACATTCCTGAAGAACCATGCCGAGGCCGTCGTGGCCTGCGACTTCTTCGTGGCCGTAACCAGCACGTTTCGATTGTTGTATGGTAACCGTCCGGGCATCCCATCCCTGTTGACACCGCAGCGGATCAGTGCAGGCGGACGGTTGGCTTCCAGACGTGCGGCATCAGGTCGACGAGGTTGTGCTCGGGTGTCAGCGGCAGCCGCTCGAGGATGTCGCGCAGGTACGCGTAGGGATCGTGACCGTTGAGCTTCGCGCTCTGGACCAGGCTCATCACGGCCGCGGCACGACGACCGGCACGTGCGGAGCCTGTGAACAGCCAGTTGTTGCGACCGATCGCGATCGGCCGGATCCGGTTCTCGAGCCAGTTGTTGTCGATCGGCAGGGCGCCGTCGTCGAGGTAGCGCGTGAGCGCGTTCCAGCGACGCAGGCTATAGCTGATCGCCTTCGAGGTCGCCGAGCCTTCCGGGACCTGCGCCAGCTTCCGATCGAGCCAGGCATGGAGCTTCTCGGCGACGGGCTTCGCCTTCTCCTGCCGCAGGCGACGCCGATCCTCGGCGCCAAGCTCCAGGTCCTTGGCCCCGCGCTCGACGGCGTAGAGCGCGCCATACAGCTCAAGCGCCTCCGCCGCGATCTCACTCTGATGATTGACGTGCAGCGCATGGAACTTGCGCCGGGCATGCGCCATGCAGCCGACCTCGGTGACGCCGCCGCGGAACAGCGCGTCATAGCCCTGGTAGTCGTCGCAGACGAGATTGCCTTCCCAGTTGCCAAGGAACGCCCGGGCGTAGTCACCGCCACGACCTTCGGCGAAGTCGTAGATCACGATCTGGTCCGGATCGAACGCGGTCGTGCCATACGCCCACAGGTAACTTCGGTGGGTACGCTTCAGGCCCGGTTTCAACATCGGGACCGGCGTTTCGTCGGCATGCAGCACGGATCTCTTCAGCAGCAGCGTCTTCATCGCATCGCACAACGGCTGCAGCTTCACCCCGCAGGCCCCGACCCATTCCGCAAGCGTCGACCGGGGTATCGCGACCCCGGCCCGGGCAAAGATCTCTTCCTGGCGGTAGAGCGGCGCATGGTCGGCATACTTCGCCACCAGCACCTGCGCGAGGAGCCCGGCTGTCGGGATCCCCTTGTCGATCACCTGCGGCGGGACCGGCGCCTGGATCAGCGTCTGGCAGTTCTCGCACACCCACTTGCCGCGGATGTGCCGCTCGACCTGGACCACCCCGGGGATGTAGTCGAGCTTCTCGCTGACGTCCTCACCGATGCGCTTCAGGGCGCAGCCGCAGGAGCAGATTGCCGACTCCGGCTCGTGCCGGATCTCGACCCGCGGCAGCTCCTTCGGCAGGTGGGCCCGCTTCGGAGTGCCTTTCGCCCGCTCTGGCGGTGACGGGCGCAGCTCCTCGAGCTCGGCCGCG
Source organism: Pseudomonadota bacterium (assembly GCA_025351005.1). GTDB lineage: Bacteria > Pseudomonadota > Gammaproteobacteria > Steroidobacterales > Steroidobacteraceae > CAIKZZ01. The sequence continues at coordinate 6,073 of JANXWS010000037.1, read as the reverse complement.
ATCGCCTCGATATCCTCGTCGATCGCCTCCTCGAGCAGGCTGCGCTGCAGCCCGGTGACCTGCTCGCTGCTCTTGCCGAACGTCCAGCGCTTCAGCGTCGCCATCTCGTGGGTCAGCTGCGCGATCTTGAGGTCGCGCCACTTGATGCCCTCACGATGCTGCTTGAGCTCAGCCAGCAGCGAGGCATTGAGCTCTCTCAGCTCCTCGTTGCTCATCTGCTCAGTGTTCGGCAGCATCATGCGTCATATTGTACCGCATCGCGCGGTATCGATGACGCCGAACGCCTATATTTACAGCACTTTCACAGCACCCGGATCGTCGCCAGATCACCGAGCCGCTGCCAGGGAAGGCCAACGACGAGCGCTCGCAGCTGCTCATCGCTCAACGACATCTTCGAACCACTCTCCACCGTCGCCCAGACGAACTGGCCCCGATACAGTCGTCGTGCGCACAGCCAGAGCCCAAAGCCATCGTGCACCAGCACCTTCATCCGGCACGCCCGGCGATTGGCAAACAGATACGCGTGATGCGCCCGCGCGTGGCCGAAGACACTCACCACCCGCGCCAGCGCCGTATCCGTTCCCGCACGCATGTCGAGCGGCTCAACCGCAAGCCACGCCTCGTCGATCCGGATCAACCGAGCAGCTCCCGTAGCCACCCGGCACAGGATCCCGCCGCCGTCGCCGGCCACTCGATCGTGATCCGCGAGCGACCCTTGCGGATATGCACGCGGATCGGCCCTTCCTCGCGCGCTGGAGCACTCGGCGCCGGCAGCTTGAGCGGCACGAACGCCGGCGGCGGGGTCGGACGATCCACTTCTGCGACGAATCGGGCGATCGCCGGGGCCACCTCGGCATCCTTAATCCACTTCCTGAGCAGGTTGGCGTTCATCTGCCGCTCAAGCGCGACCGCCGCAACCGACGCTCCCGGCCTCCTGGCCGCCGCAATCGCCGCCGCCTTGAACTCCGCCGTGTGCCGCCGGCGCTTCGCTTTCTCGTTCGGATGCATAAGTGTCCACTTAAAATAGGTGGACACTATCGTTACGCTAATCGCGCGACCGCGAAAGCTGACTTGCCCGGACGCTTACGTTGTATGTGTCGGTGGTCATCGAGCATTGCAGTCGGCGACTGCTGCACTGCAATGTGACGGCTCATCCGAGCTCGCGCTGGACCTGCCAGCAGCTTCACGAGGTGGTCTGGTACCAGAACCTATCCAAGTATCTGAGTCACGACCGCGACAGCATTTTCTCGTTTGAGCTCGACCAGACGGTCGGCCGCCTCGGCCTGCAGGTCCTGAAGGCGCCGCGGCACTGCCCGCAGGCCAATGGGATCTGCGAACGGGTTCTCGGAACTATTCGACGCGAGTGCCTGGACTGGCTCATCCCGACGTCCGGGGTGCATCTGCGGCTCGCCCTGAAATCCTGGATCGGTCGCTACAACCGAGGCCGCCCGCACATGGCCCTGGGCCCCGAAATTCCCGACCCCCCACGGAACGGGTCGCCTTCACGTCCTAAGTTAGCTCATCAAATCGATGATTTCAGCTCGGTTCGCGCCACAGCCATACTTGGCGGCTTGGACCACGAGTACTCGTTGGTGGCCGCGTGATCGCGATGGAATATTTGCGCACCACAGGTCTCCAGAGCGGCGACGTCGCGCACCGGATGCCTGCGGAGCACGACGCCGTCGCGGAAGCGTTTGCCAGGGTCGACACGCATCCGCTGGCGGGCGAATGTGTCGACCTGGCGAAGCAACGCTCTGCGCTACAGTCGCTGGAGCACGATCTGTCGTCGCCCGGCACCGCCGCAGCCGCGCGCGTCGTGCTCCTCGGGCTGAACGTCGGGCTCTATTTGACGCGTTTCTGAAGTCCGAAGCGAATTGAGCGCGACGAGCCTCGCGACCCGAGCGCGGGCGACAGACGCATGCGGATACGCGGCGACCGCGGGGTTCGCGCTCGTCGAGTTCAACGATCAATGATTCTCGCGTCGCGGTCGGCGTCGGCCAGGTCCGGCGACCGCGTCGCACGCCGGATTGAGACTCCGATCACATCGCCGGCCGTCATCCGCGGGTCGAGTTGCGAACATCGTGGCCAAGCGGCCGGCCCGAAGCGAGGCGCCGTAAATTATCGATGCGGCAGCAATGATTTGCGGAAAGAGGTGGCGGAGAGGGTGGGATTCGAACCCACGTGGGGCGTGATGCCCCCAACCGATTTCGAGTCGGTGCCGTTGTGACCGCTTCGGTACCTCTCCAACGGGCCCCAGACCGGGAAGTCGGGGTCGCGTATTCTACACATATGGCCGGACTCATCGGCATGCTCCGCAGCCACCCGCGCGCTGCTCGTCACGAGCTAGGCTGGAAGGCCGCGTTCGCGCTCGCCGCGGTCGGCCTGCTCGGCACTTGCAGCGCCCGCCCGAGTGTGCTTCAGCAGGTGCTGGCAGTCGGCGAGCTCAGGGTCGCGACCCGCAACTCGCCGGCCGCCTACTACCTCGGCGCCCACGGTCCCGCGGGTCCGGAGTACGAGCTGGCCTCGCGCTTCGCAGCCGCCCTCGGTGTACCCGTCCGATTCACGACGTTGCCATCGCGAGCGGCCGTGCTCGATGAGGTAGCGAGCGGCCGCGCGCACCTCGCCGCAGCCGGGCTCGCGATCACCCCGGCCTGGATGCGCAAGGTCGTCTTTTCGAACCCCTACCAGAGCGTCCGGCTGCACCTCATCCATCGTCGCGACAAGCCGCGCCCGGAACGTCTCAACGCGCTCGGGACCCGCAGCCTCGCGGTCGAGGCCGGCAGTGAGCACGCCGAGGTGCTGCGGGCGCTCCGAGCGCAGGTGCCCGGACTGCGCTATACGGAGATCGAGAACGCCGAGACACTCGACCTGCTCGACAAGGTCTGGAGTGGCGAATTCGACACGACGATTGCCGACCGCAACGAATTCTCGCTGACCCGCAACTACCACCCGGAACTACGGATCGCGTTCAACCTCGAAACGGTCGCCGAGCTCGCCTGGGCGCTGCCGCGGGGCGATCCGCCTCTGCTCGCACGCGTCAACGCATTCCTGGCCAGCGTCGAACCGGACATGCCGGCGCTGGTTACGCGCTACTACGCACCCGACGACCGCTTTGACTACGCGGGCGCACGTACTCTGGTGCGTGACATAGAGGACCGGCTGCCCCCGATCCGCCGGCAGTTCGAGGACACGGCGCGCGAGTTTCACGAGGACTGGAGGGTGCTGGCAGCAATCGGCTACCAGGAGTCGCGCTGGGACGCCGGCGCCGTGTCGCCGACCGGCGTACGCGGGATCATGATGCTGACCGCCGACACGGCCGCGGACCTGGAAGTGGCTGACCGCAACGATCCGGCGCAGAGCATCCGTGGCGGTGCGCTGTACCTGCGACAGATGCGCGATTCGGTGCCGGCGCGCGTGCCCGAACCGGACCGCACCTGGCTCGCGCTCGCCGCCTACAACATCGGCTACGGACACCTCGAGGACGCGCGCGTGCTCACGCAGTCGCATGGCAAGGACCCCGATTCGTGGCAGGACGTGCGCGAATTCCTGCCACTGCTGGCGCAGGAGCGCTTCTACGCTCAACTGAAACGCGGATACGCGCGGGGCTGGGAAGCCGCCCGCTTCGTTGACAACGTCCGCAGCTATCTCGACGTGATCGAATGGGTCTCGCCGGACATCGGCCCGCCCGCCGGCTGAAGGTGGTCAATCGCGGCGAGTCGCGAAGAACTCCTTCAGCAGCGTGCCACACTCGTCGGCGAGCACGCCGCCGAAGGCGTCGAGGACGTGATTCAGCGGCCGTGCGTGCGTGAGGTCGAAGACACTGCCGGCCGCACCCTGGCGCGGATCCCACGCGCCGAATACCAGACGCGCGATGCGCGCGTGCACCATGGCGGCCGCGCACATCGGGCAGGGCTCGAGCGTTGCATAGAGCGTGGCGCCGCTGAGCCGGTAGCTGCCGACCGTGGCGCCGGCGGCCCGCAGGGCGACGACTTCGGCGTGCGCTGTCGGGTCGTGGGTCCCGACCGGCCGGTTCCAGCCCTCGCCGACGATGCGACCTTCCTTGACGATGAGTGCGCCGACCGGGATTTCGCCCTCGGCTGCGGCGACCCGTGCAAGCTCGAGCGCGCGTCGCATGTATTCGACGTCACCCACGACGCGCCCGGCCCTCCAAGGTGGTGCTCTCCACGCTGATCTCGGCTGCCGGCAGGGGCCCGTCTCCCCAACCGCGCCTTCCCGGCGCCGAGTATAGCGGCGGCGGCGGCGGACGCGGACCGGCCGGCGGCATGGTCTGCCGGCGCCCAGGCGCCAGAGTGCATCGCAGCGAGGTTGTAGAAGCCAGCGCCCGGAAGGCGGCGGATCAGCGGCTGTTGAACGAAGCGATCGATGCGCGTCGGCTGGCGCGCGCCGGGACAGGGCCCGCTACGGCGCAGGGTACGACATCGATCGCGTTGACGCTGACGCAGGAATTGATTCGCCGCACCAGGATCCCGGCGCTGGTCCGCGTCGCGGCGTCAGGCGCCCGCGCGAGCGGCGTGCCCACCGACCGCACCGCCACGACGGCGCCGGCCGACGGCTGTCCAGCACGAAGGTCCGGAAGGCCGTGGTTCAGGCCGACCATCACCGTCACGTAGACATGGCTGCAGACGACGACCGAGGCGTAGAGACCGGGAAGAAATCGGATCGCCCGCTGCCGCGTCACTTCCGACACACGCGCGTACGCACGATCGCGTCGCCGGCCGCGCTCGATGAATCGCCCAGCCGCATAACCGCCGGCGACGCACAGGGTCGCGAGGACGACCAACGGCAGCCGCAGCGACCACGTCGGAAGCGCCCAGACCAGCGCAAGGCAAAAGGACGCCGGCACCCACGCCCAGTGCCCGAGCTCGCGAACACTCAGCGCAGGTACGGTAGGCACCACCGGAGTGGACACCGTCTGCCGGGGCGTATCGTCGACCGCGAACGCGCACGCCTGGCCGGCCGGCGGTTCGTGGACGTGACCGCACGCCGCGCACCAAGCGAATGAAGAAACCGCTGTACTCATGCCTGCCAGTGCTCGGCGGTCGAAGGGGTTGCGACCACGCTATCCTGGTAAACGAACGCCTGTCGGTTACTCGCCGAACTTACCGCACATACAAGCGGCATTCCCTAGGCGTCTTCCGAAACTATCTAACCTTTCGGCACGTAAGCCGCAAGGGCTAATACATGGTTGCCCCCACGAAAGGGGACGAAACGGTATGAAGCGTCGGCCATTCGTTCCCGGTTGACCACACGTCATAACGTCGCCAATCTGCGACGACTCCAAAGCCGTCGGCTTCGGGCCGACGACGGCCCCGGACAAAGTCGCGACGCACTTCCCGCGACGCAATGCGCCGCGATTGCATCGCGGCCGTCCCTCGCCGGACGCGTCCCAACGCTCCGACCGCATCCGTGGTCGGGGCGGGCCCAGACGGACTTCGCCTGGATTCACTGTGTCGGGCATGCGTTCTCGGACATCGCGGCGCTCGCGCGCCGGTGATTTTTACAGCATCGACGTGACGGTTTTGTTGACGTGCCGCGCATTTTCACAGGGACGGCGGTGGGTCAACGCGCGCGGGGTACGGTTGCCGCGTGACCGGCGGCCGCTCCCGACGCCGCGGTGTCGCCCAACCGCAGTTCCCGGCTGCCCCGGCGGAGAGACGATGTCTACGGCGATGAGACAGCCATCCGCGTCCCCACTCGCCCCCGCCTGGCCATGTCGCTCCTGCCCGCCTGGACCGCCCCGCCGCGCCGGTGGCCGGCATGGCGGTCTTGACATTCCGTAAGCCCAGCCTTACCGTAAGTAATGGCTTACCAAAAAGCGCTGCACTGCCTGAGCGACACGACGCGACGGCGTGTGTTCGAGAAGCTGCGATCCGGACCGCAGGCGGTCGGCGTCCTCGCCAAAGGCCTGCCTGTCAGTCGACCGGCAGTGTCTCAGCACCTCAAGGCGTTGAAGATCGCGGGGCTCGTGAATGACCGGCCCGAGGGCACGCGCCGGGTTTACTTCATCGACCCGCAGGGTCTCGGCGAGCTGCGGCGATGGATTGACCAGTTT
>JANXWS010000080.1 GCA_025351005.1 Pseudomonadota bacterium | reverse complement strand
GCGAGCATCGAGAGCCAGATCCCTCGGCGCCGCCGTGACCACGATCGGCACCAAGGTCGGCGCCAACCTCGCCGGCTCACCGGCGGCCGCCCTGGCCCCCAGTCGACCCTTCCAGATGCTGAAGTACTTGGGGTCCAGTCCGCGTTCCCGGCAATAGTCCGATTGCCGGCCACCGCACGCCCGCCAGGCCGCCACATGTGCGGCCCACTTCCCTCGGACCTCCTCCGAGCGCTGCGCCCGGGTCGGTCCTCCCGTCTTGGTCATCGCCTCGCTCCAGCTACCTTCGCTGGAGCCCATTCCATCAGCTCCCCGCTAGACTGCTAGGGCGCGGATTTGCGGACGCATACACATATCTGAGAATCGCTTCACATAAATGCTGGCACCGACGACGGATACGCTCGCACGGACTGCCGCCGACGGAGCCGTGCGACGACGCCGCGCTTCTGTCTCGGTGGGTTGCAATTGACCGCGCGGAGTCGTCGGTCGGCGCCCGGGATCGGCCGGGGCCAGCGAGCGGTCGAGGGGCGGGCGGCCGCGCCCGACCCGCCCTTGTCCGCTGTGCGGCCGTCTTCGCCAATACCGCCGCAGGATCGCGGCCGGCTTCCTCGCTGGCGGACGCACCGACCGGGCGGGCGATCGGCGGCGCGAGTCCGCGCCGCCGCTAAGCCATTGAAGTTGGTGGGCGGTACAGGGCTTGAACCTGTGACCCCTGCCGTGTGAAAGCAGTGCTCTACCGCTGAGCTAACCGCCCACCGATGGGTTGGCGGGCGCAGTTTAAGGGGGTCGCCGGACGCATTCAATCCGCGACGGGGCCACCATGGGGCGCGCCCCGGGCGGTCGCTGCCGGCCGCGGCGCCGTCTGTTAAAGTCTCGCGCCCCACGAGCAGCAGGGACATGCGCTTGACCGTCAGGACCCGTTTCGCGCCGAGCCCGACCGGCATGCTGCACATCGGTGGTGCGCGCACGGCGCTGTTCTCGTGGCTCTACGCCCGGCGCCACGGCGGCACATTCATCCTGCGCATCGAGGACACCGACCGCGAGCGCTCTACCGAGGCGGCGATCCAGGTGATCCTCGACGGCATGCGCTGGCTCGGGCTCGACGCCGATGAGGGGCCGTACTTCCAGACCCAGCGCTATCCGCGCTACCGGGAGGTCATCGCGGGCCTGCTCGCGTCGGGCCAGGCCTATCACTGCTACTGCTCCAAGGCCGAACTCGACGAGATGCGCGCGGCACAGCTCGCCCGCCATGAAAAGCCGCGTTACGACGGCCGCTGCCGCAACCGCAGTGCGCCCGTGCCGGGAGTCGAGCCGGTCGTGCGTTTCCGCAACCCGGTCGGCGGCGAGGTCGAATTCCACGACGTCGTGCACGGGCCGATCGTCTTCCAGAGCCAGGAGCTCGACGATCTGATCATCCTGCGGTCGGACGGCAACCCGACCTACAACTTCTGCGTCGCGGTCGACGACCGTGACATGCGGATCACGCACGTCATCCGCGGCGACGACCACATCAACAACACGCCGCGCCAGATCAACCTGCTGCGCGCGATGGGTGCCGAGCCGCCCGTCTACGCGCACCTGCCGATGATCCTGGGGGCGGACGGCACCAAGCTCTCCAAGCGTCACGGCGCGCTCAGCGTGCTCGAGTACCAGACGGCGGGCTACCTGCCGCGGGCGCTGCTCAATTATCTGGCGCGGCTCGGCTGGTCGCACGGCGACCAGGAACTGTTCACGCTCGAGGAGATGGTGAGCCTGTTCGCGCTCGACCAGGTCAACAAGTCGGCCGCGGCGCTCAATCCCGACAAGCTCGCCTGGACCAACCAGCAGCACATGATGCGCAGCGCCGGCCGCAGCCTCGCGCCGCTGCTCGCGACGCAGCTGCGCGGGCTCGGCGTCGAGCCAGCCGGCGTCGACCTTGGCGCGATCGCGGACAGCCTCAAGGAACGAACCCGGACGCTGCGCGAGATGGCGGAAGCGAGCCTGTTCTTCTTTCACGAGCCGGACGGCTACGAGCCGAAGGCCGCGGCCAAGTTCCTGGGACCGGAGGCGGGGCCGATGCTGCGGCAGGCGCGTGCCGAGCTCGCCGTGCTCGGCCCGCAGTGGACGGCGGCGCAGGTGCACGCGGCGCTCGAGTCGCTCGCCGGCCGGCTGCAGCTCAGTCTCGGCAAAGTGGCCCAGCCGCTCCGGGTCGCCGTGTCCGGCAGCGGCGTCTCGCCGCCGATCGACACGACGCTCGCGATTCTCGGCCCGGACGCGGTGCTGCGCCGGCTCGATCGGGCCATCGCCAGGGCTGCGGCCCGGAGTTGACAGCTCCGGGCGCTCCTTGCAGACTCCGCGGCCTCTCGCGTGGGGCTATAGCTCAGCTGGGAGAGCGCTTGCATGGCATGCAAGAGGTCGTCGGTTCGATCCCGACTAGCTCCACCACATCTTGGCCGATTCCCCGCCGCGCAGGGACCTGTCCCCATCGTCTAGAGGCCTAGGACACTACCCTTTCACGGTAGCGACGAGGGTTCGAATCCCTCTGGGGACGCCACTTCTGCCGTCGGCAAGGCCGTTTGGGATTGTGTACAGTCTCGCGGGTGCGGCGCCGCGCGCGCGGCCCGGCGGCCGAGGTTTCGCTCATGTCGTCGATGCAAGTCCCGCTGCTGGATCTCCGGCGCCAGTACCAGTCGTTCAAGGCCGAGCTGCTGCCGGTTCTGGAGCGGGTCTGCGAGTCGCAGTGGTTCATCCTCGGGCCCGAGGTCACGGCACTGGAGGCGGCGATCGCGCGCTACAGCGGTGCGGCGCACGCCATCGGCGTCTCGTCCGGTACCGACGCGCTGCTGCTCGCGCTGATGGGCCTCGGGATCGGCCCGGGCGACGCGGTGCTGACCTCGCCGTACACGTTCTTCGCCACTGGTGGCGCGATTGCGCGCGTCGGCGCCCGGCCGCTGTGGGCCGACATCGAGCCCACCACCTTCAATCTTAGCGTGACCGCGGTCGCGCGCTTCCTCGACGAGCACTGCCGGCTCGAGGGCGATGCGCTCGTGCACCGGGCGAGCGGCACTCGGGTGCGCGCGCTGATGCCCGTCCACCTGTACGGCCAGATGGTCGACATGCAGCCGCTGCTCGCGCTCGCGACGCGCTACCGACTGCAGGTCATCGAGGACGCCGCACAGGCGATCGGCGCCGAGTACCACGGCGGCGAGCGCGCCGGCAGCTTCGGCGACGTCGGCTGCTTCTCGTTCTTCCCGACCAAGAACCTCGGGGCGTTCGGCGACGCGGGATTGTGCACGGCGCAGGACCCGGCGCTCGCCGAGCGGCTGCGGGTGCTGCGCGTCCATGGCGGCAAGCCCAAGTACTACCACGCCGTGATCGGAGGCAACTTCCGCATCGACGAGCTGCAGGCGGCCGTATTGAACGTCAAGCTCCGCTACCTAGAGGCCTGGACCGAGGGGCGGCGCCGCAATGCCGCGGCCTACGGAGAGCTCTTCGCCCGCGCCGGCCTCGACGGCACCGTGACCTTGCCGGTCGCGGTGCCCGGGCTCCGGCACATCTACAACCAGTTCGTCATCCGGGTGCCGGACCGCGACCGGCTGCGGCAGTACCTGGCCGAGAACGGCGTCGGCACGGAGATCTACTATCCGGTGCCGTTGCACCTGCAGGCGTGCTTCAGCTACCTCGGCGCGCGCGCCGGCGACTGTCCCGAGTCGGAACGCGCGGCGAACGAGACCCTGGCGCTGCCGATCTATCCGGAACTCGAGCCGGCCCAGCTCGAATACGTGGTCGACGTGATCCATCGCGCCTACGCCTGAGGCCACGCGCGGTGCGCACCGTCTGGTCTCGCTCGCTCGCCGCGGCCTTCGGCCTGATGGTCGGCGGCGCATTCCTGCTGGTTGCGTTTCGCGGCACGCAGCCGGCGGCGGTCTGGGCCGTGCTCGGCGCCGGCCGCTGGGACTGGCCGGCCGGTGTCGTGCTCGCGGGCACCGTCGCCTTCGTACTCGCCAAGACGGCGCGCTGGCGGCTGCTGCTCGGTGGCGCGTCCGCGCCGAGCGTGGCTGCGCTTGCCCGGCCGGTGACGTCCGGGCTCGCGCTCAACGCGCTGCTGCCGCACGCGGGCGAGTTCGTGCGCGCCTTCTCGCTGCAACGCCAGTACGGGCTGGCGGCGTCGGCGGTGCTGTCCTCGATCGTCGCCGAGCGTGTCTTCGACCTGTTTGCGGTGCTGATCCTCGCGGCCTTCGCGCTCGCCGTGCTGCCGGTGCCCGCCGAGGTCTGGGGCGCGGTCCGGCTCCTCGCGCTGGTCGCGGCCGGGCTTGCTGCTGTCGTGCTCGCGGCGGTCGCGTGGCCGGCGCGGGTGCGCGCCATCGCCGGCAGCGTGCTCGGACCGCTGCCCGTGGCGCTGCGCACGCTCGTGCTCGCCCAGATCGACCAGGCGCTCGCCGGCCTCGCGCCGGTGCGCTCTCCTACGACCTCGGTCACCGTGCTGGCCTGGTCGGTGCTGCAGTGGCTCGCGGTGGCCGCCTGCGTGGCGGGCTCGGCGGGCGTCGCCGGCCTGCACGTCGGCCTGCCGGCCGCCGCCTTCGTGGTGGTCGGCATCGTCGTCGCTTTCCTGCTGCCGAACGCGCCCGGCTATGCGGGCTCGGTGCAGGTCGCATTCCTGGTCACGCTGCGCCCGCAGGGCGTGCCGCAGGATGCCGCGCTCGCAGCGTCATTCGTCTACCAGCTACTGATGGTGCTGCCACTGGTCGTCGTCGGGCTCGCATGGCTGCGGGACAGCCTGCGGCGACCTAGCGTGACTTGAACTCGTCCGGCGTCAGCTGGTGGCGCCCGAGCAGCTTGTAGAAATCGGTGCGGTTGCGCTTCGCGAGCCGCGCCGCCTGGCTGACGTTGCCGCCGGTGATCTGCAAAATCTGCACGAGGTAGTTGCGCGTGAACTCCTCGCGCGCCGCGTCGTAGGAGGGGAGACCGCCCGCGCCCGCGCCGACCGCGCGCTCGGCAACCTCGCCACTGATGACCGGCGTCTGCGTTACCGTGGCGTTCTGGCGTACGACCGCCTGCAGCTGGCGGACGTTTCCGGGCCAGTCGGCGGTCGCCAGGAACTCGACCGCCTCCGGTGCGTAGGTCCTGCGCACGCCGGTCTCGGTCGCGATCTGCTCGAGGAAGTGCGCAACCAGCAGCGGAATGTCCTCGCGACGTCGCGACAGCGGCGGCACGTCGATGTGCACGACGTTGAGCCGGTAATACAGGTCCTCGCGGAACCGTCCCTGCACCATCAGCTGGCCAAGATCCTGGCGCGAGGTCGCCATCAGCCGGGCCTTGACCGGCTCCGTCTGGTCGGTGCCGGCCGGGCGCACCTGGTTCTCGGCGAGCGCGCGGGCGAGCTTAGCCTGCAGCGGCAGCGGCAGGTCGGCAATCTCCTCGAGCACGATCGTGCCGCCGTCGGCGGCCTGCAGCAGCCCCTTCTGCGCGCGCGCGGCGCCCGGGATCGCGCCGTTGTCGTAGCCGAACAGGTCGGTCTCGAGGTCGCTCTCGGCGACCTCGGTGCAGCTGAGCGCGAGGAACGGTCCCTCGCGGCGCGCGCTGGCCGCGTGGATCGCCCGCGCCAGCAGTTTCTTGCCGACGCCGGCCTCGCCGGTGATCAGAACCCTGGCATCGGTACCGGCGGCCATGTGCGCCTGCGTCAGCTTCTCCTCCAGCAGCGGCGAGCGCGTGATGAAACCCGCGCGCCATTCCTCGTCGACCATCGTGAAGCCCGAGATCTTGAGCGCCCGCTGCACGTGGTCGAGCAGCTCCTGCTTTTCGACCGGCTTGGTCAGAAAGCTGAAGGCGCCGCTCTGCGTGGCGCGAACCGCATCCGGAATCGTGCCGTGCGCCGTCAGCAGGATGACCTTGAGTGCCGGCCAGCGGATCTGCAGCTCATTGAGCAGACCGATGCCGTCCATCTGGTCCATGCGCAGGTCCGTGATGACCAGGTCCGGCCGGAAGCGGCCGGCGGCGGCGAGCGCCTCGGCCGCGCTCGGCACCGCCTCCACCTCGTAGTTCTCGGAGCGCAGGCGGATCGTCAGCAGACGCAGCAGGCCGGGATCGTCGTCGACTGCGAGGATCTTCGCGCGGCGCTTCCGGGATTCTTTGCGTAGGGCCTGCATGGCGTCTGCCTCTGTCGATTACGGTGGCGGCGGGTTCCCGCGGCCGGTGATCGACTGTTCGACCCGCGTGACGGCCTCGAGTTTCTTCTGCGCTTCCTCGAGCGCGCGTCGCAGGCGCGCGTTCTCGTCGGCTTCTGTCTGCACGCGCTTCGCGACCGTCGCGGCGTGCTCCTTGTCGCGCACTACCGCTTCCTGCTGCAGCCGTCGCGTCTCCGCGAGCAGCACCAGGCGCTCGTCGACGTCGGCGAGCAGCACCGCGGCGAGCGACTGTTCCGACGGTAGCAGCAATTCTGGCCGCGCCGACAGATCTGACAACTGTCTGCGGGCGGCGACAGGGTCCGAGCCGGCGTGGCCCGGCAGCGCCAGCAGCACCGCGTAGCGGAGGCGATTGAATGTGGTTGGCGCGTTGGCCGCTGCGAGCCGCGCAGACTCGAATTGCTCCGCCTGCGCCGCCGGCGAGCCGGCACGCATCGAGGCAAGCGCGTCGAGGTAGCGGCGCGCAGCCTCGGCGTCGGCGGCCGGACGATTCACGACCGGCTCGGGCCGCTCGTGAGTGGAGTTGAAGGGGCTCTTCAGCATGCCGCAGCCGCCGAGCGTGGCGAGTCCGAGCAGCAACCCCAGCCGGGCGAGCGGGCGGGCGAGCGTCATGCCGCTGCTTCCGAGGTCGGGCCGCTGGTCGCGGTGGCCGCCGGCAGCGTCGGCAGCCGGACCCGGAAATGCGCTCCCGGCAGCACGCCGTCGACGAGTTCTATCGAACCACCGTGCGCGAGCACGAACTCCATGACGACCGACAGCCCGATGCCGGTACCCTTGAGCTTGCCCGCCTGGCCGGTCTTGCCGGTGTAGAACGCCTCGAACACCTGGGCGCGCTCCTCGGCCGGGATGCCGGGGCCGGTATCGGCGACGTCGATGATCAGCTGGCCGCCGCTGGTCAGAGCGTGGATGTATATGGTGCCGTCGCGCGGCGTGAACTTGACCGCGTTCGACAGCAGGTTGTCGAGGATCAGGCGCAGCTTGCCGCGGTCGGCCGTGACCTCGACGTCCTGCAGCTGGACGTCGAGCTTGACGCGGTTCGCGACCAGTGTCAGTTGCTGGGCGCCGACCACCGAGCGCACCAGCTGCCGGAGCGGGAAGCGGCTGAGTTCGAGGCCGACGGCCTTCGCTTGCCAGGCGCTGAAGAACAGCAGGTTCTCGATCAGGCGCTGCAGCTTGATGCCGTTCTCGCGAAGGATGTTGGCGATCTCCCGCTGGTTCGGGTCGAGCGGCCCGACCGCACCCTCGACCAGCAGCTCCGTTCCCTCGCGGATATTGGCGAGCGGCGTCTTGAGCTCGTGCGACATGTGTCGCAGAAAGCGGTTTTTTTCCTGTGCCAGGTCCAGCAGGCGCGACCGCAGCCACTCGAGCTGGCGGCCGAGGCGTTCGAGGTCGCTTGGCCCGTGCACCTCGATCGCTCGCGAGAACGTGCCGCGGCCGAGCTCGCTGATCGCCTGGTCGATCTCGCGGATCGGCCGTGCCAGCACGCTCACGAACACGAGCATGATCAGCGCCGTGCCGGGCACGAGTGCGGCCGCCTGCCAGTACAGCCGCCGCCGAGTCTCCGCCGCCGCAACCTGCAAGGCCTCGAGCCGCGCATCGATCTCGTTGCCGGCCCGCTGGCCGAGCACGGCGACGTCGTCGTGGGTGCGCGCGAATTCGTCGATCGCCAGCGCGAGCGCGGGCGAGGGCGCGGCGCTCTGCTCAACGCTGGTGGCGAGGCCGTCGCTGTCGGCGCGCACACCGCTGATCACCTGGCGCGTGGCAGGATCGGCCTGCACGCGCTCAAGCGCGGCGAGGTTCGCGTCGAATTCGGCGCGGTGACGGGCGAACACCGCCTTCAGCTTCTCGTCACCGAGGACCTGGTAGAGGCGCGCAGTCCGCTCCAGCGTGGTCACGCCCTGGAACAGGGCCTGCGTGTGGCGCGTCGTCTCGACGCCGTGCCGCACCTGTTCCTCACTCTGCTGCGCGAGCTGGCGCATCTGGATGGTGGCGTTGACGACGGCCACCAGCAGCGGGACCGCGACCAGCGCGAACCCGATCAGGAGCAGGCCGCTCAGCGACTTCGGACGCCGGAAACGCATCCCGGCCATGATACCAGCGCAAGGCCGCCGCGACCGGATCCGCTGGCGCCCCGCTCGCGGCCGAATCGTGCCGCCGGCTGGTGTCGCGGGCCGGCGTCAGATCGGCGGCCGTTCGGCCTGCAGCCGGTGCTCCCAGCGCAATGCATCGCGCACCAGCTGATCGAGGCCTTCGTAGCGCGGAACCCAGCCGAGCGTCTCACGAATGCGGTCGGCGCGCGCGATCAGCGTCGGCGGATCGCCGGGCCGGCGCGCTTCCTCGCGAGTCACCAGCGGCCGACCGGCGGCCCGGCCGACCGCGGCCAGCACCTCGCGCACGCTGTGGCCGCGGCCGTAGCCGCAGTTGAGCGTCACCGACGGCCGGCCGGCCCGCAGGTAGGCGAGTGCCGCGAGGTGCGCCGCGGCGACATCCTCGACGTGGATGTAGTCGCGCACGCCGGTGCCGTCCGGTGTCGGGTAGTCGGTGCCGAAGATCGGCACGTCTGGTCGCTTGCCGACAACGTGCTCCGCGGCGACCTTGGTCAGCAGGGTCGCCTGCGGCGTCGACTGGCCGATCCGGCCACCGGGATCGGAGCCACCGACATTGAAGTAGCGCAGCGCGACGTGGCGCAGGCCGCTCGCGGCGGACACGTCACGCAGCATCCATTCGCTCATCAGTTTGGAGGAGCCGTAGGGGTTGATCGGCGCGGTCGGCGTGTCCTCGTCGGCAATGCCGCCGTTCGGCACCCCGTAGACCGCGGCGCTCGACGAGAACACGAACCGATCGACGCCCTCGGCCAGGCAGCACTCGAGTACAGTGCCCGTGCCGGCCGTGTTGTTGGAGTAGTACTTGAGCGGATCGGCGACCGACTCGGACACGAC
Organism: Pseudomonadota bacterium; assembly: GCA_025351005.1. Classification (GTDB taxonomy): domain Bacteria; phylum Pseudomonadota; class Gammaproteobacteria; order Steroidobacterales; family Steroidobacteraceae; genus CAIKZZ01. The sequence continues at coordinate 13,061 of JANXWS010000080.1, read as the reverse complement.
TGTTAACGCGGCAAAGTGCATCACGATGCCGATTGAGTGCTCGCGAAGCACGCGCCGCACGAGCTCCCGGTCGCTCGTATCACCGACCACCAGCGGCCCGTAGGTGACGGCGTCGCGGAAGCCGCGCGAGAGGTTGTCGAGCGTGACGACCCGCTCGCCGCTGGCCCCGAGCTGCCGTACGACGTGGCTGCCGATGTAGCCCGCACCGCCCGTGACCAGAATGCCTTCAGCGCCCACTTGCCGCAGCCCTCGTGGAAACGACGGCCGGCAGCATAGCAACCCGGGGCCAGGCGGCGCGCCCGGCACGGACCGCCGGCGCCGCGGTGGCTTTCGGCATAATCGACCGATGGACGACGACAGCGAGGTGGACCCGAGCGAGGTCCCGTACGCCCGGCTGACGCCGGACCTCGTGATCGCCGCGGTCGAGCAGGCAGGCTTCCTGTCGGACGGGCGAGTGCTCGCGCTCAACAGCTACGAGAACCGCGTCTACCAGGTCGGCGTCGAGGACGACGCGCCGGTGGTCGTCAAATTCTACCGGCCGGGGCGCTGGTCGCGTGCCGAGATCCTGGAGGAGCACCACTTCGCGCTGGAGCTGGCCGCGGCCGAAATCCCGGTGATCGCGCCGCTGGTGATCGGCGGCGCGACGCTGCTCGAGGCCGGTGAATACCCATTCGCGGTCTACCCTCGGCGCGGCGGCCGCTGGCCCGACCTCGACAGCGCCGAGGACCGCATCCTGATGGGGCGGTTCCTCGGGCGGCTGCACCGGGTTGGCGGCATCGGCCACTTCGAGCACCGGCCGGGGCTGGACATCGACATGATGGCGGTGCGCGCCGCCGAGTTCGTGCTCGACGGTCCGTGGTTGCCCGACTACCAGGTCGAGCGCTACGCGGACGTTACCGAGGCGCTGGCGGCGGCCGTGCACGAACGCTTCGAGGCGGCCGGCCCCGTGCGCCGGCTGCGCATCCACGGCGACTGCCACCGCGGCAACGTCTTGTGGACCGCGCTCGGGCCCCACTTCGTCGACCTCGACGACTGCATGACCGCACCCGCGGTGCAGGACCTGTGGATGCTGCTGTCCGGCAGCCGCGAGGACATGCGTGGCCAGCTGCGGGACGTGCTCGAAGGCTACGAGCAGTTCCTCGAGTTCGACCGCGTCGAGATCGGCCTGATCGAGGCCCTGCGTGCGCTGCGGATGGTGAATTACGCGGCCTGGCTCGCGCGGCGCTGGCACGACCCCGCCTTCCCGAAGGCATTCCCGTGGTTCGCCGGGGCGCGTTACTGGGATGACCACGTCCGACAGCTGCAGGAACAACTCTCGGCGCTCGGCGAGCCGCCACTCCGGTTATAGTGATGGGTCAAACCTCCAGGGAACCGGCTGCAATGACAGGCCGTCAGGCCCCCCCGAACCGAACGACCAGCTGGGTTGTGCTCGTCGCAGGCGCGTTGCTCATCGGCGGCTGCCAGCGTGGCGCGGCTCCGGCGGCGGCCCAGTCGGCCAGGAGTGCGGACCCGGCCGGTGATCCGGACGTGCTGAACGCCAACCGCGTCATGGCCGCCGGCGTGCCGATCGGCAAGACAACTGCGCCGGTCGACGTGCGATTCAACCTGGGCGCCGTGCCGCGACCGGGTGAACCGTTCGCGCTCGAGGTAGCCGTACTGCCGCGGGGACCCGTGCCGTTGATGCAGGTCGACGTCAGCTCGAGCGAGGGGCTCAATATCCTCGAGCCGGCCGGGCAGGTGACCCGTGAGAAGGTGCAGGCCGGTTCGCTCGTGCACGTGCACGTGCGGGCAAGCGCGGCGGCGACCGGCACCTACATCGTTCAGGTGCGCACAACGCTCGAGTTGATGGACGGTTCCGAGGCCGACGAGTTCGCGTTCCCGATCCTGGTTGGCGAGCGACTGCCGGCCACGTCACCGCCGGCGGCCGCGGCGGCCGCTGCCGCGCCACCGCCACCGCTGTCGGCGCGCCGGAACAAGCGCTGAATCGCGTTGCGGAGCAGGAGCGGACAAACCCACGTATAATACTCGGCTACCCCGAGGGCCCGCATTCCTGGGCCCGGCCGAGACCATCCCGTGATTTCCAAGCTCCGCAACATCGCGATCATCGCGCACGTCGACCACGGCAAGACCACGCTGGTCGACCAGCTGCTGAAGCAGTCGAATACTCTCGATGCGCGCAAGATCGTGCCCGATCGCGTCATGGACTCGAACGACCTCGAGCGCGAGCGCGGCATCACGATTCTCGCCAAGAACACCGCGATCCGCTGGGGCGAGTACCGTATCAACATCGTCGACACCCCGGGCCATGCCGACTTCGGCGGCGAGGTGGAACGCGTGCTCTCGATGGTCGACTCCGTGCTGCTGCTGGTCGACGCCGTCGACGGCCCGATGCCGCAGACGCGCTTCGTGACGCAGAAAGCGTTCCAGCACGGCCACCGGCCGATCGTCGTGATCAACAAGATCGACCGCCACGAGGCGCGCCCGGGCTGGGTAGTCGACCAGACCTTCGACCTGTTCGACCGGCTCGGCGCGACGCACGAGCAACTCGACTTCCCCGTCGTGTATACGTCCGCGACCGAGGGCTACGCCTCGCTCGACCCGGAGCACCGCGGCGGGGACATGGCGGTACTGTTCGCCGCGGTCGTGCAACATTGTCCGCCGCCGAAAGTCGACGCCGAAGGGCCGTTGCAGCTGCAGCTCTCGCAGCTCGACTACTCGAGCTACGTGGGCACGATCGGCATCGGCCGGATCTCGCGCGGCACCCTGCGTCGCAACGCGGCCGTCGCCGTCGTCGATCGGGACGGCAACGTGCGCCAGGAGCGCATCGGCCAGGTGCTCGGCTTCCTCGGGCTCGACCGGGTCGAGGTCGAGGAGGCGAGCGCCGGTGACATTGTCGCCTTCGCCGGCATCGCGGCGCCGAAGATCTCCGACACGATCTGCGATCCGGAGCACGTCGAGCCGCTGCCGCGGCTGGTGGTCGACGAGCCGACGATCAGCATGACCTTCGAGACCAATACCACGCCGTTCTTCGGCAAGGAAGGCAAGTTCGTCACCAGCCGCCAACTGCGCGAGCGGCTCGCGCGCGAGGTGTTGCACAACGTCGCGCTGCGGGTCGAGGACACGGACGACCCCGACAAGTTCAAGGTCTACGGGCGCGGTGAGCTGCACCTTGGCATCCTGATCGAGAACATGCGGCGCGAAGGCTACGAGCTGGCCGTGTCGCGGCCGCAGGTCGTGGTGCGCGTCGTCGACGGCGAGCGCCAGGAGCCGTGGGAGCAGGTGACGATCGACATCGAGGAGCGCTCCCAGGGGGGAGTGATGGAGGCGCTCGGCGAGCGGGGCGCGCAGCTGACGAACATGGCGCACGACGGCCGCGGCCGCGTGCGGATCGAGTACCTGATGCCGTCGCGTGGCCTGATCGGCTTCCAGACCGCGTTCCGCACGCTGACTTCCGGCACCGGGCTCCTGTATCACGTCTTCGACCATTACGGCGCGGTGGTGGACAAGCAGCTTGCGCAGCGTGCCCTCGGCGTGCTGGTCGCGAACGGCGAGGGCGAGGTGCTCGCATACTCGCTTTTCAACCTGCAGGAACGGGGCCGCCTGTTCGTCGGCCCGGGCGAGGCGGTCTACGAAGGCCAGGTGATCGGCATCCATAGTCGCGACAACGACCTGGTCGTCAATCCGCTGAAGGGCAAGAAGCTGACCAACGTCCGCGCCGCCGGCAAGGACGAGAACGTGATCCTGACGCCGCCGATCCGGTTCACGCTCGAGCAGGCGATGGAATTCATCGATGACGACGAGCTGGTCGAAGTGACGCCGGCCAACATCAGGCTGCGCAAGCGATTCCTCCGCGAGGCGGAGCGCCGCCGGGCCGAACGGGCGGACCTGGCGGGCTAAAAACGGCACGGCCGGGCCGCCACGGGCGCTCCGAGCGCCAATCCGGGGGTCCGCGCGCGGTTGCGAGCACGGAACCGGGACCCGGTTCACACCGGGGTGCTGCGGCTAACCCCTACCATCGGTTCATCTTTTGTCGTATTGGGCGGCAGGACTGCCTAGCCCCATGTCGCATCCCGCAAGCCCGTCCCGGGTCGTTACGCTGCCTCGCAGCACGACCGCCACCGCGCCGGCCGCGGGCGAGGCCGAAGCGCTCGATCCGACCGAATCGGGCACGCTGCCGACCGGGTACTCCGGTCGATTCCCGGGCGTCAACCGGACCCTCGCACGACAGCTGCGCGATGCCACGGTCGACGGTGATCTGTCCCTCGACCGACTGATCCAGATCGCGTCCCAGTACTACAACCAGGTCGACCACGAACGCCGCGGCATCGTCCGCTCGATGCAGATGATGTCGGACGAGGCGCAGGAGCTGACCCGCGAGCTGCGCGAGCAAACGGCGAGCCAGCTGCAGGCGATTCTCGACCACGTCAAGGACGTGATTCTGACCGTCGACGCGTCCGGCTACATCGAGTCATTCAACCCGACCGGCGAACGCGTGTTCGGCTACGCGCAGGTCGAGATCCTCGGCCGGCCGCTCGGATTCCTGCTGCCGGACCTGGTGCCGGACGGCGCGAAGCTCGCCGACCGCCTCGAGGAACTCGCTCTCAGCAGCGACGACACGCACGTCGACCTCGCGGCGCACGAGACCGCCGGCCGCGGCAAGAGCGGCGAGCACTTTCCGGCCGAACTTGCGGTCTCGAAGGCGCGAGTCGGCCGCAAGTTCGTCTACATCGTTTGCCTGCGCGACGCGACCGACCGCAAGCGCGCCGAGGGCGCAACCCGCGAGAGCGAGGCGCGCTACCGGCTGCTGGTCGAGAACGCCCCCGAGGCGATTGTCGTACTAGACGTCGATACTGGTCGCTTCGTTGACTGCAACGACCACGCGCTGCGCTTCTTCAAGATGGAGCGCTCGCAGCTGCTGTCGGTCGGACCGCAGCGGATCAGCGCTGAGAAGCAGGCCGACGGTACGCCGTCGTTCGGCGTCGTGCGCGGCTACATCGACCGCGCGCTGTCCGGCGAGACGCCGGTCTTCGAGTGGATCCACCTCGACGCCCACGGCAAGGAGCTGCCCTGCGAGGTGCGCCTGGTAGGCCTGCCGAGCGCCGGTCGTCGCCTGGTGCGCGGCTCGGTCACCGACATCGCCGACCGCAAGCGTGCCGATGCCTACGCCGCCGGCGAGCGGCGCGTGCTGGAACGGCTGGCGTCTAACGCTCCGCTGGAGGCCTCGCTGGAGGCCATCGCGGACGTAGTCGAGAAGATGCACCCCGGCGATCGCTGCGCGATCCGGTTGCGCGACGCTGACGGGCTGCTGCGGCACGCGGTCACCGGGCGGCTGCCGCGCGAGTTCTGCGCGGCGCTGGACGAGGTGCCGGCCGGACTGCGCTACGGCTCCTGCGCCGCGGCCGTCTACCTGGCGCGGCAGGTCATCGTCGCCGACATCACCACGGATCCGTTCTGGGAATACCGCCGCGAGGCGGCCGTGCGTTCGGGCTTCCGCGCCTGCTGGTCGAACCCGATCCTCGCCTCGGACGGCGCGATCATCGGCACGCTGGCGGTGTACCTGACGACCTCCTGCGCGCCGGCCACTCGCGACGCCGAGCTGCTGGCGCGCATGACCCAACTTGCCGGCATCGCCATCGAACGGCGCTTCGCCGAATCCGCGCTCCGCGCGAGCGAGGCGCAATTCCGCGGCCTGTTCGAGCATGTCGTCGAGGGCGTCTACCAGAGCGGCCCCGACGGCCGCCTCAAGGCCGCGAATCCGGCGCTGGTGCGCATGCTCGGCTTTGACAGCGACACGGAGCTGATGTCGCTCGAGAGCACCCGCGACCTGTACGTGGTCCCGGCGATGCACGAGGAGATCCGCGACCGGCTGCTGTCGGAGAGCGAGGTGCGCAGCACCGAGTACGAGCTGCGCCGCCGCGACGGCCGGGTCATCTCGGTGGTCGAGAATGCGCGCCTCGTGCGGGACGGCAACGGCACCGTACTCGGCTTCGAGGGGACGCTGTGGGACGTCACCGAGCGCCGGCGGGCCGAGCTCGCGGTGCTCGCCGAGAAGGAACGCGCGCAGGTCACGCTGCAGTCGATCGGCGACGCGGTCATCACGACGGACGCCGCCGGCGCGATCGACTACCTGAACCCGGTCGCCGAACACCTCACGGGCTGGCCGATCGACGAAGCGCGCGGCCAGGCGGTCGACCAGGTGCTGCGCGTGGTCGGCGACGCGGCGTCCACCGGCGGCGACAGCCTCGTCCTGCGCTGCCTGCGCGAGGGGCGCGTGATCCTCGGCAACGACCAGATGGCGCTGATCGACCGAACCGGCCGCGAGGTCGCGATCCAGAACTCGGCGGCGCCGATCCGCGACGGCGAGGGCCGCCTGCTGGGTACGGTCGTCGTGTTCCGCGATGTCAGCCGCGAGCGGCGGCTGCGGCGTGCGCTCAGCTACCAGGCGACTCACGATGCCCTCACGGGGCTGCTGAACCGCCGCGAATTCGAGCAACGACTGCATGCGGCGCTGGCCGAGACCCGCGGTGACTCGCCGGTCGAACACGCGCTGATCTACCTCGACCTCGACCAGTTCAAGGTGGTCAACGACACCTGCGGCCACCCGGTCGGCGATCGGCTGCTGAAGCAGGTGACGAGCCTGCTGCAGACCAGGATCCGCGCCAGCGATACGCTCGCGCGCCTCGGCGGCGACGAGTTCGGCCTGCTGCTGCAGGACTGCGGCATCGAGCAGGCGCTGCAGATTGCCGACGCACTGCGGCAGGCCATTCGCGAGTTCCGCTACGAGTGGGAGGGACAGCAGATCCAGATCGGCGTCTCGATCGGCATCGTCGGCATCGACCGCGCGAGCGACACGGTGGCGACGCTGATGAGCGCGGTCGACGTGGCCTGCTATGCGGCCAAGGACGGCGGCCGCAACCGCGTTCACGTCTACGAGGCCGGCAACGTGCCGGCGCGGCACAAAGAGATGCAGTGGGTGTCGCGCCTGCAGCGCGCCTGCGACGACGGGCGGCTCGAGATCCACTTCCAGCGCATCCTGCCGATCGGCGACAACCAGGACCTGCAGCCGCACTTCGAGCTGGTGCTGCGAATGCGCGACGAGGAGGGCAACCTCGTGCAGCCGAACGAGTTCATACCGGCCGCCGAGCGTTACAACATGATGCCGGCCATCGACCGCTGGGTGGTGCGCCACGCTCTGACGGAGCTCTTGACGCGCGGCCGGGTCGGTGAGCATGCGACGTTGTCGATCAACCTGTCAGGCACGACCTTGTCGGACGAGGGCTTCCTTGACTTCCTGCTCGGCGAGCTGGCAAACGTCGACATCCGCCCCGGGGCGCTCTGCTTCGAGATCACCGAGACCGCGGCGATCGCGTCGCTCTCGCACGTCGTGTACTTCATGCGTGAGCTCAAGGACCGCGGCGTACGCTTCGCGCTCGACGACTTCGGCTCGGGCCTGTCCTCCTTCTCGTACCTGAAGACGCTGCCGGTCGAATTCCTGAAGATCGACGGCCAGTTCGTCGAGAACGTCTACCGCGACCCCGTCGACCGCAGCATGGTCGAGGCGATCTGCCAGGTGGCGCGCGCGATGGGCATCCGCACGATCGCCGAGCGCGTCGAAACGCAGGAGGTGCTGGATACCCTCGCCCGAATCGGCGTCGACTATGCACAGGGCTTTCTGATTTCACGACCGGCACCCATCGCCGGCCTCGAAGCCGCGCTCGCATCCGGCAGCTGACGCTGGCCGACCGGCCGGCGCCCACTCCTTTACAATGAGTCCACACCGGCCCCGCGCGGCTGGCGCGGGAGGTGCGCTTGCGAACCGGTCGGCCGCTGTTGATCACCAGCCTCGCTGCGCAGCTGGGCGGCGTAGTGTCGTCGGAGTCGCGCGCGCACCGGGTGCGCTCGGGTCCGTGACGGGGCCGTTGCGGCGTAGCGCGCGTCGCCGACAGGCACCGGGAAAACATTCGTGTCCGCCGATCAACGAGCCGCGGGGATCGACCGGCGAGTCGCGGTCGCTCCAATGATGGATTGGACCGACCGGCACTGCCGGCGGTTCCTGCGTCTGCTTGCGCCGCGCGCGCTGCTCTATACGGAGATGATTGTCGCCAACGCAGTCGTGCGCGGCGACCGCGCGAGGCTGCTTGGGCAGGACTCGCGCGACCAACCGGTGGCGCTGCAGCTCGGCGGCAGCGATCCAGCCGTACTCGCGGCGGCAGCGCGCATAGGGATCGACTTCGGTTACGCCGAAATCAACCTCAACGTCGGCTGCCCGAGCGAGCGCGTGCAGGACGCCGAGTTCGGCGCCTGCCTTATGGCGGACGCGCCGCGGGTCGCGGACTGCGTCGCCGCGATGCGCTCGGCCGTGGCCGTGCCGGTCACGGTCAAGTGCCGGACCGGCATCGACGATCACGACAGCTACGAGTTCCTCGCGCGCTTCGTCGAGACGGTGGCCGCCGCCGGCTGCCGGACGTTCATCGTGCACGCCCGCAAGGCCCTGCTCGGCGGCCTGACGCCGCGGCAGAACCGCGAGATCCCGCCACTGCACCACGAGACCGTGTGGCGGCTGAAGGGCGACCTGCCGCACCTCTCGATTGTCGTCAATGGCGGCATTTGCAGCGTCGCGACCGCCGAAGCGCAGTGGCCACACGCCGACGGCGTCATGGTAGGGCGCGAGGCGTACCACAACCCATACTTCATCGGACTGCTCGATCGGCTCGCGTGGCCCGCGGGCGCGCCGCCGCTCCCGGAACCGGCGGACGTCGTCGAAACGCTGAGGCCGTACGTCGCCGAACACGTCGGCCGCGGCGACCGTCTGCATGCGATCACCCGGCACATGCTCGGCCTCTACGCCCACCGCCCGGGTGCGCGCGCATTCCGTCGCGTCCTGTCGGAGCTGGGTAGCCGGTCGGGCGCGGATTTTGCCGTGCTCGAGGCCGCTGTCGCAGCGGCGGAAGGCACGCCTCGGCTCCGTACCACGGCGTGAACGGTCCGGCGGGCGGAGCGGCGGCCGCCGCTGTCGGCGGTGCCTTATGACAAGTCGTATATAATCTTGGCGGCCATGGCCACCGACACCGAGCTCGCAATCCTGTTTGCCGACGTGGTCGGCTCGACGCAGCTCTACGAGGCGCTCGGCGACACGCGCGCTCGTGAAATGGTCGGCATCTGCGTCGATATCATGCGCACAGCGACCGAGCAGCACGCCGGCACCGTGATCAAGACGATGGGCGACGAGATCATGGCGACCTTCGCCACGGCCGACGATGCGGTCAACGCGGCGAGCGAGATGCAGCGCGCGATCGCGCGCCACCCGGTGCTGCAGAACGAGACCAAGCACGTCGCGATCCGCATCGGCTGCCACTTCGGGCCGGTCGTGCTCGAGAGCCGCGACGTGTTTGGCGGCGCGGTGCATACCGCCAACCGCATGACGAGCCAGGCCAAGGCCGGCCAGATCATCACGACGCTGACGATGGTCGAGAAACTGTCGTCCGCGTGGCGCGAGGCCGTGCGCCAGATCGATGTCGCCACGCTGAAGGGGCGCAGCCACGAGGTCGCGCTGTTCGAGGTGCTATGGCAGACCGAGGACATCACCAGCATGCTGCCCGCGATCTCGCTCGCGCGCCGCGAGCAGCACCGCCCGCGGCGGCTGCTGCTGCGGTACCAGGGCGAGGAGATCGTCCTCGACGAGCACCGCACCAACGTCACGATCGGCCGTGCCGACGACAACGACATCATCGTCAAGGGCAACCTGATCTCGCGGCTGCACGCACGCATCGAGGCCAGCCGGGCGCGCTTCGTGCTGGTCGACCAGTCGACGAACGGCACGTTCGTCTGCGGTGTTCACGGCGAGGAGCAGTTCGTGCGCCGCGACAGCCTGCCGATCCTCGGTGAGGGGCTGATCGGGCTCGGCCGCGCGCCGGAACGGGATGCGCCGCAGACGATCCGGTTCGTCTGCGAGGAATGACGCGCCCGGGCCTCAGCCGAGGCGCCGCGCGACGTCGTTGAGCTCGGCACGAAGCGCGGCCGGCAGCCGGGCGCCATAGCGGTCGAACTCCGCGGCCAGCTGTTCGAGTTCGGAGCGCCAGGCCAGCCTGTCGACGCCTAAGAGCTCGTCGATCGCGCCTGCCGCGAGCGCCAGGCCGTCGAGGTCCAGATCCTCGCGCGCCGGCATCAGTCCGATCGGCGTCTCGCGGGCACTGGCGCGGCCGGCGACGCGGTCGAGCATCCACTCGAGGACGCGCAGGTTGTCGCCGAAACCCGGCCAGAGGAAACGGCCGTCCGCATCCTGGCGGAACCAGTTGACGTGAAACAGCCGCGGCGGCCTCGACAGGCGCTCGCCGACGCTCAGCCAGTGGCCCCAATAGTCGGCAAAGTTGTAACCGCAGAACGGTTTCATCGCCATCGGGTCCCGCCGCAGCACCCCGACCTGGCCGGCCGCCGCGGCGGTGGTTTCGGACGCGACGCCGGCGCCGACCAGCACGCCGTGCCGCCAGTCGCGGGCCTCGTAGACGAGCGGTGCGAGCGTGCGTCGCCGCCCGCCGAATACGATCGCCGAGATCGGCACGCCGGCGGCGAGCTCGGCCTCGGTCGCGTAACACGGGTTCTGGCGCGCCGACACCGTGAAACGTGAGTTAGGATGGGCGGCAGCGCCGTTACTTGGGTCGTAGCGGCGGCCCTGCCAGTCGATCGCCGGCCGGCCGTCGAGGCCTTCCCACCACGGCTCGCGGTCGGCGGTCAACGCCACGTTGGTAAAGATCGTGTCGTGCCGCACCATCTCATAGGCGTTGAAGTTGCTCTTCGAATTGGTGCCGGGCGCGACACCGAAATAACCGGCCTCGGGGTTGATCGCGAACAACCTGCCGTCCGGACCGGGGTGCAGCCAGGCGATGTCGTCGCCGATCGTGCGCACCCGCCAGCCCGGCATCTTGGCTGGCGGAATCAGCATCGCGAGGTTGGTCTTGCCGCAGGCCGACGGGAATGCCGCCGCCACGTAGTGCGTCTCGCCGGCCGGGCTGTCGATCGCAACCAGCAGCATGTGCTCGGCGAGCCAGCCTTCGTCGCGCGCCTGCCAGCTCGCAATCCGCAGCGCATGGCATTTCTTGCCGAGCAGCGCATTGCCGCCGTATCCCGAGCCGAAGCTCTTGATCGTGAGCTCTTCGGGAAAGTGCATGATGAAGCGTCGCACCGGGTCCAGCTCGCCGGTCGAGTGCAGTCCGCGGACGAAGCTGCCGTCGCGCGCGATGCGCGCGAGCGCCGCGCTGCCCATGCGCGTCATGATCCGCATGTTGAGCACGACGTAGGCGCTGTCCGTGATCTCGACGCCGCAGCGCGCGTAGGGCGAGTCGATCGGACCCATGCAGTAGGGCAGGACGTACATCGTGCGGCCGCGCATCGCGCCCCGGAACAGGTCGTCCATCCTGCGGTGGGCGGCGTCCGGCGCGAGCCAGTGGTTGTTGGGGCCAGCGTCGGCCTCGCGGCGCGTGCAGACGAACGTCACCTGCTCCACGCGGGCGACATCGTTCGGGTTCGACCGGTACAGCACCGAGCGCGGGAACCGCTCCTCGTTGAGGCGCTCAAGCTCGCCGCTCGCCAGCATCGCTGCGGTAAGCTCTGCCGCTTCCGCTTCCGAGCCGGTGCACCAATGGACGCGCGCCGGGTCGGTCAGGCGGCGGACGGCCTCGACCCAGCGGTCGACGGCTTCGGGCGCGCCGCTCGGCGGCGCCGGAACTCGTAACGAGGGCTCGCCCATGATCGGTTCGGCGTCCTTGTGGCGGCTGGGCCCGTCGGCCCTGATTATACGAAGGCGGCCATCCGCAACGTCGACCGCGGGGCCGGCCCGCAGCGCGGATCGCCCGGCGGGCCGCTGCCCGTCCGCAGGCCGGCGGTGCAGTTGATTGAGCGGTCTCGTCGCGTCAGCCGCAGACTACCGAGTTCCGGTGCCGGCCGGGAGTGTCTCGCGAGGCATGTTGAATTCTACTCGAATAATGCATTGTAACTATATGATTAGAAGAATATTTAAATTGTTATCCGTGAGCGGCCCTCAGGCCGGATCGCGGCCGCGGCGCGGCCGCCCGGCATGGACTCTGGCGATCCCGGCGGCCGCTTGCGTCGGCGCGGCGCGCGCCCGATCATGCGGGCGGCGCGCCGGCCCCCGGGCCGTGCCAGCGACGGAGGTCGATGGCTGACTGGAGGGACATGCTGGCTGCCGGGAGCGCGCTCGCCGAGGCGCTGCCGGGCTTCCGCCCGCGCCACGAGCAGCTGGCGATGGCCGAGGCCATCGCGGCGACCCTCGAGGCGCGCGGCCGGCTGGTCGTCGAGGCTGGCACCGGCACCGGGAAGACCTTCGCCTATCTGATTCCAGCGCTCTACTCGGGCCGGCGCGTCATAGTGTCGACCGGTACGCGCACGCTGCAGGACCAGCTCTTTCACCGCGATCTGCCGCTCGTCGGGCGCGCGCTCGGCCGACCGGTCCGGGTCGCGCTGCTCAAAGGCCGGGCGAACTACCTGTGCCGCCATAGGCTGGCGGCCGAACTCGCCGCGCCTGAGCTGCCGGGCCTCGGACGCGGCCGGCGCCGCTCGCTCGCGGCGATCGCGCGCTGGAGCAAGGTGACCGACTCGGGCGACATCGCCGAGCTCGAGTCCGTGCCCGAGCAGGACCCGGCCTGGCCGGCAGCAACGTCCACCCGCGAGAACTGCCTCGGGCAGGACTGCCCCGAATTCCGCGGCTGCCACGTCGTCCGCGCGCGTCGCGCCGCACAGGCCGCGGACCTCGTGATCGTCAACCACCACCTGCTGCTGGCCGACATGGCGTTGAGAGAGGAAGGCTTCGGCGAACTCCTGCCAGGCGCCGACGCCGTGATCCTCGACGAGGCGCACCAATTTCCGGACGTGGCGGGGCAGTTCTTCGGCACGCGGCTCGGGTCGCGGGCCGTGCAGTCGCTGCTACGCGATGCGGAACTCGAACTGACCCGCGCCGGGCTCTACGACGGGGCCGCGCGCCAGGCGCTTGAGGCGATCGGCGCCGCGGTCGAGGCGGGCGGCCGCGCGCTCGCCGGTCTCGGCGAGCG
>JANXWS010000086.1 GCA_025351005.1 Pseudomonadota bacterium | reverse complement strand
TGATGGGCAGATTCCCAAGCATTGCTCACCCGTCCGCCGCTCGCCGCCAGGATTGCTCCCGCGCTGCCGCTCGACTTGCATGTGTTAGGCACGCCGCCAGCGTTCAATCTGAGCCAGGATCAAACTCTTCAGTTAAATATCGACATTAACTAGAAGAAGCTCGTCCGAAGCTCCGTGAACAACTGACTCTCGACTTTGAAGATCGAGAATTACTTGCTTGGATACTTAGAACTCGCATATGCGTCGTACGACGCGTGACACGAGTCCCCACACAAATTACCTGCTAATTCTTAAACAGCGCCCAAGGCGCGGAGGCCGAGGGGATTGGGCGGCGCACGAAGGCTCGCACCCGAGCCGCCTAGTATAGACGGTAAATCAGGTCCGTCAACATCGCGCGGCGCCCGGTACGGGCAAATTTGCCCGGGGCCTCAAGCCCCTGGCGAGCCCGGCTCGTCAGGGGGCGCGCAGTATATCGCCGCGTCCGCGGCTGTCAAAGTCGGTGCGCCCGAAACCGTACTGGGCCGGCGCCCGTGCCTCGCCGGGATCGTCGGACCGGCGGCGCCTCAGGCGATCAGCGACGCGTCCGCCGTTCTGGCCGGTCGCGCGGCAGGCGCCGGTCTGGCTCGCCGGCCCCGCCTCGGGCGCTGCAGCCACCGCGCCGTGTGTGTAGAATTATGTGTGGAGATTCACACATGGCTACCAATCTCTCCCTTGACCCTGGCCTGATCGAACGGGCGCTCGAACTGAGCGGCGAACGGACCAAGAAGGCCGCCGTCACCCGCGCGCTGGAGGAGTTCATCGCGCGCCGGCGCCAGAAAGGCCTGCTCGAACTGATGGGCAAGCTCGATTGGGATCGGTCGTTCGACTACAAGGCCGGGCGATCACGGTAATGCCGCTGTTCGTCGACACCGGAGTGTGGTCGCTGGCGCTGCGCCGCGACGGTGACTCGGGTGCTTCGGAGGTCGCTGCGCTCCGCGCTGCGCTGGACGGCGGCGACCTGGTCGTAACGACCGGCCTCGTCCTCCAGGAACTGCTACACGGATTTGCCGGGCCGCGCGATCGCGAAGCGATCCTGGAGCGGTTCGCCGCTTTGCCGTCGCTCGGTCCGGACCGGCAGGACCACGCCGACGCCGCCGGCTTGCGCAATGGCTGCCGCCGTGCCGGCATCGAGCTCGGGACGATCGACGCGCTGCTCGCGCAGCTCTGCGTGCGCCACGAGCTGACGATGCTCACGACGGACAATGTCTTCATGATGGCGGCCGGACACTGTCCGTTGCGGGTGTGGCGCCCACCGTCGGCTTGCGACGGCAAGGACGACCTCGCCGGCCGGCAGCCGGTTCCCGGTCGCTGCGTAGCCGTCACCTCGCCGTGACTGGCCCCCGACCTAGCCCGGCTCCGGTAGCCGGGCTCGGCGTCGGCGTCACGACAACGGTGTAGACTGCGGGCCGCGCCGGCCGCCGGCCTCGCGCAGCCGACCCGGACCGCGAACGCGACCGGGCATAACAATGGACACACGGGGATAAACATCCATGAAGAGTCTCATCTCGCTCGCCCTGCTCATGCCGGCGGTGACGTTCGCCGCCACGTCGTTCGACGGCACCTGGAGGCTCAAGCTCGAGTCGATGCAGTTCTCGGGTGCACCGGACAAGTACGAGATCAGCAACGGCAACTACACCTGCGGCAGCTGCGCCCCGGCGTTCACCGTCAAGGCGGATGGCGCCGACCAGGCGACGCCCGTGCATACCGGCCGTGACCACCTGGCGGTCAAGGTCGTGAGCGCCACGGTCGTGGAGCTCTCGAACAAGGTGGGGGGCAAGGTGACGGCCACCGACACCGTGACCGTCTCGGCCGACGGCTCGAAGCTGACGGTCAAGTCCGTCGACTACACCGGCCCGAAGCCCGTGACCTTCGTCGCAACGGAGAAGCGGGTGGCGCCGGCGCCGAAGGGGGCGCACGCGATCTCCGGGTCCTGGATGACGGACTCCGTGCCGGAGGTTTCGGAGGCGGGACGCGTCATGGTCGTGCAGTCGACGCCGAACGGACTCAAGTACACGCAGAACGGGCGCACGACGGACGTGAAGTTCGATGGCAAGGAATACGCGGTCCAGAACGATCCGAGCCACGCGCTGGTGACGATGAAGAAGATCGGCGAGCGGCAGATCGAGGAGCGCCGGAAGACAGAAGGCAAGATCTACGACGTCGTCATGTGGACGATGGCGGCCGACGGCAAGTCGATCGCGATGGTCGACGAGGACCCGGTGCACGGCACGAAGGTCTCCTTCGTCATGGAAAAGCAGCCCTGAGCGACTGCTGACAGTCGGTCATCCGCCGGCCAGTGCCGATGAGGCAACGGCCGGCGGATCCTTCGCCCGGTCCCGGCCGGCTTGCAGCCGGCGGATAGCGTGACCTCGCCGGACAGGTCGCGTCATCACCCCTTCGCGTGCAGGGTCACGGCGGCAATGGCCCGCTTGCCGACCTGCAGCAGGTGGCGGCCCCCTGGTGCGAGCGTGAGCTCGCGATCGGCGACTTTCTCGCCGTCGACCCGCACCGCGCCCTGCTCGATCATCCGGTAGCCGACGCTCGTGCTCGGCACGAGCTGCGTCTCCTTCAGGATCAGCGCGAGGCGGGCGCCGGCCGGATCAATCGCGAGCTCGAGCGCGCGGACGTCGCTCGGTACCGCGCCGTCCCGGAAGCGGGCGATGAACTCGTCCCGCGCCCGTTCCCCCGTTCCCAAGCCATGGAAACGGTTGACGATTTCGGCAGCCAAATCGAACTTGACGTCGCGCGGGTTGCGCCCGTCCTCGACCGCCTTCTTCAAGGCCTCGATCGCGGCGAGCGGCCGAAACGACAGGAGCTCGAAGTAGCGCCACATCAGCGTGTCGCTGATCGACATGAGCTTGCCGAACATCTCCTCCGGCGGCTCCGTGATGCCGACGTAGTTGCCGGTCGACTTGCCCATCTTCTGCACGCCGTCGAGGCCCTCGAGCAAGGGCATCGTCAGTACCACCTGCGGCTCCTGGCCGAAGCTCTCCTGCAGCGAGCGCCCGACCAGCAGGTTGAACTTCTGGTCCGTCCCGCCGAGCTCGACGTCGGCCTTGAGCGCCACCGAGTCGTAGCCCTGTACGAGTGGATACAGGAACTCATGGATCGCGATCGGCTGGCCACCCCGGTAGCGCTTGGCGAAGTCGTCGCGCTCGAGCATGCGCGCGACCGTGTACTGGGCCGCGAGACCGATCAGTCCCGCGGCGCCGAGCTCCACCGACCAGCGGGAGTTGAAGTCGATCTTGGTCCGGGCGGGGTCGAGGATCTTGAAGATCTGCTCGCCGTAAGTCCGGGCATTGGCCTCGATGTCCTCGCGGGTAAGTCTCGGCCGCGTCGCGTTCTTGCCGGTCGGGTCGCCGATCATCCCGGTGAAGTCCCCGATCAGGAACACGACCTGGTGGCCCAGCACCTGGAACTGCCGCATCTTGTTGATCAGCACCGTGTGGCCGAGGTGCAGGTCGGGGGCGGTCGGGTCGAAGCCCGCCTTGACGACCAGCGGGGTGCCACGCGCGAGCTTGCGCACGAGCTCCGCCTCGGGCAGGACCTCGTGCGCGCCGCGCTTCAACTCGATCAGCTGCTCGGCCGGTCCCGTCATTCCTGAACTCCCGCTGCCGATGGATCCGAGAGCCTAGGTGCGGTGCGTCACAAGCGCAAATCTGTGGCCCCCATGCCAGCCCCGGATGTGGACCAGTCGGCTGACCGGGTCCTCCCTCCCGACCAGACTGCGGGGCGATTCCCGGGGGTTGACCCCCCGTCGGGGCGTCCGTAGCCTCTCGGAGCTTTTTATGTCACCGGAACGGGCCGGAATGCCCTACGCGTCAGCCAGCATCGATCAGACGCCCGTCCCGGCGGTGGCCGCGCCCCTGCGCGGGGGCGCCGGCGTCTACGTCGTCGGCGTACTCGGCGGCCTTTGCCTCCTGGCGTCCGCCTGGCTCACGATCGACGGGCCGGGGCTGTCGCCGCGACCCGCCGCGCCCGCGACCCGGCCAAACCCGGCCGCAGCCGTGGCCCCGACCGCCGGCGGCGAGCTTGCCGCCGCGGCGAGCGCGGCCCTGAAGCCGCTCGGCGCGGCGGTCGAGGTGGTCATCCGCCGCGATGACACGCTTGACGGCATCTTCCGCCGCCTCTCGCTCTCGATCGAGGACCTGGCCGCCGTCAGGAGTCTGCCGGGCATCCGCCAGAGCCTCGATTTCCTGAAGCCGGGCGACACGGTGAAGCTGACGAGCCTGAACGGCGGCCTGACCTCGCTCACGCGCCGCATCAGCGACACGGCGACGCTGACGGTGACCCGGGCGCCTGCGGGCGGCTTCGCGGCCGACATCGTCCCGAACGCGATCGAGGTGCGCACAGCGCCGCTCGTCGGGCACATCACGTCGTCGCTCTTTCGCACCGTGAATGAGCTCGGCGCCAGCGACCAGGTCGCGCTGCAGCTCGCCGAGGTGTTCCGTTACGACATCGACTTCGCCCAGGAGCTGCAGCCGGGCGACAGCTTCAGGATCCTGCTCGAAAAGGTGTGGCGGGACGGCCGCTACCTCCGCGACGGTGACATCGTCGCCGCCGAGTTCGTCAATAGCGGGCGCACCTACCGGGCGGTGCGCTACACGCTCCCCGACGGCACGCGCGAGTACTACGCGCCGGACGGCAGGAGCCTCCGCAAGGCGTTTCTGCTCTCGCCCCTGCAGTTCTCGCGCGTGAGCTCTGGCTTCGGGCTGCGCTGGCACCCGATCCTGGACCGCATGCGCGCGCACCGGGGCATCGACTATGCGGCACCCACCGGTACGCCGATCCGGGCCGCGGGCGAGGGGCGGGTCTCCTTTCGCGGCGAGCAGAGCGGCTACGGCAACGTCGTGATGCTCGATCACCCCGGCGGCGTCCAGACCGTCTACGGCCACCTGTCGCGCTTTGCCGCCGGCCTCTTCGTCGGCAAGCGCGTCCAGCAGAGCGAACTGATCGGCTTCGTCGGCATGACCGGGCTCGCGACCGGGCCCCACCTGCACTACGAGTACCGGGTCGGCGGCGTGCACCGCAACCCGAGCTCCATCAAGACCCTGCCCGCGGAGCCGATCTCGGCGTCGCTGAAGGCGGATTTCGAGGCCAGGGCAGCGGCGCTGCTGCAGGGCCTCGACGCAGCGCCGCAGGGCAGCACGACGGTCACCGCCAGCCGCTGACGCGGTTCGGTGCTGTAACACAGCGCCCCGCGTACCGGTGCTATGGTGTTTTTCCGTTAGCAGCCAAGCCCATGGACGACGTCAACCTCAAGGCCCCGGCTTACTACATCAACCGGGAGCTGTCGTTCCTCGAGTTCAACCAGCGGGTGCTGGAGCTCGCCCGCGACCCGGGCGTGCCATTGCTAGAGCGCGTCCGTTATCTGGCGATCGCATCGGCCAACCTCGACGAGTTCTTCGAGATCCGAGTCGCGGGCCTGAAGGAGCGGCAGGAGCGCGGCGCGCTCGCCGTCGGCCCCGACGGCCGCTCGATCGCCGATCAGTTGACCGCGATCCACGACCGCGCCCGCGAGCTGGTCGCGCGCCAGTACGAGATCCTGAACGACGAGCTGACCCCCGCACTCGTCGAGGCCGGCATCGTGCTGCTGCGCCCCGAGCGGATGGCGAAGGCCGACTCGGAGGCGCTCGGCCTCTACTTCGCGAGCGAGGTCGAGCCGGTGCTGTCGCCACTCGGGCTCGACCCGGCGCGGCCGTTCCCGCGCATCCAGAACAAGAGCCTGAATTTCATCGTCCGGCTCGAGGGCACCGACGCCTTCGGTCGCGACACCAACCTCGCGATCCTGCAGGTGCCGCGCTCGCTGCCGCGCGTGATACGGCTGCCGCGCGCCGCCGCTGACAGCGGGCCGCTCAAGCTCGTCTACCTCTCGACGGTCGTGCAGCGCTACGTCGGGCGGCTCTTCGAGGGCATGAAGGTCGCGGGCTGCTGGCAGTTCCGCGTCACGCGCAACAGCGACCTGTTCGTCGACGAGGAAGAAGTCGAGGACCTGCGCCGCGCGGTGGAAGGCGAGCTCGCGGAACGCCGCTACGGCGAGGAGGTGCGGCTCGAGACCGCGCACGACTGTCCAGCCGACCTGACGCAGTTCCTGCTGCAGCACTTCCAGCTGACGCCGGCCGACCTCTACCAGGTGCCGGGGCCGGTCAACCTGAACCGGCTGGCCGCGGTCTACGATCTTATCGACCGTCCCGATCTCAAGTTCCCGCCATTTACGGCCGGCGTCCCCGGACGCTTTGTCGGCCGCACCGATCTGTTCGCCGCGATCCGCGAGAAGGAGGTGCTGCTGCACCATCCGTTCCAGTCGTTCGCGCCGATCATGGACCTGCTGCGCCAGGCGGCGCGCGATCCGCAGGTGCTCGCGATCAAGCAGACGCTGTACCGCTCCGGGTCCGACTCGGCGGTCGTCGACGCGCTGGTCGACGCCGCACGAAACGGCAAGGACGTCACGGTCATCGTCGAGCTGATGGCACGCTTCGACGAGGAGGCCAACATCGAGCTCGCGAGCCGGCTGCAGGAGGCGGGCGCGCACGTGATGTACGGCGTCGTCGGCTACAAGACGCACGCCAAGCTGATCATGATCGTGCGCCGCGAGGACGGCGTCCTGCGGCGCTACTGCCATGTCGGCACCGGCAACTACCATGCGCGCACTGCGCGCACCTACACGGACTACGGCCTCTTTACCTGCGACGCGGACATCGGCCAGGACCTGCACGACCTGTTCCTGCAGCTGACGAGCCTGACGCGGACGCCGAAGCTCCGCAAGCTCCTGCAGTCGCCGTTCACGCTGCACGAGGCACTGATGGCGCGGATCGCGCGCGAGGCGGAGCACGCGCGCGCCGGCAGGCCGGCGCGGATCATCGCCAAGATGAACGCGCTGATCGAACCCAGGATCATCGAGGCGCTCTACCAGGCGTCGAACGCCGGCGTCGAGATCGACCTGATCGTGCGCGGCATCTGCTCGCTGATGCCCGGGCTGCCGCAGGTGTCCGAGCGGATCCGGGTGCGCTCTATCGTCGGCCGCTTCCTCGAGCACTCGCGCGTCTATTACTTCGGCAACGACGGCGAGCCCGAGGTCTATTGCGCCAGTGCCGACTGGATGGAGCGCAACTTCTTCCGTCGCGTCGAGGTCGCGTTCCCGGTCGAGCGGCCGAAGTTGCGCGAACGGATCCTGAAGGATCTCGAGACCTGGCTCGCCGACAACACCAACGCCTGGGTGCTGTGCGCGGACGGCGGCTACCAGCGCATCGTGCCCGGCAAGGACCCGCCGTTCTCGTCGCAGGCGGCGCTGCTCGAGCGCCACGCCGAGGCGTAGGCCCGGCCTCAGTACACCCGCAACCGGAAGCCGACCGCCTTCAGGAGGTCCACTTCCTGCACCAGGTCGGCCCGCGTCAGCGCGTGCTCGGTCAGCCAGCCGCGCGGGAACCGCACTTCGAGCGAGCGTCCCTTCGGCGTCAGCCGGATGAGCGGCAGCGCCTCGCGCGTGCGGCCGCGGTGCAGCAGCACGGCGAGCCGGAGCAGCACGATCAGCCACAGCGTCTGCGAGTGCCACGGCGGCATCAGCTCCTCGGCCCGCTCGAGCGCGATCTTGCGGCGCTGCGAGCCGACGACGCAGGCGAGCAGGCGCTGTTCCTCGCGCGGGAAGCCGGGGAGGTCCGCGTGCTCGAGCAGGTAGGCGGCGTGCTTGTGGTGGCTGGAGTGGGAGATGTCGAGGCCGATCTCGTGCAGGCGCGCGGCCCAGCGGAGCGCGCTCTCGGCGAGCGGGTCGCCGAGGCCCCACTCGGCCTCGACCTGCCTGAGCAGCTCGACGACCAGCTGCTCGACGCGCTCGGCCTGCTCGCGGTCGACGTGGAAGCGCGCCGCGACCGCACGCACGCTGCGCTCGCGCGCGTCCTCGGCGGTGAGCCGGCCGAGCATGTCGTACAGCAGTCCCTCGCGGAGCGCACCTTCCGCGACCCGCATCGACTCGACGTTGAGGGCGTTGAACACCGCGGTCAGGATGGCGAGCCCCCCCGCGAACACCGGCCAGCGCTCGTCGCTGGCCGCCGCGAGCCCGGCCGTACGGACGTTGCCGGCGCCCGCCAGGTGGGCCGCGAGCTCGGCGAGGCCCTCGCGGGTGATCGTCTGCGCGGTCGGGTCGAGTTCCCGGATCGCGTCGCCGACCGAGCGCACGCTGCCGCTCGAGCCGACCGCGTGCTGCCAGCCGATGGCGCGGAACGGCACCTGGATCGGTTCGAGCTCGACCTCGCAGGCGACCACCGCGCGCTCGAAGCGCTTGGAGGCGAAGCGACCGTCCGGGAATTGCTCGGCGCTCAGGGCGACGCAACCCATGTACAGGCTCTCGAGGATGCGCGGCTCGTAGCCCTCACCGATGATGCACTCGGTGCTGCCGCCGCCGATGTCGACGACCAGCCGACGGCCGGGCTCGAGCGGCATGGTCTGCGTGACGCCGCCGTAGATCAGGCGCGCCTCCTCGATGCCGGAGATGATCTCGATCGGGTGGCCGAGCGCCTCGCGCGCGCGCTCCAGGAACGCCGCCTTGCGGCGCGCCTTGCGCAGCGTATTGGTACCGACGACGCGCACGCTCTCGGCGCGCATGTCCTGCAGCCGCTGGCCGAAGCGCCGCAGCGCGACGAGCGCGCGGTCGGTCGCATCCTTCGAGAGGCGACCGTGCTCGTCCAACCCCGCCGCGAGCCGCACCATCTCGCGCAACCGGTCGACGATCGTGATCTGGCCGTGCGAGTAGCGCGCGACCACCATGTGGAAGCTGTTGGAGCCGAGGTCTACGGCAGCGAGTACGTCCGGTATCCGCGACGACTGGGGCATTTCGCAGCCGGCGGCCCGGTGGGCCGTCTCAGATCGAGTGGCGGATCAGGCGGCGAACGACGAGCCGCAACCGCAGGTGGTCTTCGCGTTCGGGTTGCGGATCACGAACTGGGCGCCGTCGAGCCCCTCGCGGTAGTCGATCTCGGCGCCGATCAGGTACTGGAAGCTCATCGGGTCGATCAGCAGCGTCACGCCCTGGTTCTCGACGGTCATGTCGCCCTCGTCGACGGCCTCGTCGAAGGTAAAGCCGTACTGGAAGCCGGAGCAGCCACCGCCCTGGACGTAGACGCGCAGCTTGAGCGCCAGGTTCGCCTCCTCGCGGATCAGCTCGCCGACCTTGCGGGCTGCGGCATCGGTGAAAACGAGCGGCGGCGGCGGCGGCGGCATGTCGCCCCCCGTGCTCGCGTTCCCGTGATCGGCCGACGCCGTGGCATCGCTCATGTACCCATCCTGAATCAATGACTTATGCGCAGTCTAGACCCCGCCGGGGTCGCGGTCAAAGCACTTCGGGCGAGGTGCGCGGCCGCTCGTGCAAAACGCCACGCCGGTCACGTTCGATTGGGGTGCCGGGTGCCGGACTCAAGGCCAGGGACCGGCCGGACGGCCGCCGGCGGTGACCGCAATCCGCGTCCGGTTCCCGGTGCCTAATGTCAAACGCCACGGCTTGCCACGATAATCAAGGGCTTCCGGTGCACGGACGCCGGGGTGCTTTTCGCGAGCGGCGAACGCAGGGGATCTTCGTCGAACGTTCCTGCGCCGGACATCGATGACGTCGGTCGCGGGCGGTGCGCCGTCGCGGCCGGCACCGCGCCGCGACTCGCGCGCCACGCTGGCGGGGCGGTGCGCTGCTGGCCGAGGCTGCAGTCAGCGTCTGAGCTGCGGTTGGCGGAGATCCTCAGCGCTAAGCGGAGCGCGCGGGAAGTCTCGCCTGCGGCCGGCCAGCGTTCGGAACGCGGCGACGGAGCCCGGCACGTGGGCGGCGTGCGCCGCGGTGCTGTCAGAACCGGGCTGGCGGGCCGTGGACCGGCGTGGCATCGTGCGCCGTGAACGCGGCGTTCCGCGACCGAGGGGACCCACATGGCGAGCGTTCACGACTTCAGCGCGAAGACGATCCAGGGCGGGGAGCAGCCGCTCGC
>JANXWS010000043.1 GCA_025351005.1 Pseudomonadota bacterium | reverse complement strand
CGACGGCGCATCCCGGCCATCACGGCCCCGGCGCGCCGCCCATCGCCTTCAGCAGCCCGATGTGCGCGAGCAGGTGCCGGCTCTGCACGTCGATCAGGCTCCGCTCCGCCGCGAGCGTCGTGCTCTCCGCGATCACGACGTTGAGGTAGCTGACGGTCCCTGCCCGGTACTGGTTCTCGGTGATCGTCAGCGTCTCGCGCGCAGCGGCCGCCGCGCGCTGATCGGCCGCTTCTTCCTCAACGAGACCGCGCAGCGCCACCAGCTGGTCCTCCGCATCGGCGAGCGCGGTCAGTACCGCCTGGCGGAAGTCCGCGACCGCGCGGTCGTAGTCCGCGACGGCAGCGACCGACTGGTAGTGTCGCGCGCCCGCGTCGAAGAGCGTCTCCGCGAGCGTCGGCCCGACGCTCCAGAACCGCATCGGCGCGCTGACCAGGTGCTGCCACTGCGGCCCCTGGTAGCCGCCGGTGCCGGACAGCGACAGCGTCGGGAACCAGGCGGCGCGCGCGATGCCGATGCCGGCGTTCGCGGCCGCGACCCGCCGCTCGGCCGCGGCGACGTCCGGGCGGCGCTGCAGCAGCGTCGCAGGCAGCACGGCGGGGATCGGCGGCAGCGCCGGCAGCGACGCTTCCGGCGCCAGCGTGAACTCCTCCGGTGCGTGCCCGGCGAGCACGGCGAGGGCATGCTCGAGCGTCGCGCGCTGGATCGTGTAGTCGGCGTCCTGGGCCTCGGCCGCGGCCAGCTGCGACTCGGCCTGCGTGACGTCGGTGCGCGGCGCGACGCCGGCGGCGTAACGGTTGCGGGTGATCTCGAGCGAGCGGCGGTAGGGGAGGATCGTGCGGCCGAGCAGGTCGCGCTGCATGTCGAGGGCGCGCAGCTGCACGTAGTCCTGGGCCAGCGTTGCGCTCGCGAGCAGCTGCGCGGCCGCGAGGTCGCCGGCGCTCGCTTCGGCCGTCGCGTGGCTTTGCTCGAGCTGGCGCCGCAGCCGGCCCCACAGGTCGATTTCCCAGGAGAGCGCCGCGGTCAGCCGGTCGACCGTGTAGGTGCCGGCGGGCGAGGCGCCGCTGCTGCTGCGCGTCGAGCTTGCGGACGCCGCGACGGTCGGGAAGAGCCCGGCCCGCGCGACGCCGACCGCCGCGAGCGCGGCGCGGTACTGGGCCGCCGCGGATTGCAGGGTCTGGTTGGCCCGCGTCGCATCGTCCTCGAGCCGGTCGAGCGATACGTCCGCGTAGGCCCGCCACCACGGCCCGCGGGGGGCCTGGTCGGCCGGAGCGGCCGGCTGCCACGCCTCACGGAACGCGGCCGGCTGCGGGACGTCCGGCCGCCGGTAGTCGGGCCCCACCGCGCAGCCGCTGGCGAGGGCGAGCACGACGGGCAGGACGGGGTGACGCAGCGCTCTCACGTGCTCTCCAGTGCCGGACGTGCGGCCCGGGCGCGCCTGCGTGCGAGCATCGCGGATACCCTGATTCTTGCGCGATCGAGCAGCAGATAGACGACCGGTGTCGTGTACAGCGTCAGCAGCTGGCTGAGCACCAGCCCGCCGACGATCGCTATGCCGAGTGGCTGGCGCAGTTCCGCGCCGTCGCCGTGGCCGAACGCAAGCGGCACCGCCCCGGCGAGCGCCGCGACCGGCGTCATCAGGATCGGCCGGAAGCGGCGCACGCAGGCCTCCAGTATCGCGGCCTTCGGATCGAGCTGCTGCTCGCGCTCGAGCTCGAGGGCGACGTCGATCATCATGATCGCGTTCTTCTTGACGATGCCGATCAGCAGGATCACGCCGATGAGCGCGATCAGCGTCAGCTCGAAGCGCAGCGCCATCAGCGCCAGCAGCGCACCGACGCTGGCCGACGGGATCGTCGACAGGATCGTGATCGGATGCAGCGTGCTCTCGTAGAGGATGCCGAGCACCAGGTACATCGCGAGGATCGCAGCCCCGATCAGCAGCCCCTGGTTGCTGCTCGAGTCCTGGAAGAGCTTGGCCGTGCCCTGGTAGCTGCCGCGGAGGCTGGTGGGCGGACCGAGGCGCGCGAACGCCTGGTCGATCGCGCGCGTCGCCGTCGACATCGGGACGCCGGCCGCGAGGTTGTAGGAGATCGTCGACGCCGCGAACTGTCCCTGGTGATTGACCGACAGGGGCGTGTTGGTGGGACCGAAGGTCGCGACGCTGCTGAGCGGCACCTGGCTGCCGGCGGTGCCCGGCAGGTAGACGCTCTTCAGGGTCTCCGGGTTCGTCAGGAAGCGCGGGTCGGCCTCCATCACGACGTGGTACTGGTTGAGCGCGTTGTAGATCGTCGCGACCTGGCGCTGCCCGAACCAGTCGTAGAGCACCGCGTCGAAGGTCTTGACGCTGATGCCGAGGCGCGCAGCCGCGTCACGGTCGAGCACGAGGGAGGTCTGCAGTCCCTTGTCCTGCGCGTCGGTGCTGACGTCGGCGATTTCCGGCACCGCCGAGAGCGCGGCCCGCACGCGCGGCTCCCAGGCACGCAGATCCGTGAGCGAATCCGCCTGCAGCGTGTACTGGTACTGCGCATTCCCCGCGCGCCCGCCGGCGCGGATGTCCTGTGCCACCTGCAGGTACAGCACGGCGCCGGGCTCGTGCGTCAGCGTGTAGCGCAGCCGGTTGATGACGGCGTCGGCGGTCACCTTGCGCTCGGCTACCGGCTTCAGCGAGGCGAACATGAACCCGCCGTTGGAACGGCCGCCGCCGGTGAACCCGACGACGTTCTCGACCGCCGGGTCGGCCCGCACCAAGTCGACGAAGCGGCGCAGCTTGGTCTCCATCGCCTGGAACGACAGGCTCTGGTCACCCTGGATGTTGCCGACGATCCGGCCCGTGTCCTGCTGCGGCAGGAACCCCTTCGGGATGACGACGTACAGATAGCCCGTGAGCGCGACGGTGAGGACGAGGCCGCCCAGCACCAGCCAGCTGTGGTCGAGCGACGACTCGAGCGTGCGGCGGTAGCCGACCCGCAGGGCCGCGAACCAGCGCTCGGTGCGCGCCGCGAAGCCGCCCTGCGGCCGGTCGGCACGGCTGCGCAGCAACTGCGCCGCCATCATCGGGGTCGCGGTCAGCGAAATCACGAGCGACACCGCGATGGCCGCCGCGAGCGTGACCGCGAACTCGCGGAACAGCCTGCCCATCAGGCCGGCCATGAACAGGATCGGGATGAAGACGGCGACCAGCGACAGGCTCATCGCCACCACCGTGAAGCCCACCTCGCGCGCGCCCCGCAGCGCCGCCGCCAACGGCGGCGTACCGGCGCCGACGTGCCGGTCGATGTTCTCGAGCACGACGACGGCGTCATCGACCACGAACCCGGTCGCGACCGTCAGCGCCATCAGGGAGAGCGTATCGAGGCTGTAGTCGCAGAAGTACATGACGGCGCAGGTGCCGAGCAGCGACACCGGCACCGCCACCACCGACACGACCGAGGCCCGCCAGTCGCCGAGGAACGCGTAGGTGACGAGCACCACCAGCAGGATCGCGATCATCAGCGTCCGCTCGACCTCCCACAGCGAGGCGCGGATCGTCGGCGTGCGGTCGATCATGACCTCGAGGTCGATCGTCGCCGGGATCGAGGCCCGCAGCTGGGGCAGCACCGAGCGGATGCGCTTGACCGTCTCGACGATGTTCGCGTTCGGCGCGCGGTTGAGGATCACCAGGATCGCGGGCTTGCCGTTCGCGAGCCCGGCGTTGCGGATGTCCTGCACCGAGTCGGTGACGGTCGCGACGTCGCCGAGGCGCACGGCCGCGCCCTTGCTGTAGGACACGATGGTCGGCAGGTACTCGGCCGCCGTGCGCGCCTGGTCGTTCGCGAGCACCTGCCAGCGGTGCGCGTCGTCCTCGATCACGCCCTTCGGCCGGTCGACGTTGGC
>JANXWS010000009.1 GCA_025351005.1 Pseudomonadota bacterium | reverse complement strand
GACGCGCATCGCGACCTCGTTCTCGTAGCGTGCGCTGCCCAGTATCTCCCGGACCTCGGGTGCGTCGATGTGCACGCTCGCGACCGCGGCGGAGGCGATCTTCATCGCGGCGTTGCGCATCAACGCGCCGATCTCGCGCGCGAGGCCGGCTGCCGCAACCTCGAGCGCGAGATCGGCGCGCTGATGCGCAACGCCGCGATGAAGATCGCCTCCGGCGCGATCGCGAGCGTGCACATCGACGCAGCCCAGGTGCGCGAGATACTCGGCAGCGCGCGCTACGAGAACGAGGTCGCGATGCGGGTCAGCGTGCCCGGCGTCGCGACCGGCCTCGCCTGGACGCCGGTCGGCGGCGACATCCTGTTCATCGAGGCGGCGCGCACGCCCGGCTCGGGCAAACTGATCCTGACGGGTCAACTCGGCGACGTCATGAAGGAGAGCGCGCAGGCGGCGCTGTCCCTGCTGAAGGCGAACGCCGGCGCGTTCGGCCTCGATCCCGCGTCGTTCGAGAAGAGCGACATCCACATCCACGTACCGGCCGGAGCCATCCCGAAGGACGGCCCGAGCGCTGGGGTCGCGATGTACACGGCGCTGGTCTCGCTCCTGACCCGCCGCACCGTGCGCCACGACGTCGCGATGACCGGCGAGATCTCGCTGCGCGGGCTGGTGCTGCCGATCGGCGGCGTCAAGGAGAAGACCGTCGCCGCCGCGCGGGCGGGCATCGGCACCGTGCTGCTGCCGGCACGCAACCGCAGGGACCTCGAGGACGTGCCGGCGAGCGTGCGCGCCAGCATTGAGTTCCACTTCGTCGAACGCGTCGAGGACCTGATCCGGATCGCGCTCGCGCCGCAGGTGACGGCGCCGAGCGCGAGCGCCGTGACCGTCGACGCCTGACACCCCGGGCGCCGTGCTCCGCTAGACTCGCGGCATGCGTCTTCGAGTTCCCGCGTGTGCCGTGCTGATGACGCTCGCCGGCTGCGCCGGCCAGCCGTCGCGGCGCCCCGCGCTGCCGCAAGGCGCCCTGCCGGTGGTGCCCGCCACGGAGCTCGGTGCGCGCGCAGCCGAGCTCGCGAGCCGATTCGTCGGGGTGCCGTACCGCTACGGCGGCGACGCCCCGGACGGCTTCGACTGCAGCGGCCTCGTCTGGTACGTCTACCATGAGCTTGGGCTGCGCGTGCCGCGGAACGCCGCGGCGCAGCGCCTGGCCGCGGCGCCGGTCCTGGCCGATGCGCTCAGGCCGGGGGATCTCGTGTTCTTCTACACGCCCGCCGACCACGTCGGCGTGTACTTGGGCGGCGGCGAGTTCGTGCACGCACCCGCCACCGGCCGCAGCGTCGAGCGCGCGCGGCTCGACGCACCAACGTTCATCCTCGGCTTCGCGGGCGGCGGGCGCTTCGCGCCATGACGCCGCGCGCCCCTCGGCATGCTCTCGCCCCCGTCAGCGGGCGCCGACCGGGGACGGACACCGCAGCCGAGGCCGTCGATACCGCGCGACACCGCTGCCTGCAAGGCATCGCGGCGGCACGCGCCGCGCTGCGCGGTGCGGCACCCGATGACACCCACGTGCACCGCGCGCGGCGCGAGCTGAAACGCGCCCGGGCGCTGCTGCGGCTGGTGCGCGCGGCGCTGCCGGCCGACGTCTACCGCGGCGCCGACGAGACGCTGCGGGATGCCGGCCGGCTGCTGGCGGGCGCGCGCGACGCCGCGGTGCTCCAGGCGCTGGTCGAGCGCACGGCGATGTCCGCATCCGTACGGCCGCTCGCCGTGCGCACGTTCTGCCGCCGCCTGCTGCAGGAGTGGCAGCTGGCGCGGGACGCCACCGACCTCGCCGGCACGCGGGCGCTGCTCGCGCGCGCCCGCTCGCGCATCGCGGCCGCGCCGGTCGAGGGCGACAGCGCGCTGCTCGCGGCTGGCTTCGTCAAGATCTACCGCCGCGGCCGCCAGGCGTTCGGCGGTGCCCGGCGCGTGCGCCACCCGGTGCGGCTCCACGAGTGGCGCAAGCACGTCAAGCACTACTGGCACGCGCTCGAGGTGCTGGAACCCGTCTCGCCGCAGCTGCTCGGCGCGCTTGCCCGCGAGGCACGGAGTCTCGCCGATGCGCTCGGCCAGCACCACGACTGCGTGCTGCTCGCGCAGCGCCTCAAGGCCGCGCCGCTGGGCGCGCACGTGCGCCGGCCGCTGCTGCGCTCGCTGGCGCGACGCCGCGAGGCGCTGTACCGGGCGGCACTGGCGGCGGGCCGGCGCCTCTACGAGCAAAAGCCGCGCCGGCTGGCGCGCCGCGCGCTCGAGTGGTGGCAGGGGTGGGCCGCGGTGCAGGGCGCCGAGCGCGCCCGGCGCACCACGGGTGGCGCGGGGCGCCGCAGCGCCTGGTAGCGCGCGCCCCGGATGCCGGACCGAACCGTCGTCGACCGGCGGGTCCTGCGCCACGTGCGCAGCGCGTGACCCTGTCCGCTGCGTGTGCAGCGAATTAAGAGTGCTTCATACTTGCCGCGTCGCGCCGCGCGCGCCGCAACATTGCCCTGCGACGCCCGCTGCGGGCGCGAAGCCCTGATAAACCCTGGAGGTTACGTCTCATGCTCAAGAAGATCGCCCTGCTGGCCGCTGCCCTGACCCTGACGATCCCCGCCTTCGCGCAGGCGCCGGCGACCACGACCCCTGCCCCGGCCGCCTCGGCCCCCGCCGCGACGTCGGACACCAAGCCGGAGAAGAAGCACCACAAGAAGAAGGGCCACAAGAAGCCCGCGACCACGGACAGCAGCACCAAGGACTCGACGGCGCCCAAGTAAGGCCTCGATCGAACGGACTGCCCGGCAGTCGAAGGCTCCGTGCGGCGACGCTGCGCGGGGCCTTTTTCTTCGGGGCCGGCCGGCCCACGCTCACCAGATGTGGACGCGCTCGGCCGGCTTCAGATAGAGCTTGTCGCCCGGGCGGACGCCGAAGGCCGCGTACCAGGCGTCGATGTTGCGGACGACGCCGTTGACGCGGAAGACCGACGGGCTGTGCGGATCCGACAGCACGCGATTGCGCAGCTCCTCCTCGCGGATCAGGCTCCGCCGCGTCTGCGCGTAGCCGAGGAAGAACCGCTGGTCGCCGCTCAGGCCGTCGAGCACGGGCGCCGGCCGGCCGTGCAACGACAGGTGGTAGGCCTCGAGCGCCACCGTGACACCGCCCAGGTCCCCGATGTTCTCGCCGAGCGTGAGGCGGCCATTGACCTTGATCCCGGGCAGCGGCTCGTAGGCGTCGTACTGCCGGGCCAGCCGGTCGCCGAGCTGCTTGAAGGCGGCCACGTCGCGCTCCCCCCACCACGACCGCAGCACGCCCTGGGCGTCCGACTTCGAGCCCTGGTCATCGAAGCCGTGGCCCATCTCGTGGCCGATGACCGCGCCGATCGCGCCGTAGTTGACGGCCGGGTCGGCCGCCGGGTCGAAGAACGGTGGCTGCAGGATCGCGGCCGGAAAGACCACTTCGTTGAACACCGAGTTGTAGTAGGCGTTCACCGTCTGCGGCGTCATGAACCACTCGCCGCGATCGGTTGGCCGGCCGAGGCGCTCGACCTCGCGGTGCCACTCGAACAGGGACGCGCGCACGGCGTTCCCGAAAGCGTCGTCGCGCCGCACGTCGAGCGCCGCATAGTCGCGCCAGCGGTCCGGGTAGCCGATCTTCGGGCGGAAGGTCGCGAGCTTGCGGGCCGCGACCTGCTTGGTCGCGTCGGTCATCCACGGCACGGCCCGCAGCCGCACGCCGAAGGCCTGGCGCAGGTTCTCGACCAGCGAGAGCACCGCCGCCTTCGAGGCCGGCGGGAAATTGCGCTCGACGTACAGCTGGCCGATGCCCTCGCCGAGAGCCGCGTTGGTCGCCGCGACCGCCCGCTTCCAGCGGACGCGCTGCTCCGGCTGCCCGGAAAGCGTCCGGCCGTAGAAGTCGAACTGCTCCCGGTCGAATGCCACCGGCAGCACCGCGGCGTGGGTGCGCAGGAAGTGATAGGTGAGGTAGCGCCGCCAGGCGTCCAACGACGTCGCCCGGAACAGCTGCGCGAGCGGCTGCATCGCGCTGACCTCGGCAACCACGACCCGCTCGACGTCGCCGAGCCCGGCGGCCGCGAGCGTCACGTCCCACGGGAACTCGGGCGCGGTGCTGACGAGTTCGGCGCGGCTGCGGCTGTTGTAGATCTTGTCGCGGTCGCGGCGCTCCGGCTTCGACCACTGCAGCCTCGCGATCGCGGTCTCGAGCGCCAGTATCGTGCGCGCGCTGTCGGCCGGCTCCGGCTGGCCGGCGAGCGCGAGTAGCTTCGCGACGTGCTCGCGGTAGCGGTCGCGCAGCGTCGCGAACTGCCCGTCGTCGCGCAGGTAGAAGTCGCGGTCGGGTAGCGCGAGGCCACCCTGCATGACCCAGATGACGTAGCGGTCGGGGTTCTTGAGGTCGAGGTCGATGGCGACGTTGATCGGCGCCGGCAGCTCGAGGTCAGGACGCGCCATCAGCCGCGCGATGTCGTCGTACGAGCTCGCCGCCGCGATCGCCTCGAGCGCAGCCTGCGCGGGCCCGAGTCCCAGCCCCTCGATCGCCGCGGAGTCGAGGAAGCTCGCGTAGTAGTCGCCGATCTTGCGGCCGATGCTGCCGGGCGGCGCGTCGCCCGCGGCCGCGGCCTCGAGTATCTCGTTCACCCGCGCGTCCGACTCCTCGCGCAGCCGCCCGAAGCTGCCCCACTCGGTGCGGTCCGGCGGCAGGGTGGTCGCCTTCTGCCAGGTGCCGGCGGCGTAGCGGTAGAAGTCGTCGCCGGGACGAACCGCCGGGTCGCCGCCCGCGACGTCGAGGCCGAAGTGGCCGATCGCCGCCGGCCGGTCCGACGCCAGCGCCGCGACGCCGAGCACGAGCAGGGTGAGCGGCAGCGCACGCCGGATCGAAGTGACGGTAGTCAGACGCATGCGGGGTTCCTCGGCGGATTCGGGTGCGCGGCGCCGGGCTGCGCGGAGCGGGGCCAGATTGTGCCAGTGGAGCGGCTGCGGCGATCGTTGCGTCGCAGCACCGGTCAGCCGGGGCCGTCGATCTCGGCATCCCACACGGCCACCGGCAGCGGCAGTCCCGCGAGCTCTGCGCCGCCGAGGGCGCCGTCCGGCTCGACGCCGGCGTGGCGCAGCAGCGACTCGAGCTGGCGGGCGTGCTGGGCGACGTGCCATGCGGTGCGCTCCAGCACCGACGCGAGCGGGTGGCGGCCGTAGTAGGTGTCCAGCGTCCCGGGCAGGGCATCGGCCGAATGCCGCCACCAGTCGCGGAACGACGCCGCGGCGTCGTGCTGCACGGCCAGCAGTGCCGGCCGCTCGCGGCCAGCGCCGGACGGCCGCCGCTCGAAGAAATCAGCTGTCAGCCGCCCGCCGCCGGCCGCCTCCAGGAACGCGGCGACGATCATCGGCACGTGGTAGGCAAGGTCGGCGCCGGCGCGGTCGGCACGGCCAGGCAACGGCGTCTCGAGCGCAGCATCGGGGAGCTGTGCGGTGTAACGGCGGACTGCGCCCAGCAGCCGCTCGAGGCGCTCCGCCAACATCGCCGGCGGCAGCCGCTCGCGCGCGACGTCGACGCCGACGAAGCGTGCGACGTCGTCGAGGTCCTGGCCGTAGGTCCAGTCCGCCCCGCGGGCGATCACCGGCACCGAGCGGGCGCCGAGCGTCGCGAGGTACCGCATCGCGCCAGGGACGGCACGGACGTTGACCGACTCGAAGCCGACGCCGTGGCGCGCGAGGAATTCCTTCGCGTGCAGGCAGCTGGTGCAGCCGGGCTGCCAGTAGACGACGAAGCCGCCGGTCGTCATTGATGGCACGGTAGCGACCGGGCGCGGCGCAGCCGCGCCCGGGGCGGGTGGCCTGCGTTCAGGCCTTCTTGGCCCAGACCTTGCACCAGCCGTTCGCCTCGACGGACTTGCCGGGGAACAGCACGCAAGGGCCCGACGCGTCGGCCGCTGCGCCCTTGAACTGCAGGCAGTTGGAGCACTTCTGCTCGGGCTTGTGCGTCGGGTTCGCCTTCGCGTCGACCTTGGAGGTGTCGAGCACGTAGCCGAACGACTTCGCCTGCTCATCGGCCGGATCGAGGTTGGGCAGCGCCGCCGCGGCGTCGGCCCGCGTCCAGGCCGCCACGACCGGAATCGCCGCGAGTCCGGCGAGCGCGCCCTTGAGCACGGTCCGGCGCGGTAGCTTGTTGTCCTGCATCGTCTGACTCCTTGAGCGGCACGGGGGAAGGGAGCGCGTCGCGCCCGGAGCGGCAGCTCCCGGCGATGCGCGTGGAGGATTCTAAGGCGCGCGACGGGCGCGTGTCCCGACGGGCCGGTCAGCGCGGCGCCATGCTGGCCGGTACTGCCTGAATCCTGGCTGAAGCGCGAAACGCGAATCATTCTCAATTGGCCCGGCCTGCCGGCGCGTTCGCTGCGTCGACCGGTCGCGGGTACCGGGCCGCGCCTCAGTCGGGCTTTGCCACCTCCGGCCGCGGCGCCGGTGGCGGCACGTCGATGATGGTCGCGTAGGCGTCGCCCGAGTCGATGACCCGGTAGCCGTGGCCGATCCAGCGCGCCGGAATGGGCAGCGCACTCGCCACCGAGGCGAGCACTGCGGACAGGTAGGGGATGGACTGCACCACGAGCACCAGCACGAACGCGCGCAGGTCGGGCCCGTCCATGCTCTTGCGGTCGAAGCTCGCATCCCCCAGGTTCATCGCGACCGCCCAGGCGCCGAGCAGCAGCGCGCCCGCCATCAGCGCCTCCGTGCGGCAGGCCTGCAGCGTGCCGATGAAGGTCGGCGTATGTGCGTGCTTCGGCGTGCGGAAAAACGGCTCATTGCTCGTGAAGAGCCCTTTGAGCACGGCGAAGCCGATCGTGTGCGCGAGGCCGAGGCCGGCGATCGAGGCGGCGATCGTCTGCCGGGCGCCCGCGCCCACCCGGACGCGGTAGAGATGCATCAGCTTCGCGAGCTTGAACACGAACAACGACAACGGCAGCACCGAGAACATCGCGAGCGGCGGGTCGATCTTCGTCGGCAGCAGCACCATCAGGAGCGCCCAGCCGAGCGCGCACAGGTTGACGATGACGTTGAGCCCGTCGGCCATCCACGGCAGCCAGCCGGCCAGGAAGTGATAACGCTGGCCGCTGGTAAGGTGCATCGGCCGCCGCCCGAACAGCTGCGCGGCGTGAGCGCGCAGGATCTGCATCGCGCCGTAGGCCCACCGGAAACGCTGCTTCTTGAGGTCGATGAACGTGTCCGGCATCAGCCCCTTGCCGTAGCTGTGCGGCACGTAGGTCGCCTCGTAGCCGTGCTCGAACACGCGCAGCCCGAGCTCGGCGTCCTCCGTGATGCACCACTCGGCCCAGCCGCGCAGCTCGCGCAGCACGCTGTGGCGCACCAGCGTCATCGTGCCGTGCTGGATGATCGCGTTGCGCTCGTTGCGCGTCACCATGCCGATGTGGAAGAAGCCGCGGTACTCGGCGTGGCACATCGCCTTGAACGCGTTCTGCTGGTCGTCGCGGTAGTCCTGCGGCGCCTGCACGATCGCGATCTGCGGCGTGCTGAATACCGGCGCCAGATCCCTCAGCCAGTCGCGCGTGACGACGTAGTCGCTGTCGATGACGGCGATGATCTCGACGTCCTCGGCCGTGTGGCCGAGCGCGAAGTTGAGGGCGCCCGCCTTGAAGCCGGCGAGCGGGCTGACGTGGAAGAACCGGAACCGGGCCCCGAGGCGCGCGCAGTGCGCCTCGACCGGCCGCCAGACGGCCTCGTCCGGCGTGTTGTTGTCGATCACCAGCACGTCGAAGTCGGCGTAGTCGAGCGCCGCGAGCGCGTCCAGCGTCTCGATCACCATGTCCGGCGGCTCGTTGTAGGCCGGTACGTGAACCGACACCTTCGGCCGGTAGCCGCCATTCCGGCCCTCGGCGGCCGGTCCGACCAGCAGCCGCCGTCGCAGCCGCACCCAGTGCGCCTCGGCCCACTCGTGCGCCTCGGCGAGCAGCACCGCGATCACGCCCAGCATGCCGATGAACAGCAGCACGCCGACGGTGACGCTGGTGACGGTCAGGTACTGCTGCGAGTACTCGTAGATGACCCAGGTCGTCAGCGCGCTGGTCGCATAGATGATGACCGCGAGGAAACTGCGGCCGCGGTTCTTGAGCGTGCCGCTGTGCATGTAGAACCAGAACAGCATCGCTGCCGCGAGCACCACCGAGACCGCGGCCAGCATCTGCCACTGCGGCACGCGCACGATGGGCTTCGTGAACTCGAACTTCGGGTGCCGTTGCGCGTCGTAGACGCCCCAGTACTCGCCGACCGCGCCCTCCTGCTGGCCCTTCCAGGGCTGATCGAACGCCTCCATGATGTAGTACGGCACCTTCTCCTTCTCGGCCCAGCTGAGGAAGCGCCGCAGGAACAGCGCCTCGTCCGCTTCGGAGGCGACCGCGTTCTCGCGCGTGCGGCCGTTCGACGGCCAGCCGACCTCGCCGATCAGCACTGGCCGGTTCGGGAACGCGGTCTCGACCTCGCGGTACTTGGCGATCGAATAGTCGACCGCCTTCTCGACGTCGATGCCCTCCCAGTACGGCAGCAGGTGGATCGCGATGAAGTCGACGTGCTCGGCGAGCTCCGGGTTCTTGACCCAGACGTGCCACGGCTCGGCGGTGCTGATCGGCTGCTCGATCTCCGCCCGCGCCCGGTCGAGCATCTTGAGGAAGTCGGCGAGCGGCATGTCGCCGCGCAGCACGGACTCGTTGCCGACGATCACGCGGACGACGTTGCGGTGCTTCTGTGCGAGCTCGACTGCGCGCCGGAACTCGATTTCATTCTGCTCGAGGCGCGTGTCGAGCCAGATGCCGAGCGCGACATTGAGGCCGCGCTCGGCCGCGAGCTCGGGTACGAGCCCGATCGTGCCCGCGACCGTGTAAGTGCGCACCGCCTGCGCCTTGCCCTTCAGCAGGTCGAGGTCGCGCGCAATCTGCTCGCGGGTCGGGTATTCGCCCTTGACCGCGTCCTGGTCCGGCTGGTACGGCGACAGCGCGAAGCCCCATACCTTGCGAGGCCACTCGGGCTCGGTCTCCGGCCGGTTGAGCCACGCCCAGGTGCCGACCGTCACCATCGCGAACACCAGCGCGATCAGGAGCGCCGGCAGGCGCAGGTTGACTTTGGTGAACGGCATGTGTGGCAAAGGATACCGCGCCCCGCGTCCCGGGGTCGCGCCGCGCCGTCGGCGATGCGGGAGCCGGCCGGCGCGCCAGCTGCCCTTTTCCGGTCGCGCCCGTTCCGCTAGGGTGGCTGCCTTTCCACATGGCCGCCGCCGATGCCGGCGCCATCGGGCGGGTGCTGGCATGACGGCGGCAGAGATGCTGCGGGTCCGGGGACTGCGCAAGAGTTACGGCGGCCGCGAGGTCGTCAGCAACGTGTCGTTCGCGGTCCGCCGCGGCGAGTGCTTCGGCATCCTCGGACCGAACGGCGCCGGCAAGACGACGACGCTGCGCTGCTGCCTCGGGCTGACGCTGGCCGATGCGGGCACGCTCGAGCTCGGCGGGCTGCCGGTGCCGGAAGCGGCGCGCGTAGCCCGCTACCGGGTCGGCGTCGTGCCGCAGTTCGACAATCTCGACCCCGACTTCACCGTGACCGAGAACCTGGTGATGTTCGCGCGCTACTTCGACATCCCGGCCGCCGCCGCCCGTGCCCGGGTGCCGAGGCTGCTCGAGTTTGCCGGCCTCGGCGACCGCGGCGGGTCGCGCATCGACACCCTGTCCGGCGGCATGAAGCGCCGCCTGACGCTGGCGCGGGCACTCGTCAACGATCCGGACGTGCTGTTCCTCGACGAGCCGACCACCGGGCTCGACCCGCAGGCGCGCCACCTCATCTGGGACGGGCTCAAGGGCCTGGTCGCCGCCGGCAAGACGGTGATCCTGACGACGCACTTCATGGACGAGGCCGAGCGCCTCTGCAATCGGCTGTGCGTCATGGACGATGGCGCGATCATCGCCCACGACACGCCGCGCGGCCTGATCGAGAAGCTGATCGAACCGGTGGTCGTCGAGGTCTACGGCGAAGGAGTGCGGCGCTTCGCCGCGGCCGGCGCGCGCGCGCTCGTCGAGCGGCTCGAAATCAGCGGCGAGACCGCGTTCTGCTACATGCACGACGCGGCGCCCCTGCTCGAACTGCTCGGTCGGGAGCCGGAGCTCCGCTCGCTGCGGCGCGCCGCGAACCTCGAGGACGTGTTCATCAAGCTGACCGGCCGGGACATCCGGGACTGACCGTGAGCTACCGCTTCCGTTACCTGGTCGAGCGCAACTTCAAGGTGTGGCGGAAGCTCCTGGTGCCGTCGCTGATCGCGAACCTCGCCGACCCGCTGATCTACCTGGTCGGCCTCGGCTTCGGGCTCGGCGCGATGGTCGGCCCGGTCGACGGCCGGCCGTACATCTCGTTCCTGGCCGGCGGCATGCTCTGCTTCTCGACGCTGAACAGCGCCTCGGCCGAGGCGCTCTTCTCGGCGTTCTCCCGCCTCAAGGTGCAGCGCACCTGGGAGGGCATCCTGCACGCGCCGATGACGATCACCGACGTCGTGATCGGTGAGTGGCTGTGGGCGGCGCTCAAGGCAACGCTTTCCGGGGCGGCGATCCTTGTGGTCATGTACGGGCTACGCATCGTCCACGGGCCGGGGCCGCTCGCGGCGCTGCTGGTGCTGCCGCTCGTGGGCCTCTGCTTCTCCGGGCTCGCGCTCGTGATGACGACGCTCGCGCGCTCCTACGACTTTTTCACTTACTACTTCACGCTCTTCATCACGCCGATGTCGTTCCTGTCGGGCGTGTTCTTCCCGCTGCACCAGTTGCCGCAGGCGATGCAGACCGCCGCCTGGATCCTGCCGCTCGCGCACGCCGCCTCGCTCGCGCGCGGCCTCACGCTCGGCGATCCGATGCCCTGGCCATGGCTGAGCGTCGCGGTGCTGGTCGGCTACGGCGCGGCGGGCGTCTCGGTCGCCGCGCGCTTCGCGCGCCGGCGCCTGACGAAGTGAGCGGGCTCAGCGCCCCCGCGGCGCGCCGCCGAAGTCGAACAGGGTCAGCAGGTCGCCGATCGCGGGCGGGTTGAGCGGCCGGTACGGATCGGAGGGCGCCGCCCGCGGGTTCGGCAACCGGTCACGACTGCGTCCGGACAGCGGCCTGAGGCGCCAGTTGTACTCGATGAACTTCAGTACCGAGGCGTGATCCTGGTAGACGTGGTCGACGTGGCCCGGCCGTGCGTACGGCGAGACGACCAGCAGAGGGATGCGCGGCCCGTCGCCGAAGAAGTCGAGCGTCTGGATGTAGCCGCTGTCGAAGTAGCCGCCGCCCTCGTCGGCGGTGATCAGGATCGCGGTCGAGGCAAAGAGTTCCGGCCGCTCGGCGAAGCGCCGCAGCAGGTCGCGGATGAAATGCTCGTAGCGCACTGGCGCCGAGTAGCCGGGATGACCGCTGTCGACGTTCTTCGGCACCACGAATGACACCGCCGGCAACGTGCCCGCGGCGAGCTCGCCGTAGAACGCGGCGAGGCCGCGCAGCCGCGAGCGGTCCGGCCCGTGCACGACGCGGGGAAACGCCGTCAGCGGGTCGCCGATCGCGTTGTACATCAGTTCCTGCGCCTTGGCCTGCGTCAGCGCCTCGCGTTCGGGCGCCGGCCGGTCCGCTGCAGCGGCCTCGGCAAGCCTTGCGGCCGCCGCGAACAGCGGATCCCCGGCGAAGTCGGCGGCCTCGCGGCCGCCGCTGTACCAGCCCCAGCTGAGCTGCGCGGCGGTGAGCGCGCTGCCGATGTCGGGCAGCGTCTGCGGCGGGTACACGGCGCGGTCGGGCCCGAGCGCGACCGGGCTGCCATCGGGCAGGAACGGCGGCGCGTAGTTGTTGACCAGGTAGTAGGCGCCGCGGGCGCAGTTCGGGTCGCGGCCGAGGCGCGCCAGATGCGCACGGATTGCGGCGACGCCGGGCGCCGCGGGGTCCGCGCACTCGACCCAGCTGCCGCCGTCGTAGCCGTCGTGGCGGTAGAAGTTGTCGGTGCCGGGGGCGGGCGAGGGGTCCTCGATCTGGCGCGCCGGCGGCCTCGCCTGGCGGCCGCCCTCGTTGTAGACGGCAGCGTCGCCGGTCGCGAGCGCAAGGAAGTTGGCGCCGGTGCCGCCCATGATCGCCTGGTGGTAGTTGTCGCTCAACGCGTAGCGCCGGGCGAGCTCGCGGAAGTACGGCGCATCGCCCGCCGCCATGTTGAAGAACCCCATCAGCTCGCCGCCCTGGCCGGTGTGACCGGGTGTCACCCCGTGCGACTCGCCGCCGCGCCCGGCCGTCATCGCGACCCAGACGTAGCGCGACAGCACCGCGTTGTCGCCGCCCGTCTGCTGCCACATCTGGAAGAAACGGTGCACCGGGTCGCCGGTCTCGGGCGCCGCGTCGTCGGCGTAGGGAGCGAAGCGGGTGATCTGGAACGGGCCATTGCTCGCGAGCGCGGCGAAGCGGCTGTCCGGGATCGGGCCGTAGGGTTTCAGCGTCCGTGGATCGTAGACGCCGGCGAGCGTCGGCTGCGGCAGCGCCGCGTAGGCGCCGCCGATCGCCGCTGCGAGCGTGTAGCCGCCGGCCGGCGCGGTCGCCTCATGCTGCACGGCACGCCCGTAAGCGGCACCCGGCGTGCCCTCGGCCGTGACGATGCCCTCGGAGAGCAGGTTGCGGACCGACTGGCCCGGCGGTGGCACGTAAGTCGCGAACAGCGCATCGAACGTCACGTTCTCGCCGACCACGACGACGACGTGCTTGATCGGCGTGCGGGTGCGGCGCTGCGCCGGCGGGTCGGCCGGCGCCGCCACGGCCACGGCGGGCACCAGCGCGAGTGCGAGCAGCAGCGGGACGGCGATGCGAGATCGGTTCGGGCGCATCGAGGGTCTCCGTGGCGCTCAGTGCCGCTCGGCGTCCGGGTCCGCCGCCGGCAGGCGCGGCAGCTCGGTGGGACCCTTGAGCTCCTCGGCCTGGATTTCGCGCGGCACCGTCTCGATCGGCAGCGGCGCCTCGATGTCCTTCGACTCCGTGCCGACGTCGAGCTCGCGGAAGCGCCGGGCGGCGGGCAGCACGCGCGCCTCGAGCGAGCCGACCGCGTCGTTGAAGGCGCCGAGTGTCTTGCGCAGCCCGCTGCCCATCGCCGTCCAGTGACCGGCCATCACCTGGATGCGCTCGTAGAGCTCCTTGCCGAGATCGGCGATGCGGCGGGCATTTTCGGCAAGCGCCTCCTGGCGCCAGCCGTAGGCGACGGTGCGCAGCAGCGCGATCAGAGTCGTCGGCGTCGCCAGGATCACCCTGCGGTTGACGCCGGCCTCGATCAGGCCCGGATCCTGCTCGAGCGCGGCGCTGTAGAAGGCCTCGCCCGGTATGAACAGCACCACGAAGTCCGGGGAGTTCGTGAACCGATCCCAGTACAGCTTGGTCGACAGCTTCGCGATGTGGTCCCGGATCTGGCGCGCGTGGTCGGCGAGCTTCGCGGCGCGGGCGGTCTCGTCAGTGCTCTCCAGGGACTCGAGGTAGGCCTCGAGCGGCACCTTGGCATCGACCACGAGGCTCTTGCCGCCGGGCAGCGTCACGACGAGGTCGGGCCTGAGGTCGCCCTCTTCGCCGTCGCCCGCGAGGTGCGACTGCTCGATGAAGTCGACGTGGTCGAGCATGCCGGCCAGCTCGACGACGCGCTTCAGCTGCACCTCGCCCCAGCGGCCGCGCACGTTCGGGCGCCTGAGCGCGCCCACCAGGTTGCCGGTCTCGCGGCGCAGGTCCTGCTGGCCGAGCGCGAGCGTCTCGACCTGGGTGATCAGCTGGCTGTAGGCGCCGATCCGGTCCTTCTCGATCTCGGCCATGCGCGCCTGCACCTTGTCGAGCGACTCGCGCACCGGCTCCACCAGCTGCGCGATGCTGAGCTGGCGCTTTTCCAGGTCGCCGCGTGCCGACTGCTGCAAGGTCTCGAACTGGGCGCGGGCGAGGTCGATGAACTGCCGGTTGTTCGCCTGCAGCGTCTCGGCGGCGAGCGACTTGAAGACGTCGGTCAGGCGCGCCTGCGCGCTGTCGAGTAGCGCACGCTGCTCGGCGAGCGCCCGCTCCTGGCCCTCGAGCCGGGTCGCGAGCTGCTGGCGCGCCTCGCCGAGCGAGCGCAGCTCGGCGCGCCGCTCGCCGAGCTCGGCGTCACGCGCGGCGAGCTCCGTCCGCAGGCCATCGACCTGCAGCACCGTCGCCTCGGCGGCGCTGCGCAGGCTCGTCTCGGCGAGCAGCCGGGCCTCGGCCGCGGCGGCCTGGCGGGCGGCGCCGAGCAGGTAACCGACGAACCCGGCGATCGCGGCCGCGCCGAGCGCGGCGAGCAGCACGGTGATCATCGGCACAGTGTACTGGGCCGGGCAGGCGGCGCCAGCGGCCGCCAGCGGCGGCCAGCGGACGGGGCGGGGCCGTGCTTGCTAGACTGCGGGCCGGGCCTGTAGCTCAATGGTTAGAGCAGGGGACTCATCGACCCGACGGGTCGGGAAGGTGCCTTCGCGCGGTAACGCGCGAAGTGGACGGGATGAATTCAGGGAACCCTGACCGCGATCCGCGACGCGGGCGCGATGGCAACCCTGAGCCAAGCCGGCGGTACACCGCCGGAAGGTGCAGAGACTACCTGGGGGCTGGGCTTGCGCCCGAGGGCCCTTGATGACAGGCGAGAGCGTCCCGCACCCGACCGCCGCTGCGCGAACCCGCGTCGCGGCGAGGGTGAAGAGATAGTCCACTCCCGCGGGAAACCGCGGGGCAGAGTGAATCCCTTGGTTCTGGGTTCGAATCCCAGCGGGCCCATTTACCCCCTTACCGCCGTCCGCCGGCAGCCGCCGCCATTGGGCCTG
This sequence comes from Pseudomonadota bacterium, assembly GCA_025351005.1. Classification (GTDB taxonomy): domain Bacteria; phylum Pseudomonadota; class Gammaproteobacteria; order Steroidobacterales; family Steroidobacteraceae; genus CAIKZZ01. The sequence continues at coordinate 133 of JANXWS010000009.1, read as the reverse complement.
TAGCTCTCCGCAAACACTTGTTTTGCACGTATATTGTCCCCGTGTACCGCCGGCTTTGGCCGCCATCCACCGCGCGGCAACGTGGGTTGATCTGTGGGTATCGCGTTGTCCGTCCATCCAAATACCCACAAAG
>JANXWS010000004.1 GCA_025351005.1 Pseudomonadota bacterium | reverse complement strand
CGCTGCACGTTCGTACCATGCAGCGGCAACGACAGGATCTGCCGCCACGCCCTGTCCCGTGGCAAACGCATCACCCAGCCACGCCTGGGCAAACGCGTCGCCGCCGCGCGCAGCGCGTAGAAACCATTGCATCGCAAGCTTGTCGTTCGCCGTCCGGTGCCGGCCTTGCAGGTAGCAAAGCGCGAGGCAGGCCTCGGCCGCCGCATCGCCCTGTTCGGCGCTGCGCTCGAGCAGCGAATTCACGCGATCGGCCGGAGGCGCGAGCGGATCGCCCCGATCCAGCATCTGCACGAGTCTGCACGCCGCAGCGCCGCTGCCCATCTCGGCCGCGCGCAGCAGCCAGCGGGCAGCGGCCGCAGCATCGGGTGTCACGTATGTGCCCTGAGCGAACTGCTGGTGCAGCGCCCATGCCGCCTCTACGCTTCCAGCATCGGCTGCCTCCTCCAGCAGGAGCAGCCCTCGCGCCGTATTCTGCTTTACGCCGAGGCCGCGTAGGTTCAGGAACGCAAGGTTGTAACGGCCCTCGGCCAGGCCGTGGACCGCTGCCTGCGCATACCACCGGGCGGCCGCACCGTAGTGCTGGCCGACGTGCTCCCCCTTGGCATAGAGAATTCCGAGCTGGAGGCACGCGGCACCACTGCCTTGCTTCGCGGCCCGGCGGTACCACTGGCGTGCCGCTCGCGGATCGCGTGGCATCCCGAGGCCGCCCAGCTGCAGGGTGCCGAGATGATAGAGCGCATTGACATCCCCGTGGGCGACGGCGCGATGGAACCAGTCGGCCGCCGCCTCGAAGTCCTGCGGCAGCCCCTTGCCCTCGGCATGCAGTGCGCCTAGCCGTTCGTAGGCGGCGATTACGCCCCGGTCCGCCGCCTTCGAGAACCAGCGGGCCGCTTCCGCCGGATCCGCCGGAACGCCCTGACCCGCGAGATAGAATTGTGCGAGCAGATACTGTGCCTCGCCGTCACCCAGGTCGGCGGCCTGGCGGCACAGCGACGCAGCTGTACCGGCGTCCGGCTCCGGTCCCGACGTGAACAGCGACACCAGCGACACCAGCGCCTTCACATGGCCCCGCGCGGCCGCGCGGCGCAGCCAGGTCTCGGCATCGGGCACGCTGACATGCACGCCGCGGCCACGCCGGTAAAGCTCGCCGAGATGGAACATGGCCGCGGGCTGTCCCGCCTCCGCAGCCTCCTCGAGCAGCGCGCGCGCGCGGGCCTCGTCGTGCGTGACGCGATCACCGAACAGCAACAGGATCGCGACGCAGAGCTTCGCCGTGGAATTGCCCTGGGCGGCCGCCTTCTCGAACCAGCCGAGCGCCCGCGAGTCGTTCCGGTAGCCGTCGAAGGTGCCGGCATAGAGCATGCCGAGGCCGAGCTGCCCGGCCGCCGAGTCCTGTTGCGCCGCCGCGACCAGCCAGTATTCGGCGACCGGGGGGTCGCGACCGACGCCGAAGCCGGATGCGTACTGGTAACCGAGACGCGCCTGCGCAGAGGCGTCGTCGGCTTTGGCGGCCGCCGTGTTCCAGACCGCCGCCTGCCCGGGATCCTGGCGCACCGCGAGACCGTCCGGGAACAGGCGGTGCAGGACCGAGTCCGGCGGCCCGTTCGCCTCGAGCTTCGCTATCGCCGCTTGCGACGCCGTCGCCGGCGCCGCGAGGCCGGTCAGGTAGATCTCGCCGAGGCGAGCCTGCGCAGCGACGGATCCCTGCTCGGCCGCCGCACGAAACCACCTCACGGCGTCGACGACGCTCTGCACGACCCCCTGGCCGCGCTCGTACAGCTCGCCGAGCCGTCGCTGTGCCAGGGCGTCGCCGCCGGCCGCCAGCTCTCGAAATAGTGCCGCCGCATCCGCGTGGCGACCCTCGGCGACGGCGCGCTCGGCGGCCTCGGCCGTCGGCGTCGGTCGCCGAGCCGCCAGCCGCGGCAATCGGGCCCAGACGTTCACGGCAGCGGCCGCACGGGGCAGAGCGTCGCCGACCGCTTACGAACACCGATCGAGTGCATCGCGGTCTCCAAGCTACGGCTCCCGCATCGCCTCTGAACCGGTCCGCAGGGCCCCTTCCAGCAGGTACGACAGGATCGTACGCCGTCCCACGAGGATGTCGCCCGCGAGCGTCATGCCGGGGATCACCCTGAAGTCGGCCGGCACGTTTCTAAGCTTCACTTCTTTTATGGCGACGCTCACCTTGAAGTACGGGATCACCGGGGTGTTGTTGTCGTCGGTCGTGAACGAGCCCTCGCTGATGGTCTTGATCACGCCCTTCGCCGTGCCGTGCTGCATGAACCGGTAGGCGTCGAGCTTGAGCTGCACTGGGTCGCCGACCTTGACGAAGCCGATGTCCCCGGCGTTGATGCGGATGTCGGCCTCGAGCGGCGCATCGAGCGGCACCAGCGTGAACAGGGGCTCCTGGCCGAGGTTCGCCGCACCGCCACCCGCGACCGAGCCGAGCGACACCTTGCCGACCTTGAGGACGACGGCGTCCGCCGGCGCATCGAGGCTGCCGAGATCGTTGAGCTTCTCGGCCTTCTGCAGGTTCTGCTGCGTCACGTCGAGGGTGTTGCGGATCGTCACGAGCTCGGACGCGGTATCCGACTGCCATTTCTGGACGAAGGCCTCGCGCTGCGCCTTCAGCGATGCGAGCGTCTGGCGGAGCGAGGCCATCTGGTTCTGTGCGTCCGCGAGCAGGCGCCCCACCTCGGTGCGGGTGTCGGTCGCCTGCATGACCTGCAGTTTCGACACGTAGCCCTTGTCGAGCAGTGGCTGGTAGAGCTGCTCGACCTGGTCGGCGAGCTTCAGGCGCTTGGCGTACTCCTGCGAGCTCGACTGGTACTGCGCCACCTGCGCCTCGGCGCCGTGAATCCGCCCGTCGAAGTCGGCCAGGTTGAAGCGATACTCGGCGGCGCGCTTCTCCCAGATTCCGGCCTGCAGCTGCTGGGCCGCCTCGGCGCCGGGCGGCCGGTAGGGGCGTCCCGCGAGCTCGGCCTCGAGGCGCTCCAGGGAGGCCTGGTCGCTCGCGAGCTTCTGCTGCAGCTGCCGGAGATCGGCGTGCGTAAATGTCGGATCGAGCGTCGCGAGCGCCTGGCCCTTCTTGACGACGTCGCCGGCCCGGACGTGCACCTGCCGGACGATGCCGGCGTCGAACGGCGATACATAGAGGGAGCCGCCGACGGGAACGACGCGACCGACGCCGGTGACGACGCGGTCGAGCTTCACGACCGCCGCCAGCACTACCGATACGACCAGGATCGCGACCAGCACGTAGAGGATGACGTGCTCGTGCACCGGCGTCGCGCGCAGGAACACGGCGGCGGTCTCGGACTCGAACGCGCCGACGATCGCGCCGACGTCGTCCGGCCGGCGACGCAGCGCCACGGCCCTGCGCGGCGGTGCGGGCTGGGCGTTCACCGCACGGCCTCGTTCGAGATCAGCCGTGGATCGTCGGCAGCGCGCGGCTCGAGGTGGCGGTTCTGCTGGTACCACATCTGCTTGTAGATGTCGCAGCGCTGCAGCAACTCCCGGTGGGTGCCGATGTCGTACACCTTGCCGCGCTCGAGCACCAGGATGGCATCGGCCTCGACCAGCATCGACAGGCGGTGCGAGATCGAGAGCACCGTGCGGCCCCTGGCCATGCGCTTCAGGTTGGCATTGACGATCGCCTCGCTCTCGGCGTCGAGCGCGCTCGTCGCCTCGTCGAGGATCAGCACCGGCGGGTTGATCAGCAGCGCCCGGGCGATCGCGAGCCGCTGGCGCTGGCCGCCCGACAGGTTGCTGGCGCCTTCCTCGAGCACCGTGTCGTAGCCGCGCGGCAGGCGCTCGATGAATTCCTCGGCGCCGGAGAGCTGGGCCGCGCGCACCACGTCCATGAAGCTCGCATCGGCGCGGGCGATCGAGATGTTGTCGCGGATCGTGCCCGAGAACAGGAAATTCTCCTGCGGCACGACGCCGATGTGGGTGCGGAGGTGCCCGAGGTCGAGCTCGCGCAGGTCCATGCCGTCGATCTTGATGATGCCCTCGTAGTTCGCGTGCAGGCGCTGCAGCAGCCGCGTGACCGTCGTCTTGCCGGAGCCGCTGCGGCCCATGATGCCGAGCATCGTTCCGGGCGGGACCGTGAACGAGACCCCGTCGAGCGCGTAGGGCGCACCCGCCGTATAGCGGAAGCGCACGTCGGTGAAGGTTATTTCACCGCGGATGGCAGGGCGCAGGCCGTTGCTCCGCGTCACCTCCGGCGGCACGTTCATGATCGAGGCGACTTCCCCGATCGCACCGCGCACCTCGGCGAGGTCCTGCTGCAGCTGTGCGATCTTGACGAGCGGCTGCGCGAGGCGCATCGACAGCATCGCGAAGGCGACCAGCGCTCCCGGATTGATCGTCTCGGGCGTCGCCAGCACGACGTAGGCGCCGACCGCCATGCAGCCGGAGTAGATCAGGCGCTCGAACGGCAGCGTGAACGTCTGCGGATAGTTCACCATCAGGCCGAGCGCGTGGTGCGCGGCCGTCGCCTCGGCCACGTGGCGGTCCCACTCCTTGCGCCGCCGCCCTTCGAGCGCAAGCGACTTGATCGTGCGGATGCCGTAGATGGTCTCGACCAGGTGCGAGCCCTTGGCCTGCTCGGCGCGCACCACGCGCCCGTGCAGCCGGCCGATCGGCTTCAGGAACAGCATCACGATCACGAATATGATGCCGGCCAGCGCGAACGCCATCAGCGCGAGGTGCCACTCGAGGATCAGCATCGCAGGCACGAGCCCGAGCAGCGGCACCGCGTCCAGGAACGCGCCGAACAGCTGGCCCGTCAGGAAGTTACGGATCTTCCAGATCTCGCCGAGCTTGCCGAGCGTCCGGCCGGTCGGGTTGCGCTCGAAGTAGTCCATCGGCAGGTTGAGCAGCTTCTCGACGATGTACAGGTTCAGCCGCCCGTCGATGCGGGTGGTTGCGACCTGCGTCAGCACGCGCCGCAGGTAGCCGAGCAGCGTCTCGAACACCAGCATGATCAGGATGGCGCCGACTATTACGTGCAGGGTGGAGTACGAGTGGCTGACCAGCACCCGGTCGAGCACGATCATGAATATGAAGGGTGGTGCGAGCGCGAAGACGGTACTCGCGAGCGCCCCGGCGGCGATGTCGCCGAACAGCCTGCGTTCGCGGAGCACCTGACCGGCGAGCCATGCCAGGCCGAACGGCTGGTGCTCGTCCCCGTAGCGGTGGGCCCGCTTGACGAGGATGACCTCGCCCTCCCAGACCTCGGCGAGGCGGATCTCCTCGATCGCGACCAGCTCGTCCTCGGCCGCGGTCGGGTCGCGAATGACGGCGACCGATCCCTTCATCGGGTCCGAGCGGGCCGCCTCGAGCAGCAGCGCACCGCCGTCCCTGGCCCGCAGGATCGCCGGCAGGGTCTTTGCGAGCCGCGGCAGTTCCGCGAACGTCAGGTGCAGGACCTGGGCCTCGAGCCCCAGTTCCCGCGCAATGGCAATGAGCGTGCCGGTCGTCGGTTCGCCGGCATCGACCGAGAAGCGCCGGCGCAGCTGCTCGACCGTCGTGTCGATCCCGAAACGTGTCGCCAGCGCCGCGAGCGCGCTCAGGGCACTGGACGTGGTCCGGCGCGGACTGCCGCCTCGGTCGGTCACGGCGTGAGGCATCGGACTGTCAGCCTCCCCCCGGGTGCCTGGTCGCTCGCTGAACTCGCGCGAATAGAAGCGACCGACGCCCGCGCCGCTCAGTGCCGGACCCGATCGTTCAGAGGCGAGGCAAGATTGTGATATTAAAAGGGGAGATGCACAACGACGATGAGGGAACCGCCGTGTTTTCGGGGCGTTGCGGGCGGAAGGGCCAACGCGGAATCCTTCGCCGCCGGCCCCGGGCCCCAACCGCGCCGCGCAGCGAAGCATGACGAACCCGGACGGTCCGGCGCTGATCCGCTCGATCCAGTGGCTCCGCGGCATCGCGGCGCTGGCCGTCGTGCTGCGGCACCTGGCGGTGACACTGGGCACGTACGGCGTCGTCGTCCCGTGGTTCGCCGACGCCAACATCGGCCGCTGGGGCGTCGACCTGTTCTTCGTGATCAGCGGCTTCATCATGGTCTTCATCACGCGCCGGCACGGCGGGTCGTGGCGGGACACCGCCCGCTTCTGGCTGCGCCGGATCATCCGCATCGTGCCGCTCTACTGGATCGTCACCACCGCGGTACTGCTGCTCAGCCTGTTGATGGTGCGGGCGACCGGTTACCGGCCGACGATCGATCACGTCGTCGCGTCCTATCTGTTCGTGCCGTGGGCCGACGCCCGCGGCATCGCGGCGCCCGTGCTCGGCGTCGGCTGGACGCTTAACTTCGAGATGTACTTCTACCTGGTGTTCGGCGTGCTCCTGCTGCTGCCCGCGAGATTGCAGCCGTACGCGCTGCTCGCGTGGGCGGCCGGATCGGCCGCGCTCGGGCTGCTGATCGCCCACCCGAGTCCTCCGCTCGGCATGATCACGAGCGAGCTGCTGCTCGAGTTCGCCGCGGGAGCCGCGATCGGCTGGCTCTGGCTCCGCGGCCGGGTCGTCGCACCGCCGCTAGCGGTGATGCTCCTGCTCGGCGGCTTCGTGCTGCTGGTGCTCGTCGATGCGATCAGTCCGCTCGGCGGCTCGCGCGCCCTCAAGTACGGCAGCGGTGCCGCGATGGTGGTGGCCGGCGCCCTGGCCCTCGAGGCGCGGAGCGCGCGGTCGTTCTCCTGGCGATGGCCGCTGCGCCTCGGCAACTGGTCCTATTCGGTCTACCTGACTCACATCCTGTCGATTGCCGCGTTCGGCGTCTGCTGCCGGGCAACCGGCATCCATTTCCACGTGCCCGCCACGCTGCTGCTCGCGGCGGCACTGCTGACCGCGCTCGCGGTCGCGGCGCTCACCCACGTGCTGCTCGAGAAGCCCCTGTACGACTGGATGACCAGGCGCTGGGTCCGGGGCGGCGGTCAGCGCGGGGACGGGAAGCCGGCGACCGGGTCCGCGATGCAGTCATCGCCCGAGGGATCCGTCCCCCCGTGATGATCGGCCGCCGGCCGGCGAAGGCGTCCTGACCGCGCCCTCCTGAGCATCCGTTGCATCCAGGGTCCGCTTCAGAAACAATGACTTACACGGCTTTGTCCGCGCGGCGGGCCGGCGCAGCGGATCGAGCGTGGCAAGCCAGGCATGACGAGGGACTTCCCGATGCAGTCCGTAAATCCATCACCCGCCAGCGCCGATCGGCGGGTCTACCGGCTGACGTCGATCGACATGCTGCGCGGGCTCGCGCTCGTAATCATGGCGCTAGACCACGTCCGCGACTTCACCATGGCGGGGTCGGTGCAGGACCCGATGGCCAGCCCCGACATCAGCCCGACGCTGTTCTTCACCCGCTGGATCACGCACTTCTGCGCGCCGGTGTTCGTGTTGCTCGCGGGCACGAGCGCGGGCCTGATGACGAGGCGCAAGAGCCCGTCCGAGCTCGGCTCCTTCCTCCTGAAGCGCGGCCTGTGGCTCATCCTGGTCGAGTGGTTCGTGATCTCGACCGCGTTCACGTTCGCACCATTGGGCCTCGCACCACTGCACGGCCTCGTGCTCGTGCCGATGGGCGTGATCTGGGCGATAGGCGCCAGCATGGTCGCGCTTGCCGGGGCCCAGTTCCTCGGGCGCAACGCGTGCTTCTGGATCGGCGCCGCCATCCTTCTCGGCCACAACCTGCTCGATCCCGTCTGGCCCGCGGGCTCGCTGTTCTCGCAGGGACTGCCGCTCTGGGCGCTGCTCCACGCGCAGCTGTCCCGCGTGGCGGGTCCGTTCATGTTCCTGTTCGCGTACCCGCTCCTGCCCTGGATCGGCGTGCTGCTGCTCGGCTTTGGTGCGGCCGGCGCATTCGAGCTTTCGCCCGGGCGGCGCGACGGGCTGCTGCTCCGCGTGGGCCTGGCACTGACGGCCGCGTTCGTCGTGTTGCGCGCCTTCGACCTCTACGGCGACCCGCGTCACTGGCAGGTGCAGCCGCACGGCGCCGTCGCCACTGTGTTGAGCTTCCTGAACACGACCAAGTACCCGCCGAGCCTCTCGTTCCTGCTGATGACGCTCGGGCCCGCGGCGATACTCTGTGCCTACGCCGACCGGTTACAGGGCTGGTGGAAGGACGCGCTCGTGACGTTCGGCCGCGTGCCGTTCGCGTTCTACGTGCTGCACCTATACCTGATCCATGCCTTGAGCCTCGTGCTCGGCAGGCTGCAGGGATTCCCGGCGCGCGACTTTCTTGCGATCTTTTCCTTCTACCCGAAGGGCTACGGCGTGGGGCTTGGCCTCGTCTACCTCCTGTGGACCGGCGTCATCGCGGTGCTCTACCCGGTCTGCCGCTCGGTCGCGGCGGTGAAGGCGCGGCGCAGCGACTGGTGGTTGAGCTACCTCTGACGGCCGGCCAGGGCTGTTCCGGCACCTTCGGAAAACCTCCGGCCTCCTTCGCCGGGCCCCCGTAGACCCCGGGCTCCCGCCGGTTTAGGCTCGGATCCGGCGGCGAGGGCCGCGCGGTACAACCAATAATGACCTGGGGGGGGCCCACACCGTGTGGCAGCAGATCTATGACCCGTTGAACAGTCCGGCGCTCTCGACCGTGGTCGCGGCGCTGCCGGTGGCCGCGATGCTGCTCGGGCTCGCGGTGCTGCGCCTCAAGGCGCACGTGGCCGCCGCGTTCGGCCTCGCGACCGCGTTGGTCGTGGCGATCTTCGTCTACGGGATGCCCGCCGGCATGGCCGGCCGGGCGGCCTTCCTGGGCGCGCTGACCGGGCTCCTTCCGATCGGCTGGATCATCCTGAACCTCATCTTTCTGCACCGGCTGACCGAGCAGAAGGGCGCGTTCAAGATCCTGCAGGACTCGATCGGTGGCGTAACCGAGGACCGGCGGCTGCAGCTGCTGCTGATCGCATTCGCGTTCGGCGCGTTCTTCGAAGGCGCCGCCGGGTTCGGTGCGCCGGTCGCGGTCTCGGCGGCGGTACTGATTGGCCTCGGCTTCTCGCCGCTCGCTGCCTCGGGCCTGAGCCTGATCGCGAACACCGCTCCGGTCGCCTTCGGTGCCTTAGGCACCCCGGTCATCACGCTCGCCAAGGTGCACGGCTACGACGTGACGGCGCTCTCGGCGATGATCGGCCGCCAGCTGCCGTTCTTCTCGGTGCTGGTGCCGTTCTGGCTCATCTGGGCGTTCGCCGGGCGCAAGGGCATGTGGCAGGTGTGGCCCGCGATCCTGGTCACCGGCGTCACGTTCGCGGCCTTCCAGTTCCTGGTCTCGAACTACTTCGGACCCGAGCTCGTCGACGTGATCTCGGCGCTCGTGTCCATGGCGGCGCTCGTCGGGTTCCTCAGGATCTGGAAACCGAAGGAGATCTGGCGTTCCGTGACGCCGCGCGGCCACGAGGCGGACGCGGGGCAGGGGCAGGCCGCCAAGCCGCTCGCAAAGCACGACCGCGCGGTGCTGATCAAGGCCTGGACGCCGTGGGTCATCCTGACGGTGCTGGTGCTGATCTGGGGCCTGCCGGTCGTCAAGGACTACCTGAACGGCATCTTCTCGCCGAAATTCCCGATCGAAGGCCTCGACAAGATGGTCGAGCGCATCGCGCCGGTGGTGCCGAAACCGACCAAGGAGGCTGCGGTCTACACGTTGGCACTGCTGTCCGCGACCGGCACCGGCATCCTGGTCGCAGCGGTGATCGGCGGCCTGACGATGGGCTACAACGTCATCGGGCTGATCTCGAACTACGGCCATACCCTGAAGCGCGTCGCGACGTCGTTGCTCACGATCGCGCTGATGCTCGCGCTCGGCACGCTGACCCGCTACTCGGGGCTCGACACGACGCTCGGCCTCGCGTTCGCGGCGACCGGCGTTTTCTACCCGTTCTTCGGCACGCTGATGGGCTGGCTCGGCGTCGCGCTGACCGGCTCCGACACCGCGAGCAACGTGCTCTTCGGCGGCATGCAGAAGGTCGCGGCCGGCCAGCTGCACCTGCCGGTCACGTTGATGGGCGCGGCCAACAGCTCGGGCGGCGTCATGGGCAAGATGATCGACGCGCAGTCGATCGTGGTCGCCTCGACCGCGACCGGCTGGTTCCACCACGAGGGCGACATCCTGCGCTACGTGTTCTTCCACTCCATCGCGCTCGCCTGCCTGGTGGGCCTCCTGGTCACGGCGCAGGCCTACCTCTGGCCGTTCACGGCCATGGTCGTGACCACCGCTGGCGGATGAGCAAGGGCAGCGCGGCCCCAGAGGACGACACGCGCCACAGCGACACCGCTGTGGCGCCGTCCGGGGCCCGGCGCCGCGAAATCGTCGCGGCGCTGCGCGCCGCGCTGCCCGCGCGCGCGGTGCTGAGCGAAGCCGCCGAGGTCGACCCCTACGAATGCGACGGCCTCGCGGTGTTCCGTCAGGCACCGGTCGCAGTCGTGTTGCCGGAGTCCGAGGTCGAGGCGGCGACCGCCCTCAAGGTGTGCCGCCGGCTCGCGGTACCGGTCGTCGCGCGCGGCGCCGGCACCGGCCTCTCGGGTGGCGCGATGCCGCACGGCTCAGGGGTGGTGCTCTCGCTCGCGCGCCTCAACCGCATCCTGGAGCTCGACGCAGAGGCCGGCACCGCGCGGGTCGAGCCCGGCGTCCGCAACCTCGCGATCTCGGTGGCCGCGGCACCGTTCGGCCTCTACTACGCGCCCGACCCCTCGTCGCAGATCGCCTGCACGATCGGCGGCAACGTCGCCGAGAACGCGGGCGGCGTGCACTGCCTCAAGTACGGGCTCACGGTGCACAACGTGCTCCGCGTGCGTGGATTGACGATCGAGGGCGAGGCGGTCGAGTTCGGGAGCGCCGCGCTCGATGCTCCGGGCCTCGACCTGCTGTCGCTGGTCATCGGCTCCGAGGGCCTGCTGGTGGTCGTCACCGAGGTCACGGTGCGGCTGTTGCCGAAGCCCCGCTGCGCCCGGGTCGTGATGGCCTCGTTCCAGGACGCCACCCGCGCGGGCGAGGCGGTCGCCGCGATCATCGCGGCCGGCATCATCCCGGCCGGCCTCGAGATGATGGACCGCGAGGCGACCCGTGCGGTCGAGCCGTTCTGCCACTCGGGCTATGACCTGGATGCCGCCGCGATCCTGCTCGCGGAGTCGGATGGCGAGCCCGCCGAGGTCGAGGCCGAGATCGCGCAACTGCAAGACGTGCTCACCGCCGCGGGCGCGACCTCGATCGAGGTGTCGAACTCGGACGCGGAGCGGCTGCGGTTCTGGTCGGGGCGCAAGAACGCGTTCCCGGCGGCGGGGCGGATCTCGCCCGACTATTACTGCATGGACGGCACGATTCCGAGGAAGCACCTGGGGAAGATGCTCGAGTCGATCGCGGCGATGTCGGTGCGCCATGGGCTTCGTTGCATGAACGTCTTCCACGCGGGCGACGGCAACCTGCATCCGCTGATCCTGTTCGATGCAAACCTGCCGGGACAGTGGGCTCGCGCCGAGCGTTTCGGCGCGGAGATCGTCGAGCTCTGCGTCGCTCTCGGCGGCACGCTGACCGGCGAGCACGGCGTCGGCATCGAGAAGATCAACTCCATGTGCCTGCAGTTCTCGGCCGCCGAGCGCGCCGCGTTCTTCGGTGTCAAGCAGGCGTTCGACCCGCCCGGGCTGCTGAACCCGGGCAAGGTGATCCCGACGCTGCATCGTTGCGCCGAGTACGGCCGCATGCGCGTGCACGGCGGCCAGCTGCCGTTCGCCGACCTGCCGCGGTTCTGATGGCGGACGTGGACCCCGCACTCGAGGCGATGCGGGCGCAGGTGCTCGCGGCCGGCAGGGCGAGGACGCCGCTCCGGATCCGCGGCGCCGGCACCAAGGATTTTCTGGGCGGGGTACCCGCAGGCGAGATCCTCGACACCCGCGCGCTCGAGGGCCTTGTCAGCTACGAGCCCTCGGAGCTCGTGGTTACCGTGCGCGCCGGCACGCGGCTGTCGGTGCTCGAGGAACGCCTCCGGGCGCACGGCCAGTTCCTCGCATTCGAGCCGCCGGCGTTCGACGGCGACCCGACCATCGGCGGCGTGGTCGCGACCGGGCTCGCGGGACCGCGGCGCGCGAGCGCGGGCGGGGTGCGGGACTTCGTGCTGGGTGCGAGACTGATGGGTGCGGACGGCGAGCTGCTCCACTTCGGCGGGCAGGTCATGAAGAACGTCGCCGGCTTCGACGTCTCGCGGCTGCTGTGCGGGTCGTGGGGGATCCTGGGGCCCATCGCCGAGGTATCGCTCAAGGTGCTGCCGCAGCCCGCGACGGAGGCGACGCTGGTATTCGAGATGGGGGCCGCGGAGGCGCTCGCCGCGTTCAATCGTTGGTCGCGCCAGTCGTGGCCGCTGTCGGCGACCAGCTGGTACGACGGCCTCGCACGCATCCGGCTGTCGGGCGTGCGACCGGTCGTCGAGGGGGCCGTGACCGCGCTCGGCGGCGCGCGCGCCCTGCCCGGGGAGGCGACCCGCTGGTGGGACGGGCTCCGGCATCACCGCGACGGGTTCTGGAGCGAGCGTCGGCCTAGCTGGCGGCTGTCGGTGCCCTCGGTGGCACCGCTCGCGACGTTGCCCGGGCCGTTGCTGATCGAGTGGGCCGGCGCGCTCCGGTGGCTGCGGACCGACGCACCCGCCGCCGACGTGCTCGACGCGGCGCGCGCGGCCGGCGGGTCGGCGACACTCTGGCACGGCGGCGCGCCCTGTGCGACGCCGCTCTCGGCGCAACTGCTCGCGATCCACCGCCGGCTCAAGGACGCATTCGACCCGGCCGGCCTCTTCAATCCCGGCCGCCTCGTGCCCGAGCTCTGAGCGGGACATGGAGACCCACCTCGCCGGCTGGATCAGCGATACGCCTGCGGGCAAGGAGGCCGAGGCGATCCTGCGGACCTGCGTGCACTGCGGCTTCTGCACGGCGACCTGCCCGACCTACCAGCTGCTCGGCGACGAACTCGACGGCCCGCGCGGGCGCATCTACCAGATCAAGCGGGTGCTCGAGGGTGCCCCCGCGACCCGCTCGGCGCAGCGGCACCTCGACCGCTGCCTGACCTGCACGGGCTGCGAGACCGTGTGTCCGTCCGGCGTCCGCTACGGACGCCTGCTCGAGATCGGCCGGCGCGCGATAGACGAGCGCGTCCGGCGGCCGTGGCCCGAGCGGTTGCAGCGCGCGGGTCTTCACGCCGTGCTGACCCGGCGCTGGCTGTTCGCCGCGCTCGTCGCCATTGCGCGCGCGGTCGCACCGCTGCTGCCGAAGGGGCTTAGCGCGCGGGTGCAGCGGCCGCCCGCGGCCGGAAGCGCGCCCGCTCGCGCGCACGCGCGCAGGGTCCTGCTGCTCGCAAGCTGCACGCAGGGGGCGCTCCTGCCGTCGATCGACCGGGCCACGGCGCGGGTGCTGGACGCGCTCGGCGTCGGGGTCGTCGTCGAGCCGCGCTCCGGCTGTTGCGGCGCGCTCCACGAGCACCTGGGCGACCCGGTCGGCGCGGAGGCCGCGGCACGACGCAATGTCGATGCGTGGTGGCCCGCGCTCGAGCGCGGCTGCGAGGCGATCGTGATGACGGCGTCCGGTTGCGGGGTCCGGGTCAAGGAGTACGGCCACCTGCTCCGCGGGGATCCCGCCTACGCGGAGCGCGCGGCCGCGGTCGCGGCGAAGACACTGGATCTCGTCGAGTGGTTGGCGCCTGCGCTCGAGCGCGGCCCGCCGTTCGATGCGGCGCCGATGCCGCTTCGTGTCGCGTTCCACTCGCCCTGCACGCTTCAGCACGGTCAGAAGATCCAGGGCCGGGTCGAGGCGGTTCTGTCGGCACTCGGCGCCGAACTCACGCCGGTATCCGACTCGCACCTCTGCTGTGGCTCCGCAGGGCCGTACTCGCTGCTGCAGCCGGCGCTGTCCGGGAAGTTGCGCACGGCGAAGCTCGCCGGCCTCGCGGCAGGCGCGCCCGACATGATCCTGTCTGCGAACGTCGGCTGTATCGCGCACCTGGCTGGCGCCACGGCGGTGCCGGTGCGCCACTGGATAGAATGGGTCGACGGCCGGCTGCACGGCCTGGCAGCCCGGGAGGCGAGGCCGTGAGCGAGCAACTGACCGGCGGGTGCCTGTGCCGCGCGGTGCGCTATCGGCTGGGGCCGCTGCTGTACCCGGCCACGTTCTGCCACTGCGAGTCATGCCGGCGCGCCGCGGGCGCGCATGTCGTCGCATGGCTGACCGTCGCCGCAAGGGATTTCGAGTGCACGGCGGGCGCGCCGCGTGACTACGAGTCCTCGACCGGCGTCCGGCGCGGGTTCTGCGAGCACTGCGGCACGCCGCTGACCTATCGCTGCAGCGCCCGACCGGCCGAGGTCGACGTGACGGTCGGCAGCCTCGACGCGCCGTCCGGCGTCGCGCCTGCGGACCACATCTGGATGGTCGATGCACCCGCCTGGGACCGGCCCGACGACGGGCTGCCGAGCCACCAGGGCCGGCGGCCGCCGTAGCTCTGCAAGGGCGAGTCGAACCGTCGACGATCAAGCACGGTCAAAGGTGACGCGCTCGGGCACCAGACGCTGATGCGTCGCAGCCCCGGCGACATCGCCGGGATCGACTCAAACGCAGGCTGAAGGACGTAGTCATCCGTTCGACGCGGGAGCGGCCGAGCAGCGGCAATACTGATCCCGCACGCCTAGGTCGATCAGGGCGACTGCTGCGCCGCCGGTGGCGATCGAGGACCGGAATTCAACCGACACGTGCCGGCTGGGAGCGGAGAATTCGAGCCAGCCCTGCTCAAACGCGGCCGTGACGTCCGGATACGGCCGGGTTGCCGTCAGCGCCCGGTGCGGATCGACGCGCAGCGGTCGCCGGTTTCAGCGCCCGCCGATCCCGTCCGCGCATCACCGCGCCGCGTCAGGCTCGCAGGGAGAACGGCGTGAAGTCGGTGTCGCGGTCGTAGTAGTCCTCGTGTTCCGTCCGCTTCAGGAACCCGACGATCTTGTAGGTCAGCGGCGTCGCGAGGATCTCCCAGCCGCTCTTCAGCACGTACTGCGTCATCGTCACCTGCATGAGATCCGCGGTCGTCCAGCTGCCGTAGAACGCGATCGTATAAAAGAGTGCCGAGTCGACCAGTTCGCCGCAGAGCGTCGAGCCGACCGTGCGCGTCCAGAGCCAGCGCCCGGACGTCAGGATCTTCATGCGCGCGAGCACGTAGCTGTTGACGAACGAGCCGCACCAGAAGGCGATGATCGACCCGGCCACGATCCGTGGCGTCGAGCCGAATATCGTCTCGACCGCCGGCTGCTTCGAGGCCCACCAGTCGGCCGGCGGCAGGTGCACGATGGTCGCGGCCATCACCGAGGCAAAGATCAGTGCCGCGAAGCCGGCCCAGACGACGCGGCGGTCGCGCGCGTAGCCGTAGACCTCGGTCAGGATGTCGCCGAAGAGGTAGGAGATCGGGAAGAACAGCACGCCCGCCATGAACGTGACCGAGCCGATCAGCGGCACGTGCACCGTCGACACCTTCGCCGGCCCGATCAGGTTCGAGCACAGCAGGATGCAGACGTACGCCGCCATGAAGAAGTCGTAGTACTTGAACGTGCGGTCGGCGTGCTTCATGGTCGGGCGTCAGGGTGGTTCACGGGTCGGTCGACGGGACCCCGGGCATAAAAGAGGCGCCGAGCCTTGCGACTGCGGCGCCACGACATGGACCCGACTGTGGACTCGTCTGGCGTCAGCGGCTGACGTAGCTCTCCATCCTGAGGCCGGTGCCGCCGCGCGACACGTGCGCGACGATGGCGGTCCGGCGATGAATCTTGGTGACCGCCCCGAGGTTGATCGCAAAGGCCAGTTCGACCACCGAGCCCTTGTGGAGGCCGAGGTTCTCGGTCTCGACGAAAACGCCGTTCGCACTCAGGTTTCGGGCACGGCAAAGCTTGCCGCGACGACCCGGAATCTGTACGTAGACCGTTGTGCGCGCCCTGTGGCGCGTATGCAGCCGCCGTTCCATCTGCGATCCCGTCTCCGCGATTGTTGCCGGCAGTTGACCCAGAAATCAGTATGCCTCAGGCGCCCGGGCCAAAAAATTGCGTATCTCACGGCTCCATAAAAAAACGCACCGCAGCAAGCGACCCGGTACGACCAGTACCAAATAAATATTAACGAATTCAGTCTGTTGCAATGGAGCGGATCGGCGCGTGCGGTCGTCCCTCCGCGGGGTCCGGACAACACCCGCCTTGACAGCCCGGCCGGATGCCTCTAGCGCCCCGCCGCGGCCGGGGAGCTGGCAGGCACCCGGACCGTCGTCAGCGGTTGATCTTCTGGGTCGTCACCGGGTTCGCCATCTCCTCGACGAACTTCTGGAACGCCGCGTCCTCGCGGTGCCAGCTGGCGTAGGTGAGGTGGAGCTCGTTGCCGAGGAGCTCGATCGACTCGGGCGGCGCCGCAGCGAACGCACGAAGGTCCGCGGTCGTCACCTCGTACCAGCTCTCCCCCAGGTAACCGAGGTCGGGTCTCAGCACCGGCTCGCCGATGCCGATACTGCGCGCCTCGTGCGTGGCGGGCTCGAACTGGCGGTCCTGGCCCCCGAGCTTGATCTCGATGCGCTCGGGCAGCGCCGCCGGCGGCACGCCCGTGCGCTTGCGGTCGATGGTGCTCCAGGCGATCAGCGCGAGGTAGTTCCTGTGCGCGCCCATGTTGTTGAGCTCGACCGCGCCGACCGAGAGGTAGTCCCGTACGTTGGCCGCGAGCTCGGGTGCCTCGTGCGCGTAGACCGCGGGCGCGCTCACGACCTTGACCGTGATCGCGGTCTGCTGATCCAGGTACTCGTGGACGTCGGCGGGGCCGCTCGCGCAGCCGCCAAGAAGGACCAGCGAGGCAAGCCCGAGATGCAGCACACGTGACATGAACGGTCCTCTGTCGAATTCGGCCGCGGAGCCGCTGCCGCGGCTTGCGACGTGGCCGGCGATCGTGGCAGCGATTCGCGCTGGCTGTTCGCAGCCCTCGCCGCGGTCGAGGCATCATACGCGCGCCGCCGCGCGCGCCATGGGCGACGGCCAGCGTCGGCGGGCCACAGGCCCACGGCCGTTCGCGAGCCCCGCCGGATTCTTGGGCACTTGTCGCTGATTTATGTCAACTGCGCCGTAGCGTGCCGGGCGCGTTCCATGCAATAACGGCAGCGGCCGCGCTGACGGGGTGCGACTGCGCACGGACGCCGCACCCGCACGGCGTATTTCGGACTGTGATCTGGTCGGATGTTTGCCAACGGCATGCAGCGCTGTCGCTCCCCCGCGACGCAAGCGCGGTTGCGTTTTGTCACCCCCGAAATAAGATCAATCCAGGTTGGAGACCGGCGTCCGGGCCGTACGGAGCAGGCGGGTTGTGCCCGGGCTGGACGCCGAGACTAGAACTAGAGGCGGCACCACGTAGTGAAGCTCGCACCGCAGGACGCAGGACTGCGCTCGGCATGGTTCGCGCTCGCGGCCGTGGCGTTCGGGTTGCTGCTGCCGCTGGCCGCGAACGCCGCCGTCTCGACGTTTGACCACTTTTCGACCGGCTTCGAGCTCCTGGGACTCCACCAGGACGTGCCCTGCGAGAGCTGCCATGTCGGCGGCATCTTCAAGGGCACGCCGAAGGACTGCTTCTCGTGCCACTCGGCGGGGTCCCGCATCGGCGCGAGCCCGAAGCCGACCAATCACATCACCTCCGCCAACGACTGCTCGCAGTGCCATACGCCGTTCGGCTGGAAGCCGCTCGCCAGGTTCAACCACATCAACGTGTTCGGCACGTGCAGCTCCTGCCACAACAGGGTGCAGGCGGTCGGCAAGGGCCCGAGCCACCTGGTGACCACGGCCGAGTGCAGCTACTGCCACTCCGTGTCCCTGCCGTGGACGGTGGCGTCGGGCAGCATGCCGAAGAACCACATCCCGACGTCGACGACCTCGACCTGCGCGAGCTGCCACAAGGTTCCGAACTTCGCGACGACGCCGGCGCTGATCGACATCCACACCTACGCGCCGAACCCGAGCGGCGACTGCCAGACCTGCCACAGCACGGCGAACGCGGCGTTCTACTCGCTCCCGGCGATCGGCTTCACGCTGGTCGGGCTGCCGGCGTCCGGCCACATCCCGG
>JANXWS010000082.1 GCA_025351005.1 Pseudomonadota bacterium | reverse complement strand
GCCGGGTGCGCTTCCGGCAGCCACACGTGCATCGGCACGAGCCCGGCCTTGGCCCCGAAGCCGAAGAGCGCGAGCACGAACGCAGCGCTCGCCCACGGCGGGCTCAGGTGCGCAGCCCGCATCGCGTCGAACGTGAACTGCCAGCTGCCGCCCTGCAGGATGCCGAAGCTGAGCAGGATGCTGATCGCGCCTACGTGCGCGATCAGCAGGTACAGGAAGCCGGCCTGGCGGATCTCCGGGATGCGGTGCTGGGTCGTCACCAGGAAGTAGGACGCGAGCGCCATGGTCTCCCACGCGACCATGAACGCGTAGGCATCGTCGGCGAGCAGCACGCCGCCCATGGCGGCGAGGAACACGTGGTACTGGAGGCACAGCATCCCGGGCAGCGCGCCCTCGCCCCTGCGGAAATAGCCGGCGGAGAATATCGAGATGCCGGCGGAGGTCGCGCCGAGGAGAAACAGGAACGCGCTCGACAGGGCGTCGAGCCGGATGTGGAAGGGCAGGCCCGGCAGGCCGAGCGGCAGCACGGCGTGCTCGACGGGCATGCCGAGGCTGAGCGCGGCGCACACCGCGAGTGCGATGCCGCACAGCGCGCCGAGCGGGAACAGCGTGCGGCCGGCGAAGGTGACGCTGCGCGGTCGCAGCAGCCCGGCGGCCCCGATCCCGCCCCACGCCAGGAGCAGCACGAGGCAGGCGTTCAGGTACGAGAACGACACGTCCAACTCGGATCCGCCGTGGGGTGGGAGCGACCGGTCCGGTGCGGCGTGCGCGGGCGGCGACCGGTGCGTTTGATTATCATCCTGTTCGAGTTCGATGTAAACTGGACGGACATCCTGGCGGAGCGTCGCGGTGGCGACCAACGAGCAGCGAACGGCGCGCCTGACGGTACTGATCGACCCGCGCAAGAAGGCGGCGTTCGAGCGGCTGTGCGCGGCCGACGACGTCACTCCCTCGCAGGTCGTGCGGCGCCTGATACGCGAGTACGTCGAGGCCCGCATCGGCACGAACTGGCGCGACGCGCCGGAACCCGCGCGCGGCCATCAGCGCGGCGCCCGTCCCGCGGCGCGCCGCTGACCGGCTGTCGCGCCGGCGGCGAGGCGCAGGTCAGGCGTCGAGCTGGCGCTCGAGGCGCGTGCGCGAAAAGACGCCGCGGATCACGACCCCGTGTTCGGTGCCGTCATCGGCCGCGACCAGAAGGTGCATGTCCGGGCTCGACCGAAAATGGTCGGCAATCTCCCCGACCGTCGCGCCGACGACCCACCGGTACCGGAGCGGCCGAATCTCCTCGATCGGGGTCATGATGTCGGCGACGGTCACGTCCACGTGCCGGTGCGGCGCGGCGCTGCGGAACGGATCCTGCAGGAACTGGATCGGGCGCTCCCCCTGGATGTCGTAGGAGGTGATGACCCCGACGACGTCCGAGTCGCGGACCACGAGCAGCAGGCGGACGCCGAACACGATCATGTCGTGCAGCGCCTCGTCGATCCTGCGGTCGCCCGTGACCACGTGCGGCGTCTCGGCGGCGAAGTCGGTCATGACCTCGAGCGCCGGTGCCGTCGGCGGCAGCTGCGGCGACGCCGATCCGGCCGGACGGATGAGCCGAGCCCTCGTCAGCGGCGCCGGGTACGAGGCTGATGGGCGCATCGGCGGCTCCGTGGAGGATTTCGGCGCGGACGTCCGGTCGGCGACGTGCGACGTTACACCGGAAGGTGCGCCGGCGGGGAGCCCTGCCCGGCCGGTCGGAGATCGAGCCCGGCTCATCACGTCGCGCGGATACCGTCGTTCCGTCGACGGTCACGGCGGTGGCTGGTGCGGCGCAACAACGCCGTGCGGCCGCGGCTCGCCGCACGTCATGGAGCGTGTTCCGCGACAGCGCTTGGCAAGTCCGCCCGCCCCGGCCACGATCGGGGGCGATTGATCGTGACCGCCTGAAGAGGAGCCGCCCCATGCCTTTCGTCTCCGCCCTACCGGCCGATCGCGCCGACGGCCCCATCGTTCCGACCGCGCTGGCGCCGCGCCTGTCGCGGCGCAGCGCCCTGCTCGGCGCCGCTGCACTGCTCGCGCCGCTGTCGGCCGGCATCGGCAGGGCGGCCACGTCCGCCGCGCCGGCAGCGGCAAGACCCGACGGGCTGATCCGTCTCAGCAGCAACGAGAATCCCTACGGGCCGTCGCCGGAGGCGCGCCGCGAGATCCTGGCCAGTGCCGACGAGGCGCCTCGCTACGCCTTCGATTCGATCCGGCGACTCGTCGACGCGCTGGCGGAGCGCGAGCACTTCGACCGCTCGCAGCTGGTCATCGGCTCGGGATCGGGGGAGATCCTCAACATGGCGGGGCTGCTCGCGGCAGAAGGCGGTGCGGGCGGGGAACTGATTGCGGCCGAACCGACCTTCGAGGACCTGCCCGAATTCGCCGCCAAGTTCGGAGTCGTGACACGCAGCGTGCCGCTCGACGCCGGACATCGCCACGACCTCGGCGCCATGCACGCCGCGATCACGCCGAACACGCGCCTCGTGTACGTCTGCAATCCCCACAATCCGACCGGCACGGCACTGCGGCGGGAGGTGATCGCAGGCTTCGTCCGCTCGGTACCGCAGGCCACGCTGGTGCTGGTCGACGAGGCGTACATCGATCTCGCCGATGCCGACGGCGTCGGCACCGTCGTCGAGCTGGTCAACGAGCAGCCGAACCTGCTGGTGACGCGGACTTTCTCCAAGATCCACGGCCTCGCGGGACTGCGGGTCGGCTACGCGATCGCGACCCCGGCGCTCGCCGCCCGGCTGCGCGCCAAGCAGCTCGCCTGGCCGAATATCACCGGCCTGCGCGCGGCCCGCGCGAGCCTCGGCGCCCACGGATTCCTGGCCGAGACGCGCAAGGCGCTGATCGCGGACCGCAACCGGATCGAAGCCGCCGTCGACCGGTCCGGCATGGCCCGTGCGCAGTCACAGGGGAACTTCGTGTTCTTCGACACCGGCCGCCCGGTGCGGGAATTCGCGAAGGCGATGCTCGACAGGGGCATCCAGGTCGGACGGCCGTTCGCGCGCTATGACACGTGGGCGCGAGTCACGGTCGGCACCCGTCCCGAGGTCGACCGCCTGCTGGCCGTGTTACCGTCCGAACTCAGGCGCCGCGCCTAGCGCCGGTTCAGTTCGCCGCCGGCAGGAAGCGCCTGCCGCCGCGACCCGGCACCCGCGACGCGGCCCACCGTCGCGCGGCCGTCGTGCGCCGCCAGCTGCAACGAATGGGACATCCGTGGTACTCGGCGCGACGATTTACACGTTCCAGATCTCCTTGAACGACGCCGACCGCGGCGTCTACGAAGCGCTCGAGTTCCGCGTCGCCCGTCACCCCTCGGAGACCGAGGAGTTCCTCCTGACCCGCGTGCTCGCCTACTGCCTGGAGTACACGGACGGCCTCGAATTCTCCCGCGGGCTGTCGGAGCCCGACGCTCCTGCGCTCACCGTTCGCGACCTCACCGGAGCATGGCGGAGCTGGATCGAGATCGGCACGCCGGATGCGGCGCGGCTCCACAAGGCGGCGAAGGCCGCGCCGCGCGTCGTGGTCTACGCGCACCGGGACGTCGCTACGCTGCTGGAGCGCCTGGCCCGCGAGACGATTCACAGGGGCGAGCACATCGAAATCCACTCGCTGGACCGCGACTTCCTCGGGGCGCTCGCGTCGCGGCTGTCGCGCCGGATGCGCTTCGATCTGGCCGTGAGCGACCGGCACCTGTACCTGTCGCTCGACGATTCAACGCTGAGCGGTGCGGTCACCCTCCACCGGATCGCGCCGAGCGGCTGACGTCCCGGCCCGAGGCACACGCGGGCCATGCTCAATCGGCCGCGACCGCGACGTATCGCCCGCGAAACGTCGCCGCACAACGCCCCCGGCAGCGCACCTCGGCCGTGAGCTCGAGCCGGCCCCGGCCTCGCGACGACAGCGCTTTTTCAAAGCGCTCCCATGCCGCCGCCGACGGTGCCTCGCAGATCGCCTCGAATGCGTCGTCGATCGGCGCGAGGTACTCGACCGTCTGCTGCTGCACGACGAGCGCCGGCACGCGGGGATGCGCGGCCAGGCGGGCGCGCAGCCAGCTCCAGCCCGCCAGCACCGCGAGCGATGCGACGGAGCCGCCGAACGCCGTCTGGCGGTGATTGAGGTTGGGCCCGAGCGGCGCCGACAGGCGCACCCGCTCCGCACCGACTTCCTCGACGCGCACGCCGAGCGCCCGTGCCGGTGGGATGTGCGCGTCGAGATAATGTTGCAGGTCTGCTTCGGTCACTTGCACACCGGGGTCGCGACGCGGACGACTCCGCGCAGGTCGCTAGTCTAGACCGACCGGCCAGCCCTCTTTCCAGCCGGTCTCAGGCGCGGCCGATTTCTACCAGGATCAAGCCGCCCTCGCCCGCCGCAAGGACCTCGAGCCTCGCGGCGCCGTGCTCCGTGACGATGCTGTCGAACACTCCAAGTTCCGCCGGCACTTCGTCGAATTGCAGTCGAACGTCATCGCCGCAGGCGAGCACCGCCACCACCGCGCTGGCCCCAAGTGCAATCGACCCGGCTGCGGTCACGCGGCGGACGCGGTGCCAGAAGCCGGTCCGCAGCGTCATGACGTTCAGGTCCGTCACAACGCCCGCGCGCAAGGCCGCGTACGCAGCGCTGTCGCCGGGAAACGGGTACGGGGCGCTGCCTGCGAAGAGCGTGACCGGCTGCCGGCCGTCCACGGCGAGTTCGAGGCCGGATCCCGCGACGACGGCCAGCGTGCGGTCGACCCCAGGAAAGCGCGAGAACGGCCCGTCCGCCTCGATGCGCGCCATACTGATCCGCCAGTCGAAATCGTCGACGGTGGCCGCGGGCGGTGAGATCGCAATCTCCGCGGTCTCGCCCTGGCCGTTTTTCCAGCGCATGCGGCGGTACTCGCTCGATCGGACAACGCGCATGGCCGCAGCTCTCCCCCGCCCGTCAGCGTCGGCCCGACAGCAGCAGGATGACGCCTGCCACGATGATCCCCGCGGACAGCCACTCCCAGCCAGTCACGTGCTCGCCGCCGATCGCGACGCCGAGTAGCAGCGCGATGAGGGGGTTGACGTAGGTGTAGCTCGTCGCCAGTCCGGCGGAGGCCCGGGCGAGCAGCAGCATGTAGGCGTTGAAGGCAATCAGTGAACCGAACGTCACGAGATACAGCCACGCGATCCAGGCCGCCGCGGGCGCCGGGAATGTCAGCCGCTCGCCGGCCAGCAGTCCGAGCGTGAGCAGCAGCACGCCGCCGGCGATCATTTCGCTCGCGAAGCCCGGCGCGCCATCCGCAAGCGGGAGGCTGCGCTGGCTGAGCACGCTGCCAAGCGACCAGCCGCAGCAGGCGACGACCATGGCGCCGAGCCCCCGCGGTGAGCTGCTGAAGCCTGCGCCGCGGACCAGCATCAGGACTCCGGCGAGGCCCACCAGGATGCCGACGACCTCGCGGCGTCCCGGCCGAACGCCAAAGGGCAGGCTCATCAGCACGACGAGCATTGGGGTCACGGCGATGAAGGCCACGACCAGGCCGGAGTTGATCGACAACTCCGCATACGCGGTCCCGCCCATGCCACAGCCGAGCATCAGCGCCGCGACGATCGCCGCATTGCGCCACGCACGCGGCCCCGGCAGCGGCGCCCCGCGAGCCGCCGTGTACCCGAGCAGCAGCGCCCCGGCAACGACGAACCGTGATCCCATCATCAAGAATGGTGGAAAACCGGCGAGCGCGAACTTGATTGCGAGGTACGTCGAGCCCCAGACGAGCCATGTCGCCGCGAGGCACGCGAGCACCAAGGGTGACAACACGCGCGCGGGCGACGATGCAGAGGCTACCGGCATGCAGGCGACGATACGAAATCGACCTGCGCCGCGCAATTCCGCCACTGCCGCAACCATGCGATCATTTGACGCGTAGTCCCCGGGGAGGCCGCGGCGAATGGGCGATCAGATTCCGGCGCGGCCCGCGACGCCGTGGAGGGTGATCGGCGCTGCCGCGCTGCTGGTCGCCGTGACCACCGGCATTCGCCAGTCCCTGGGCCTGTTCGTCCGGCCGTTCGCGGCGACCGGGCTCAGTATTGCGACCGTGAGCCTCGCGCTCGCCGTCGGGCAGCTGTTGTGGGGCGCATCCCAGCCGTTCTTCGGGATCGTCGCCGACCGCATCGGCACGTCGCGCGTGATCGTGCTCGGCGGACTGCTGCTGGCGGCCGGGCTCGCGTTAGCCCCGGTCCTGACCGGCGCCAGCGGGCTGTTTGCCACGATCGGCGTGTTGTCGGCCGTGGGAGCCGGCGCCGGCAGTTTCGCAATCCTGATCGGCGCCGTTGCGAAGCATGTCCCGGCGGAGCGGCAGGCGTTTGCGGCGGGAGTCGTAAGCTCGGGCGCGTCCCTCGGACAGTTCGTGTTTGCGCCGCTGAGCCAGGCTGTGATCGCGGCGGCCGGCTGGGCCGCGGCGCTCTGGACGCTGGCGGGCGCGGCGCTGCTGACGACGCTGCTCGCGCGCCCGGCGACCGGGCCGGTGTCGGCGGCCGCCGCGGGTGGCGTCCGCGAGTCGCGGCCCCCGGTGGCCGAGATACTGCGGCTCGCGTTTGCGGAACGAAGTTACTGGTACCTGCACGCGGGGTTTTTTGCTTGCGGCTTTCACGTCGCGTTTCTGGTCACGCATTTGCCGAACGAGATCGCCTTGTGCGGACTGCCGCCGTCGGCGGCGGGCATTGCGCTCGGCGTAATTGGCCTCGTGAACGTATGCGGCAGCGTCGCGATCGGGTGGCTCGGCGGCCGCTACCGCATGAAGATGTTGCTGGTCGCCCTGTACGCGACGCGCGTCGTGGCGATCGGGTGTTACCTCGCCGCGCCAAAGACGCTGCTGACGCTTTACATTTTTTCGGCCGTGCTCGGCGCGACATGGCTTGGTACGGTGCCTGCGACGGCAGCACTCGTCGGCAAGCTGTTCGGGCCGCGCCACCTGGCGACACTGTTCGGCGTCACGTTTTTCACGCACCAGGTCGGCGCGTTCTTCGGTGCGTGGATTGGCGGCCGCGTCCTGGCCCGCGCCGGCAGTTACCAGTGGGTCTGGGTCCTCGACATGCTGCTCGCCGCGCTCGCGGCCATCGTCAGTCTGCCGATTCGTGAGGCGCGCTGGCCGG